>CAMLMA010000104.1 GCA_946481065.1 uncultured Nitrosomonadales bacterium
CATCCGGCATATCATAAACTTGCATCACTCACTCCTCGCATGAATGCGGCGATCATGTCCGCATCCTTGATTCCTTTGGATCGTTCTACGCCACCGCTGACATCTACCGCATAGGGCCTGACTCTTTGAATCGCCACACTCACGTTGTCGGCATTGAGGCCGCCGGCGAGCACGACCGGCTTCGGCAGATCGACCGGAACCAGAGCCCAGTCGAAAGTCTGTCCGGTACCCCCGGGCTGACCTTCCGCATATGCGTCCAGCAACAGCGCCTGCGCGGCGGCATAATCCGCCGCATATTGTATCAAATTTAAGCCGGGCTTGACGCGTACCGCCTTCATATAAGGACGGCCATGGCGGGCACATGCCGCGGGACTCTCGTCACCGTGGAACTGCAGGAGATCGAGCGGTACGGCCGCCAGCACCTGATCGATCCAGGCCGGATCGGCATCCACAAACAGGCCGACGGTCGTGATGAAAGGCGGCAGCACCGCGCAGATGGCTTGCGCCTGAGGGATGCTGACGTTACGTGGGCTGGGGGCGTAGAACACCAAGCCAATGGCGTCACAGCCTTGTGTGACTGCAGCCAGGGCATCCTGGGGGCGGGTGATCCCGCAAATCTTGACTCGGGTTCGCATGATTTCGGAGTTGGCGGATGAGGCGCTTGAAAACAAGCGGCTAGCGTAACGTAAACCCCGCCGGCTGTCACATTCAAAGTAGCAGCGCTAGCCGCCTTTGATGCTCTGGCAGCCCCCACTTGCCATCGTAGCCTACTGCCCGCAGATACAAGCCACTGGCAGAGAAGGTTGGCGGGGATATCGCACGATCGCGGCTTTGCAGTAGCGTTCGCATGTGGCTGGGCGGGTATTTGCCCTTGCCGATATAGACCAGCGCACCGACCATGTTACGCACCTGATGGTGCAGGAAGGCATTGGCGCTGAAATCGAATAGCAGATGCTCGCCCTGCCGGGTGACGCGCGCCTCGTACATCTGTTTGACCGGTGTCTTCGCCTGGCACTCGGCCGCGCGAAATGCGCTGAAGTCATGTTCGCCCAGCAGACAGGCTGCAGCTTCTGCCATGGCTGTCAGGTCCAGCGGATGATGGAACCAGCCAGCCTTGCTCGCCATGATGGCTGGTGCCACGGGCTGATTGACCAGCCAATAGGTATAGCTGCGACGCTCGGCGCAAAAACGGGCATGGAACGCGACATCGACCTGCATCGCCCATTGCACACGTATAGACGCGGGCAAGAATGCGTTGACCCCACGGACCCACGCGCTATCTGGCCGCTCCGCCTGCGTATCGAAGTGCACCACCTGCCCGAGCGCGTGGACCCCAGTATCGGTACGCCCGGCCGCTGTCACCCGCAGCGCATGTCCGGCGATGTGCGAAAGCGCGGACTCCAGGTGATCCTGCACGCCACAGCCACTGGGCTGGCTCTGCCAGCCACAGAAGCCGCTACCGTCATATTCGATGCCGAGGGCGACCCTCATATGGTCGCGATCCCGGCCACGAGCAACAGGAACAGGATGCACCAGTCATGCCAGCCGAATGCAGGCGCATGCAGATGGATCGTCATCGGCGGCTCGGTGTTGTCATCCAGATGGAAGGTCTTCAGGCGTTGGAACATTGCGGCGGGCGTCTTTTCCAGTTGCGGCTGCTCGACATAGTGTAACGTCAACCATAGTCTGGCGGCGAAACGCTCAGTATCTAATCCCAGGTGACGTAACGGCCGTAGCAGCATCAGGAATCCTACAACGAGCTGCTCCCGCGTGGACAGGCGCAACAGCAAGGCAAGCCCTGCCAGCATGACGGACAGGCGCAATGCCTGTATCAGACCCGCACGCAATCCCTCGTGAGTGGGCGCGAGCCAGAGCGGCCAGCCCGAGAAATATTCACCAGGGGTGGTGAGGGCATAGACCAACAGCATGACCAGCAGCAACCAGCGCATACGGCGCATCATCGTCAGATAGATCCGTGCGCGGACGGTGATGAGCAGCAAGGCCATCGCTACTGCCAGAATCAGCAAAGGCAGCAGCGACAACCTCTGTAGCAGGATGGCCAGCAGGACTATGGCAACAATGCGGATGGAAGGATGTATGGGCATCAACAAAAAAGCCGGGCATCAAGCCCGGCTGGAATCGATGACGATCTCGCTAGGCGATCGTCGCCAGGATCTCCTTGGCACGTGCTTGCTGTTTCGGGCCACCCTCTTTCATGACCTCGTCCAGCAGTTCGCGCGCGCCCTCGCTATCGCCGATCTCCATGTAGGCTGTCACCAGATCGAGCTTGGTGTTCACCTCTTCGGACTCATCCTGTACCGAACCCGCCGTAGCCGTCATGTCAGCCGCAGCGTCGACCATGAAAGGTTCGGCTGGCGAGCCCGCGGATTCAGCAGCCGTGTCGCCGAGGTCAAGGCTGATTCCGGTGAGATCAAGCGCCGGTTGCGGCGCAGCGGGCATTTCCTGTGCGTCGCCGACGGAGGTTTCAAGGTCGCCGAATGTCAGGTCTAGCGCCTGGTCAGTCTCTGTCGCTGACTCGAAGCTGATCTCTTCAACCGTGCTCGGCTGAATCATCATGGTCTTGTCGAAATCCTGCACATCCATGCTGATGGTTTGCTCAGCTTCGGCCAGCGAGACGTTACCGGTCACATCGTCAGCGACCTCAGGTAGGTCGAAGCTGATCGTCTCAAGATCCTGGTCTTCTTTGGTGTCTGCTGCTGGGGTATCTGCTGCTGGCGTCGCTTCAGGCAAGTCGAACGTAGGCACCTCGAGATTCGGCATGGTATTGCCGAAGTCAGCCACATCCAGTTGCACAGTCGGTGATTCCATAGGCGCATCGACCTTGGCGGCCTCAATGTCGCCCATATCAAGGCTGGGTAGCGTACCCAGGTCTGCCATATCGAGCTGGTCGTTCCCCGTAGCGGCCTGCTCGGGCAGGTCGAGCTGGAAATCGAGGCCGGCGGTCGGTTCGTTCAGATCCATACTGATGGTGGCGCCACTGTCCAACGCGACGTTGGCAGGTGCTTCTGGCATCGAGAGGGTGTCGGACGACAGGTCGCCTGGAGTCGATGCCTCGGTCATTGAGGCTGCGTCCACGGACTCTGCCGGACTGGAGTCGCCCATGCCAAGATCGAAATCCAGGTCCGTAGCGCCCTGCTCGTTGCCGGATCCGGCGTTTGGCGTCGATGCTTCGGCATCCAGCGAGAAATCGAGGCTGGACTCAGTCATCACTTCTGCGTCGGCGAATTCACTGGCCTCAAGACTGGATTGTGCGGCGACAGGCGCTGCTGCGGAAGCCATGGCGTTCGCTTGGTAAAGTGGGTTGGAAGGCTCCAGCTTATGTCCCAAGTCGGCTACTTTAGCCCACACCGGGTCCGTAGCACCTAGTTGCGAATAAAGCTCACCAGCGAGCGTTTCGAAACCGCCGGTATCCTTGCGGCCTGCCAATATCTCCAGCAGTTTGAGATGCAGTTCATAGCGCTTCGGTTCCTTGGAGATCGCATCCTTGAGGATCTCCTCGGCTTGCGTGTCGCGGCCATAAGCCATGTAGACTTCCGCCTCGGCGATCGGGTCGACATCATGCGTATCGATCATGCCGCCACTGCTTTGCGAGAAATCGGTCAGGAACGAAGTGTCGCCCGTGTCAACGGTGCCGCCACTGGTGTTGCCGAATACCGTATTGGCTTTAAGCCCGCCGGAGGTCAGAATGCCCTGCTCGAAACCATCGAGTGTGCTTTTTCGACGATTGCGCATGAAGAACCAGCCACCGAACAAGGCAAGGATCGCGGCCAATGCGGCGAGAATTATGGGGTTCTCCAGCAAGGAGTCAAACAGGCCTGGCTCTTCAACCGGCGCAGGAGGCGGAGCTGCGACAGCCGGCTTGTTGACTGCTGGTTTTGCGGGCTTGACCTGTGGCTTGCTGTCTTTAGCCGGTGCATCTGAGGTCGCTGCAGGCTTTTCAGCCGGAGCGGCAGCAGCATCTGGTTTAACTGGCGCTTCAGGCGCAACGGTCGCTGCAGGCGTCTGGGCGGCAGCGGGCTCGGCTGGCTTGGTTTCGTTCTGTGCCGCAGCGCTCTTTTGCGCTTCCGCCATGGCCTGATTCTTCACGGCCAGCAACTTTTGCATATCAGCGATCTGTTTTTCCAGCATCGCCGTGCGCTCGTCCGCTTCTTTCAGGCCTTTTTCACGGGCGGTGACCTCTTCCTGCAGCGAACTCAACTTCTCCTGCATGGCTTTAGCGCTACCAGCCTTGGCATCGATTGCGTTATCGCTCTTGGATAGCTTGACTACGTCACGCGGCCCGGTCTGTGCAGGGGCTGCCTTGTCTTCAGCGGGTGTGGTGATCTTGCCACCTGCCGCCTGGTTGCCAGACTCTTCGCTTGCCGGCATCGATTCTGCGACGATACCGGCAAGTTTGTTGCGATACGCCTGCCAGTCGGCAGTCTGCACCTTGACCTCTTGTGACGCCTCGGCCCTGGAAGTGGCCTGCAACTCATCGGCACTAGGCATGCGGATGATCTGGCCGACTTTCAGGCGATTCATGTTGGCGCCGTCAAAGGCATCCTTGTTGGCGCGATAAAGGCCGACCAGCATCTGGTCAAGACTGACGCCTTCGATCTTGTTCTGTGTGGCGATCGCACTGAGCGTATCGCCGCGCACTGTGGTGTGTTCCGTGCCGCTCGTGTCCCCGGCCTCGCCTGCTTCAGCTACGACTTGGGCTGGCTTGCTACCGGGAGATTTACGTCCCGCAGATTTTTTTTTGCCGCTGCTCATTCCGCTGCGGCTATCGGTATCACCTGCCAGCGGCATCTCCTGCTGCATCGTCGGCAGCTTCGACAGGTCGCTTTCAGTGCCTCCAATGCTTGTGGTGGTGGCTGGTGAGGTATTCGCGGGTGCCTGATCGGCATAACCCGGTGGATCCAGGAGAACGGTGTATTCACGCAACAGTCGCCCGGTCGACCAATCAACCTGGATCAGCATGTCGAGGAACGGGTCATTGACGGGCTGACGCGTCGTCAGTTTCAGGATCGGGGTACCGTCCGACTTTTTCGAGACATCGATCTTGATGGCGCCATGAATGGAGGTTCGCTCGACACCCTGGACGTTATAGGCTTCTTCAGGCGCGATCGCCGCGGTGAGTGAAGACAGTTCTTCAGGGGTGGTGGAAAGCAGTTCGATCTCAGCGCTAAGCGGTTCTCCCAGGCCAGAGACGACCGTCAGTTTCCCCAGGCCCGCGGCATTCGCTGCGAATGGCATCGCTGCCAAGCATATCGCGAGCGAAATCTGCTTTAATTTGAACTTATGCACTATCCCACCCTTATCGAACTTTAAATGGCTTTATTAAGCTAACATCAAATAGTTAGAGTTGCAAGCTCACATCGCACATTATATTTAAGTGCTATCTCCGGCTGGAGTGGCAGGCCTGATCAGTGCTCCAGCAGGATACGCAGCATCCTGCGCAGCGGCTCCGCGGCACCCCATAGCAATTGATCACCAACGGTGAAGGCAGAAAGATAACTCGGCCCCATATTCATCTTGCGCAACCGACCGACCGGCACCGACAGCCTACCAGTCACAGCCGCTGGCGTCAGCTGCTTCATGCTGGCCTCGCGTTCGTTGGGCACGAGGTGCACCCAATCATTGGCCGATGCCACGATATCGTTGAGCTCGTCGAGTGGTACGTCACGCGTGAGCTTGATGGTCAGCGCCTGCGAATGGCAGCGCATGGCGCCGATGCGCACACACAGGCCATCGATCGGCGTTGGATTGGCTTCGCGACCGAGGATCTTGTTGGTTTCAACACCGCCCTTCCACTCCTCCTTGCTCTGGCCATTGCCCAGATCCTTGTCGATCCACGGGATCAGGCTGCCCGCCAGCGGCACACCGAAATGCGCCGTTGGGAAACGCTCGTCGCGCAGGGTGCCAGCGACTTCGCGGTCGATATCCAGGATCGCTGAAGCCGGGTCAGCCAGTAGGTCGTTGGCGACACGATGCGCCTCGCCCATCTGCTTCAACAGCTCGCGCATGTTCTGCGCGCCGGCGCCAGAAGCCGCCTGGTACGTCATAGAAGTGGCCCATTCGACCAGATTCTCGCGGAATAGCCCACCCAGCGCCATCAGCATCAGCGAGACCGTGCAGTTGCCGCCGATCCAGTTCTTGCCGCCTTTGGCCAGTGCAGACGCGATGACGTCCTGATTGACAGGGTCGAGGATGATGACGGCGTCCTTGTCCATGCGCAGGGTGGAGGCCGCGTCGA
>CAMLMA010000105.1 GCA_946481065.1 uncultured Nitrosomonadales bacterium
CAGCAGAAAGAAGCCGCTGAAGTAATCCTTGACCAGACTCTGGGCGCCAAAGCCGATGGCCAGACCGAGGACGCCGGCAGCGGCGAGGATCGGAGCGATGGAGATGCCGAGCTCGCTCAGGATCAGCATGCCCGCGACGATGGTGATGACGACCGAAGTGATATAGCGGAACACCCGCCCCAGCGTTTCGATGCGCTTGAATTCCTCCGGATTATCCTCGGCGCGCTGCAGCATGAACTCCTTGAGAACGCGGATCAGCCTGCGGGAGAGGCGGAACGCGATCGCCGCCAGCACGAGGATGATGAGGATATGGAAAGCTGGCGCGGATAGGTGCATCAGCTCCCGCAGGGTGGCCAGGTTGAAGTCTGCAAAATAGGTGGTCATCGGGTCTCCTTATGGTTGATTCAGCGGGGGATACGTTCGGCCAGCGGTCTGAACTGCAGGTGATAGAACATATCGATGTAGCGCGCCGTCTCCTGGCGCTCCAGCCCACTGACGAATTTCCAGAAGCCGTAGATGCGCGACAACGTCATCACGCGCTGCGCATATTTCTCCCAGGTGTAATGCGAGGCGACGCGCGCCAGCGCGCCGTCGGAGATGCGTTGCCATTCATCCGGGTTGGCCTTGCAGCGATCGAAGAAATCGCTGATCAGCGCCGCCGCGGCTTCGCCTTCATTCGGGTTGATGTGGAAACCGGAGCGATTGTGCTGGATGATCTCGCGCGGCCCGCCGTAGCAGGTGGCGAAAGTCGGCAAGCCCGAGGCCATGGCTTCGATGATGGTCAGGCCGAAGGCTTCGAACAGGGCTGGTTGCACGAACACGCTGTGGCGGTCTGCGACATAGCGATAGAGCTCGCCCGACTGGTTCTTGTCGAGGCGCATGCCGAGCCAGCGCATCTCGCCGTCGAGCTTGTACTGGTCCATCAGCGCATGCATCTGGCGGATCTGCGCCTGCTCTTCGTGGTCACTCGACTGGCTGGCGTCCACATAACCGCCGACCACGAGCAGGTTGGCGCGCTTGCGCAAATCTTCTGAGCGGCCATACCACTCGACCAGGCCGGCCAGGTTCTTGATGCGGTCGAGCCGCGCCATGGTGAAGATCAGCGGTTTCTTCTTGTCCTTGAGCACCCCGCGCGCCGATGGCATGGCGCCGCCGTAGATCATGTTCTCGATCTCGGGCCACAGGCTCGACAGTCGCCGCTCTTCCGCCGAGTAGGGGAAATAGACATCGGCATTGGCGCCGGGCGAGACGATGTTGAACTTGGGGTCGAAGATATCGACGCCGTTGATCACACGGTATAGCCCGGGCATGCTGAACGTGCGGTAGCTCTCGTACTGGCCTTCGATATGCTCGGTGCCGGCGATCTCCTGGTAGGTGCTGGTGATGATGAAGTCGGCGCAGTTCATGGCCATGAGGTCGGCCGTGTACTGGCAGGAGAAATGGTATTTGTCGTCGCTATCCTGCCAGAAGAGGTCGGAATGCAGGTACTTGGTCTTTTCCAGCGCGTGCGCGATGTTGCACTGCGTGACATTGAGCCGCTGGCTCAGCAACGAAGCCACCAGATTGCCGTCGGAATAATTGCCGATGATGAGATCGGGGCGCCCGCTGAATTCGGCCAGCGCCTCGCGCTCCAGCTGGTAGGAATAATCCTCCAGGTAAGGCCAGATCTCGAAGCGCGAGATCCATTGCTGCACGATCTCGCCATTGGCGCGCTGCATCGGCACGCGCAGGATCCAGGTGTTCTCGCAGCCGTTGACCTTCTCCAGCCGCTGGCTGCAGGTGGTGCCGGCGGAATCAGGGATGAGGCGGGTGCCGATCAGGATCTTGGGCATGACTTCGACGCCCTGTTCCAGCAGACGCTCGCGCATCTCCTTCTCCAGCGCGCGTACCTGGTCGAGGATATAGACGACCTGTCCGCCGGTGTCCGGCAGGCCGAGCACGTTGGCCTGGCCGAAATAGCCATGCGGCGAGACGATGAGGATGCGCGAGATCATGGGGATGCGCGCCAGCAGGCTTTCGAGCGCGGCCGGCGAAGGTGCTTCGAGGATATCCATGAGCAGGTTCATGGTCTCGGCCACTCGCCCGGCATTGTTGCCCCAACCCGGCGCGAAACCGAGCTTGGCGAAGCGGTCGGCGAACGCCGTCCACGGCGTCGTTTCGTCCTGTGATTCCAGGTAATCGATAGCGCTGCGCAGCACGCTGGTGGCGGTCGCGGTGTCGCGCGGCGTGCTGAGGAACATCATCTGTTGCCCCTCGATGGTATGCACGCCGAGGAAGTGCAGCAGTTTCTCGGCGCCGCGCTGCGGGTGCGTGAACATGCCGCTCGACAGCTGGCGATTGAGGAACAGCAGGCCCTGGCCGATGGAGCGCGTCTCCTTCAGTTTGGGGAACTCGCGGCTGAACGGCCCGAAATCGATCTCCAGGCTGCTGGCGGCGCGCGGGTTCTGCGCGAGCTGCTCCTTGAACATGAGGAACTCGGCCGGGCTGACGCGCTCAGGGATCAGGTTGTCCTGGTGGATACGCAGGTAATCGAATTGCCCCACTGCCGGTCGCACCGTGAAATAGGCCCAGGGCGAGATCATCACGCCCTCGTGCAACTGGGTGACGAAATCGACCAGCGGTTTGAGCGCGGCCTCGTCCAGCTTCAGTTGCGCTTTCAGCGCATCAAGTTCGCCCCGCATGTCGGATTGCAGCAACAGTTGCCGATCCAGCGCGAAATAGCGGCGTAGCAGGGTGTAGATGGCGTCCCGGTGGTGTTCGGTGAATTCGGTCAGCGTTTGGATCATGCGGCTGTTTCCTCCTGGGCAGGTTCGGGATGTTCTTCAATGAAGCGATAGTGGCGTAAGCCCTCGACGATGCCGGCTGCGTAGTGCGCCTCGGCGAAATACACCTGGTCCAGCCCACGTACGCATTCCAGCTCGGGGCTGTGGTTGCCGACGACGACACCTAGCGTGTCGCCCACCAGCATGGCCTCGTCGTTGCCGGAATCGCCGGCGACCACGAACTGCTTGAGCGACAAGCCCCATTTGTAGGCGAGGTAACGGATGGCCTGGCCCTTGGAAGCACGCTCCGGCAGGATGTCGAGGAAACTGCCGTGCGAGTAGATGAGCTTGGCCTTGAGCCTTAACTGACGCAGCTGCTTGTACAGCTCCTTGATCGGCGGCATCTGCTCGGGGTCGACGTTGTAACTGAGCTTGAATTCACGCTGGTTCTCGGCGGCCTGCAAGGTCAGGCCCGGTATCGCGCTGAAGAAATTTTCCAGCGCGTCGCGACGCCACTGGTAGCTGATGTGGTGGCTCCAGCCCAGATCGAGTCGCTGCGAGGGCCAGTAATGGATCTCGCTGCCGACCGAGGTGATGAGCACATCGGGGATCGGCACCTGCCATTTCTTCAGGATCTTCACCGCGCTATCGATGCTGCGGCCGGTGGCGATACCGAACGCCATCTGGTCGCTGTGCTTGCGCAACAGCGTGATGAGTTCGCGCAAGCCGCGCTCGTCGCCCAGCAAGGTGTTGTCGATATCGCTGATCAGGGCTTTCTGCGCGAGCGGGATCGGCGTGCGCTTGAGGCGCAGGCTCAGCGCCATCTCGCGCCGCATGCGCTTGCGCGACTGGTGCAACACCTGGCCGACGGATTTCAGGTATTTGGCGACATGGCCATCCCAGGTGTAATGCCGCCGGACACCGGCGATGCCGTTGCGGGAGAGTTTCTGCCATTGCTTGCGGTCTTGCAGGATGCCAAAGATCGCCTCGGCGATGCTGGCGCTGTCGAGCGGGTCGACCAGGTGCCCGCTGTGGCAGTTACTGACGATATCGCGCGGCCCGCCGTCTTCGGTGGCGACGAACGGGATGCCGCTGGCGGCGGCCTCGATCAGCGTCAGGCCGAAAGGCTCGGTCAGGGCCGGATTGACGAACACGCCACGACGACGCGCGACCAGGCGGTAGAGCTCGGGGATGTATTCCACGCTGCAATTCTTGGGGATGGCGACCTTGCCCCAGAGGTCGTAACGGTCGATATCCAGCAGCACGTCGTTGAGCACCTTTTGCTGGGCCTCGCCCATCTGGCGGATATCCTCGCGTGTGCCGGCGACGAGGATGAGGTTGGCGCGTGCCTGCAGTTCGGGATGTTCGCCATAGGCCTTGAGCAGCCCCGGGATGTTCTTGCGCGTGTCCGGTCGGCAGATGGCGAGCACTGCCGGCTTGTCGGGCTCGCTGAGGAAGCGGTCGATCATCTCCGTCACTTCCGGCTGGATCGGCTTGCGACCCGGCGGGAAGAACAGCGAGGTATCGGTCCCCGGCGGGATCACGCTGTATTTCTGATCCGGTACCTGGTACATGCCGTACTGGTCGGTGACTTCCTGGCGTGTGCTGGCGACGATGAGCGAGGCGTGCGACAGCACTTCTTCCTCGACGCGGATACGCTGCCCCAGGTTGAACTGGCGCTCGATGGTCAGCTCCTTGCGGCCGCTGTCGAGCAGGCGTTGGCGCTTCGGCCGGCCCAGCGAATGGCCGGTATGGATCTGCGGGATGCCCAGCAGGTTGGAGAGCTGCAGCCCGACATAGCCGGCGTCGGCATAGTGGGTGTGGATGATGTCCGGCAATTTGCCCTGTTGGCGCAGGTAGTGCAGGCAGCGGTCGACCATCTGGTCCAGATGCGGCCACAGCGACTCCTTGCGCAGGTAGCGGCGCGGCCCGCACGGCAGGCGGAGGATGCGCACATTATCCGCCAGTGGTTCTTCCGGCACGGCATAGTCCGGCGCGACTTGCGGGTCTTCCACCAGACGCGTCAGCAGGTCGATCTGGCCGACGGCCGCATGGCGACCGAGCGCCTTCGCCAGTTCGACGACATAGGTGATCTGGCCCCCGGTGTCGGCGTCGCGGCCCAGCTCCATCTCCTTGCCACGGATCAGGCCGTGCACGCTGATCATGAGGATGTGCAGCTTCGGATTCTGTGGGGTGCTCATGCCGGCACCCCCCATGCATTCCTGAACCGGTCATAGAAAGCGGGATCCTGCGGCGTGGCGCCGCGTACGCCACAGACTGCGGCGGCAAAGGCGCTGGCGCGCTGCATGGTGATGTAGATCGGCCAGTCGAGCAGCATGCCCGTGATGTAGACCGCCGAGAACGCGTCTCCGGCCCCGACGGTGTCGATGACCTTGATGTCGCCGACCTCGGCCGATTCGCGCGCCAGCATGCCTTGCTTGTCCAGCAGCCATGAGCCTTCGTCGCCGCAGGTGACGAGGATGCGGTCCAGCGCGAAACGCTTGACCAGCGCATCGCCATGGGCCACCGGGTCTTCGCCGCGCAGCCGCAGGCTCTTGGCCAGCACGGCGAGTTCTTCCTGGCTCATCTTGACGATATCGGCGCTTTCCAGCGAACGATTGATGAGACGGGTGTCATACCAGGGTGCGCGCAGGTTGAGGTCGAGCAGGCGCGGTACGCTGGCGCTACGCAGCAATGCCGCCAGCGCACGGCGTGAGACCTTGTTGCGCTGGGCGAGGGTGCCGTAATACAGCAGGCGCGGATGTACGCTGAGCTCGACCATGCGGGCGATGGTCGGGTGGATATAGTCATAGGCCTGTTCGGCAAGGATCTCAAAACGGTGGCCATGGTCGTCCTCATGCACGGCGACGCGGCCGGTCGGGTGCAAGGGGTCGGACTGCATGCCGATGGTGTCCATGCCCCAGCGCTGCATGTTGTCGATGATGCGTTCGCGCTGCGCGTCGTTGCCGGTGCGCGAGATCACGACGGGATGCATGCCGAAGGCCTGCAGATGCCAGGCGACGTTGAACGGGGCGCCGCCTAGAACGGCGCCGTCTGGAAAGTCGTCGAACAGCACCTCGCCGAAGATGACGACGGTATGCTGGCTATGTCGGGCGACGGTGGCCTGACTGACGATAGATTGCGTGTCGATGAGTTTTTGCAAAACGAAGCGAGTCCATTCCCTAATAGAGCAGTGGCTTGTGTGCCGGATTTTGTCCTTGGCACAAACCATGCATTTTTTAAATTATTGAGGCTGCGCGTTAATTTGTGATGTGGGCAGCGATGATGAACAACAGGTGCGAGCCGTGCACCCATATAACGGGACAGCCTCGATTCGGTCGAGTTCACACTTTTTTCATGACAAATGGGTTAAGCGCTTGATAATTCGCCGCTAATCGCCATGTTATCGGGGGAGCTGTTCCTGTATAATTTCATTTTTTTAGGAGCGTCATATGCCTATCTATGATTACC
>CAMLMA010000106.1 GCA_946481065.1 uncultured Nitrosomonadales bacterium
ATGCTGCAGCATCCCGTGGCCGACATCACGCAATCGTCGATCTTCGGCTTCATGGGCGCCAAGGGCGGCGAGCTCGTGACGGCAGCCTATCTGCTGGGTGGCTTGTATCTGTGGCAGCAACGCGTCATCAGCTGGCATATCCCGGTCGCCTTCCTCGGCACGCTGGCAGTGATGGCAGGTGTCTTCCAGTGGGCTGACGCGACGCATTTCGCCAGCCCGCAGTTCCACCTGTTCAGTGGCGCCACCATGCTGTGCGCGTTCTTCATCGCCACCGATCCGGTCAGTGGCCCGACGACGCCTAAAGGCAAGCTCATCTTCGCTGCCGGCATCGCCGTCATCACCCTGTTGATCCGCGTTTATGGCGGCTATCCGGATGGCGTGGCGTTTGCCGTGCTGCTGATGAACCTTTGCGTGCCGCTGATCGACATGTACACCCAGCCCCGGGTCTTCGGGCACGAACAGTGAGTCGACTAGACCGCCATGGATAGAACCATCATCAGACATGCTGTCGTCACCGCCTTGATCCTGACGGCATTCACGGTCGTCGGGACCGCGCTGCTGTCCGGCACGTTCGAAGCGACCAAATCGCCGATCGCAGACAGCGAGCGGCAGGCAACACTGCATCTGTTGTCGCAGGTGATGCCGGCCAGCCTGCATGACAACGACCTGCTGGCCGATAGCCTGGACTTGCCGGCGACGCCGGAACTGGGCCTGAAGTCGGGTGCGCGTATCTACCGGGCCCGCCTGCAGGGCGCGCCGGCTGGCGTCGTGTTGGAGGCGATCGCCCCTGACGGCTACAGCGGCGAGATCAAGCTGCTGATCGGCATCGCTCTCGACGGCACGCTCACCGGCGTGCGCGTGCTGGCGCACAAGGAGACGCCAGGGCTGGGCGATTACATCGACCTTGCCCACAGCGACTGGATCAAGAACTTTGATGGCCTGTCCCTTGCCAAAATCCCGGAAGCAGGCTGGAAAGTGAAAAAGGACGGCGGCCAGTTCGATTACATGACAGGCGCGACGATCACGCCGCGTGCCGTCATCAAGGCCGTACACAAGGCCTTGCAGTATTACGCGCAATCGCACGAACAACTGTTTGCCACGCAAGGCGCGGCGACACAGACTGGAGAGTAGGCATGAGCCAATATGGTGAGATCGTCGAGAACGGTCTATGGAAACAGAACCCGGGCGTGGTACAGCTGCTGGGCCTGTGCCCGACGCTGGCCGTCACCAGCACGGCGATCAACGGGCTCTCGCTCGGCATCGCCACCTCGCTGGTCATGGCGCTGAGCAACGCCTCGGTATCGCCGGTACGCAAGCTGGTGCCGGACGAGATCCGCATCCCGGTGTTCATCCTCATCATCGCGGCGCTGGTGACCATCGTCGACTTGTCGATGAACGCCTACTTGCATCCGCTGTATAACGTGCTGGGCATCTTCATTCCGCTCATCGTCACCAACTGTATCGTGCTGGCCCGCGTGGAAGCCTTCGCCGCCAAGAACCCGACGCCGGCTTCGGCGCTGGACGGTTTTGTCATGGGCCTGGGCCTGACCTTCGTGCTGACCTTGCTCGGCGCCATGCGCGAATTCGTCGGCAAGGGCACGGTGCTCTCTGGTCTTGACCTCGTGTTCGGTCCGCAAGCCAAGTCGCTGATCTGGCATGTGATCCCGGATTACCCGGGCTTCCTGCTGGCGATCCTGCCGCCGGGCGCGTTCATCGGCCTCGGCCTGCTGATCGCCGGTCGCAACTGGGTCGAGCAGCGCCGCACGGCGGCGCAGGCCCTGCCACCGCTCGCCGCCAGCCCCAGCCACTGAGTGTCGGCCAGGATGCCTGCGGAGAAACGATGAACGCGGAGAAACGTCGCGAGATCTTCCGTCGCCTGGCCATCGCCATCCCCAAGCCCGAGACCGAGCTGATCCACCACAGCACCTTTGAGTTGCTGATCGCGGTCATCCTCTCTGCGCAGGCCACCGATAAAGGCGTCAATCTCGCGACCGCCCGGCTGTTCCCCGTTGCCAACACGCCGCAGGCCATCCTCGCGCTTGGGCTCGACGGCCTGGAAAGCCATATCCGGACCATCGGTCTCTACCGTAGCAAGGCAAAGAACATCCTCGCCACCTGCGAGATGCTGGTCCGTCTGCACGGCGGGCAGGTGCCGGATACGCGCGAGGCGCTCGAGCGCCTTCCCGGCGTCGGACGCAAGACCGCCAACGTTATCCTGAACACGGCCTTCGGCCAGCCGACCATCGCCGTCGATACGCACATCTTCCGACTCGGCAATCGCATCGGCCTCGCGCCGGGCAAGACACCGCTGGCGGTCGAGCAGAAGCTCATGAAGACCGTCCCCAAGGAATATCTGCAGGATGCGCACCATTTGCTGATCCTGCATGGACGCTACACCTGCATCGCTCGCAAACCGAAATGCGATGCGTGCGTCATCGTCGACCTCTGCGAATACAAAGCCAAACCGACGCAGGCGGTTAGCGCATGAGAGTCGCCACCGGACTGGCCATGGGTAGCGAAGCCGATCCTGCGTTGGCGACCCAGGCCGTGAGTGCGGCGATGGACAAAGCCGGCTTGACGATCGCCGGCAGCGTGCTGCTGTTCCTCACCTCGGATTTCGCCCGCGATCCGGTGCCCGCGCTGCGCGCGGCGGCCAAGGCGGCGAACTGCACACGCGTCATGGGTTGCTCTGCCACGGGCATCTTCACTGAACAGGAATGGGTGATGGACGCGCCGGCTGCTGTCGCCATGGTGTTCGGCGAGAGTTTCAGCCTGCAGGCGCCGACGCACCTGCAAGCCGATACCGTGGTCCTCACGCTGGCAGCACCCAACGCCATCAACACCACCTGGTTATCCGACCCCGGCCAGCGCTTCGGCGGCGTATCTGGCGATGCCACTGGCCAAGGACCGTTCTCGGTGTGGGAGAACGGCAAGGGCGCTGTCGCCGGACATTGCGAAGCGGTGATGCAGGGTGTGCGATCCGCTGTGGCCGCGGCGCATGGATTGAAGTTGCTGACGCGTCCGCAGTACGTGGATCGCAGCGAAGGTTACGATCTTGTCGAACTGGGCGGGCAGGCGGCCTTGCAGGCCCTGCGGGAAGCCTGCCCATTTGAAGAACCGCTGCCGTTACATCGTCTGATGGCGGTGTTCGGCGACAATCCGGAGCAGATCCGGCAGACGCGCTACCAGCAGGCGGCGCTGGTCAGCGGCAATGAAGCCGACAGCTCGGTGACTCTGGCCAGGCCGGTGCAGGCCGGGCAATACCTGAGCTGGGCCCTGCGCGAGACCGGCACGGCACAGGCCGATCTGCAGCAGACGGCGGCGCAGCTTGAAAAGAAACTGGCGATGAAGCCGCATTTCGGCTTGCTGTTCTCCTGCCTGGGGCGTGGTCCGTATTTCTACGGAGGCGTCGACATGGATCTGGCCCTGTTGGCGAAGCGTTATCCGGGGATGCCGCTGATCGGTTTCTACGGCAACGGCGAGATCGCCCCGGTCAACGGCCAAAGTCAGCTATTGCAGTATTCGGCCGTGCTCGGCCTGTTCGCGGCGGACGCCTAGATGGCCTTGTTCAACCCCAGCCGCGATCAGGTCCGGCAATTCTTCTTCGATACGTGGGCCAAGTTCCGCCAGCAACAGCCCTTGAGCGATCTCGAGAAGATCGGCGTACAGGTGATGCAGATGCATCCCGAATACCATGCGATTCTCGATGCGCCTGAACGTTACCTCGACCAGGCGTATTTCCCCGAGATGGGCGAGACCAATCCTTTCCTGCACATGAGCCTGCATCTTTCCATCATCGAGCAGGTCTCGATCGACCAGCCACCGGGCATTGCGGCGGCCTATCGCAGCCTCTGCGAACGCCATGCGGATGCGCAGACGGCCCAGCACCTGCTCATGGAGTGCCTGGCCGAGACCATCTGGCGTGCCCAGCGCGACCAGCGGCCACTGGATGCCGAGGCCTATCTGGCCAGCATCCGTCTCTGCGCCAGCCGCTGATACCGCGTAGGCAGCCTCCCCGGATTCATGGTTGAATAGCGCATGCAAACGACTCCTCACGACTGGCTCAACGAACACGGCGATTACCTCTACCGCTTCGCCATGGCCCGGCTCCGTAATCCCGACCAGGCCGAAGATGTGGTGCAGGAGACCCTGCTGGCGGCGATCCAGAGCCAGAGCTTTGCCGGACAGTCAGCACCGCGGACGTGGCTGGTCGGCATCCTCAAGCACAAGATCGTCGACCTGATCCGTCGCCAGGTGCGTGAGCAACCGGTCGAGGGCTTGGGCGAGGACTTGCCTGACGACCCAGGCATGGATGAATTCTTCGAGCAGGACGGGCGCCACTGGGACGATAAGCCGCAAGCCTGGGATATGCCGGACAACGCGCTGGAACAGAAGCAGTTCCTTGGCGTCTTGCAGGAGTGCATGGACCGCCTGCCGGCGAAACTCGCCAGCCTGTTCATGTTGCGCGAGGTGCAGGAAGAAGATAACGAAAAAATATGTAAGGAACTGGATATCACGCCGACGAATGCATGGGTGATGCTGTATCGCGCCCGAATGGGATTACGTAAATGTCTGGAGTTGAACTGGTTGCATCGGTCATGACCTGTCGATGTGACTGTTGCGCAGGATGAACGACGAATGTTGAGTTGCAAACAAGCTAGCCAATTGCTGTCTCAGTCGCTCGACCGTCGATTATCCTGGCGGGAGCGCATGGGTCTGCGCCTGCACTTGACGGTGTGTGATGTCTGCCGGCGGTTCGGTAGACAGATCCTCGTCATGCGGCAGGCGATCAGGAGCCTGGTGCGCGCCGTGGAGCAAGACGAACAGATCAGTATTCCCGTTGATGTCAAAGGGCGCATCGCCAAGGCGATCGATTCGAAACGCGGTTAACCGGGTTTAGATACCGAACTCGCTGTGCATGCCATTTAAGTTGCAAATTATCCAATCCATCTAAGGAGAGACACAATGAAAGCATCCAAGAAAACCCTGGCAGTCGTCGTCGGCAGCGCGTTCGTCGCATCTATCGCCGCCACCTCGGTCAATGCCGCCACCAACCCGTTCCAGGCCAAGACCCTGACGGCCGGTTACATGCTGGCAGACGGTAGCGACAAGATGAAGGACGGCAAGTGCGGTACCGGCAAGTGCGGCGCCGAGAAGAAAAAGATGATGGAAGAAAAGGCCAAGGAAGGCTCTTGCAGCGCGGACAAGGCGAAGGAAGGTTCCTGCCATGCTGACAAGGCCAAGGAAGGTTCCTGCAGCGCGGACAAGGCCAAGGAAGGCTCCTGCCACGCTGACAAGTAGTCGTTAGATGGCGCAGACTGAGAAGATCCATGGCGCTGGTCTGGGGCTGAAGCGTGAGCTGATCCCCCAGATCCAGTCGGCCTGGGCCGAAGGCGGGCGTCACAACCCGCTGTTGGCCAACATCGATTTTCTCGAGATCGCGCCTGAAAACTGGATCGGTGCCGGTGGCCGCACAGCGAAACAGCTGGCGTGGTTCACCGAGCGCTTCCCCATGGTTTGCCATGGCCTGTGCCTCTCACTCGGCGGACCAGACCCGCTCAACGAACCTTTTTTGCAACGCGTCAAACAGTTCCTCACGCAACACCATATTCCGCTCTATACCGAACACCTGAGCTACTGTTCCGACGGTGGCTACCTGTATGACTTGTTACCCATTCCGTTCACGGAAGAGGCGGTGCACCATGTCGCTGGCCGTATCCGGCGTACGCAGGAGATCCTGGAACGCCGGATCGCCGTGGAGAATGCCTCCTTCTATGCGGCAGCGCCGATCTCTGAGATGGATGAACCGAGCTTTATCCGCGCCGTGCTCGAGGAGGCTGATTGCGACCTGCATCTCGACCTCAACAATATCTATGTCAACAGCGTGAATTTCGGGTTCGATCCGCACGCATTCCTGCGCAGCATCCCTGGCGAGCGCATCGTCTATGCCCATGTTGCCGGCCACGATCGCGAAGCGGATGACCTGGCGATCGACACGCATGGCCAGGACGTCATCGACCCGGTCTGGGCGTTGCTGCGGGAAGCCTATGATTTGTACGGCGTGTTCCCGACCTTGCTTGAGCGCGATACCAACATCCCGCCACTGACGAGGCTGGTCCGCGAGATCGATTACATCGCCGAACT
>CAMLMA010000107.1 GCA_946481065.1 uncultured Nitrosomonadales bacterium
GATCGCATCCGCTGCGCTACGCCAGTTGTCTTCCTTGAGGTCAGCGATGCAGCCGGGCAAGCCGGCAAGCAAGCGGCCCATGGGCAGGGGTTCGAGGATGACGCCGGTGGAGAACGGCAGGACTTGCTCGGGTCGGCATGCCAGTAGCGCCGCCAGCTCTGCACAAGTCGCGCGGGCGTCCTGCAGGCCCGGTTCCCCGGTGCCTGCGTTGGCGTTGCCGGTATTGACCACCAAGGCGCGGATGCCGGTGTCTTGCGCCAAATGTGACTTGCATAGCGTGACCGGGGCCGCGCAGAAACGGTTCTTGGTGAATACGCCTGCCACCCGCGTACCTTCCGCCAGTTTCATCACCAGCATGTCCTTGCGGTCTGGCTTGCGGATACCGGCCTTGGCGATACCGAGCTGGACACCCTTGACGGGCAGAAGGTCTTGCGCCTGTGGCGCGGATAGATTCACGGGCATGGTGACTTTCGATGAGGATGGCAAAGCACCGATTTTACCGCATTCGATGGCGGAATTAGGGCGGCCGCAGAATTGACATTGAGGCAAGCTGTGATAGTGTTGGCATATCCAACGTCTCAGCTGCTCAGGGGTCAACCTGCATGAACAATCCCGCTGTCGTACAGGAAAAAGAAGCGGCCAGCCTCACGGAGATGGGCAACAAGCTCGCCTTCACCAAAAAGCTGCAGGCCGTCACCAACAAGATCCACGCCACCCGCAACATCGACGAGATCATCCTCGAGGTCAGCCAGGACATCCGCGCGCTATTCGAAGCCGAACGACTCACACTGTACGTGACGAACGATGACGAGTCCGCCATCGTCTCCAAGGTCAAGACCGGGCTCAACGAATTCAAGGAACTGAAGCTCGCCATCAACCCGCAGAGCATCGCCGGTTATGTCGCCTTCAACAAGAGCATCCTCAACATCGCCGATGTCTACGACGATGCCGAGCTGGAAAGGATCAGCCCGGAGATCCATTTCCTCAAGGAAGTCGACAAGAAGACCGGCTTCCGCACCAAGCAGATGCTGATCTTCCCTATCCTGAGCCAGGAAGACAGTGCGCTCATGGGGGTGGTGCAGGTGATCAACACCATGTCTGGCCTGCCGTTCCCGCAGATGGCGGAAGAAGGCGCGCCGGAGCTGGCAAAGACACTGGCGATCGCGCTCAGCCAGCGACAGGCGCCGATCGGCGTGGTCAAGACCAAGTTCGATACCCTGGTCAGCGAAGGCATCATTTCCAGCACTGAACTCGAACTGGCGCAACGCTCGGCCCGCAAGAAAGGGAAGGATCTCGAAGAGGTCCTGATCGAGGAGTTCCAGGTCAAACCCACGGATATCGGCAAATCACTCGCCACATTCTTCGGTGTCGCGCTGGAGCCGTTCAAGGTCGACCGCGTCAAGCCGATGGATCTGTTGAAGAATCTCAAGCCGGATTACGTCATGAGCAACGGCTGGTTGCCGATCGACGAGACCAAGGAAGAGGGGCTGGTCATCCTCACCACCGATCCTGAGAAAGTGCGCGCCTCGCGCATCGTCAGCAACATCTTCCCGCGTCATGCCAAGATCACCTACCGGGTTTGCCTGCATCGTGACTTCAGCAACACGGTCAACCAGTTCTATGGCGTCAGCGGTCTATCTGGCGACATCGACGATATCCTCTCGACCATGGGCGAGGACGAGGAGGACAGCGGCGGCATCGGCGCCGAGGATATCTCGGCCGCTGCCGACAACGAGCTGGTCAAGCTCGTCAACAAGATCATCATCGACGCCTATAACCAAGGCGCGTCCGACATCCATATCGAGCCTTATCCGGACAAGGGCAAGACCGAAGTGCGCTTCCGCAAGGACGGCACACTGGTCAATTACATCGAGATCCCACCCAGCTATCGCAACGCCATCGTTGCCCGCATCAAGATCATGTGCGACCTTGATATCGCCGAGCGGCGCAAACCACAGGACGGCAAGATCAAGTTCAAGAAGTTCGGCCCGCTCGATATCGAACTGCGCGTCGCCACCATCCCCACTGCGGGGGGCATCGAAGATATCGTCATGCGCATCCTGGCGGCAGGCAAGCCGATCCCGCTCGACAAGCTCGGGCTCTCAGAGCACAACAACAAGAAGCTGAAGGAGCTGGTCGCCAAGCCCTACGGCCTGTTCTTCGTCTGCGGCCCGACCGGTTCGGGCAAGACCACCACGCTGCATTCTGCGCTGGGCTTCATCAACACCCCGGAAACCAAGATATGGACCGCGGAGGACCCGGTCGAGATCACGCAGAAGGGCCTGCGCCAGGTGCAGGTCAACAAGAAGGCTGGCCTGGATTTCGCCATGGTGATGAAGGCGTTCCTGCGTGCCGACCCGGACGTCATCATGGTCGGCGAGATGCGCGACAAGGAAACGGTCTCCACCGGCATCGAGGCCTCGCTCACCGGCCACCTGGTATTCGCCACGCTGCATACCAATAGCGCGCCTGAATCCATCGTGCGCCTGCTCGACATGGGGATGGATCCATTCAATTTCGCCGATGCCATGCTCGGCATCCTGGCCCAGCGCCTGGGCAAGCGTCTGTGCGAATGCAAGAAGGCCTATACGCCCGATGCCAACGAGATCAAGGGCATGCTCAACGAATACTGCGAGGAACTGAAGAACACCTCCAGCTGGAAGAAGGATCCGGAGGCCGCCTACAAAGCGGTCTACCAGAATTGGGTCAAGAGTTTTGGCAACGACAAGGGTCAGCTCACGCTATACAAGGCGATCGGCTGTGACAAATGCAACAGCAGCGGCTACAAGGGACGCGTCGGTCTGCACGAGCTGCTGGAAGGCACCGACGCCATCAAGAAGAACATCCAGGAACATGCTCGGGTGGCCGACATGTTCGCCACAGCGCTGGAGGACGGCATGCGCACGCTGAAACAGGATGGGATCGAGAAAGTATTGCAAGGCGTCACGGACATGAAACAGGTCCGCGCCGTCTGCATCAAATAATCCGTCTTATAAATCGGTCTTTTGCCGCCCTGTGCGGCACCTGCTGCGATCGGGGAGTCTTTTAGATGTCGAGGAGAAGACTTTTATGGACAAGGACAAGATCATACCGTTAACCAAGTCCGCGGAAAGCTCACAGGAAGCGGATTTCCGCATCGTCGCCGAAGATGCGCCCGTCATGCTCTGGCTGACCAATGCCGAAGGCAAGGTCGTCTTCACAAACTCCAAGTGGAAACGCTTCGTCGGGCGCGAAAAACAGCCAGGCCAGGTCGGCGGCGACGCCTGGATCGAGGCCCTGCATCCCGACGATCTCGCGGCTTGCATGCATATCTTCAACGAAGCATTCGCCAACCATCAGCACTTCGATATGGAATATCGCCTGCGCAGGGCGGATGGCCAATATCGTTATGTATTGGACACAGGTGAGCCGTATATCAACAAGGAAGGCAAGTTCGCCGGATTCATCGGATCGTCGACCGATATCACCGACCGCAAGAACCACGAGAACCAGCTCCGGCTTTCCCAGCTTGAGATGGCCCAGCATAACCGTGAGATGCAGTTCATCAACGAGCTTAACTCCTACCTGCAAGTCTGTCGTTCGCTGGAAGAGACGCACGCCATCATCCAGCATTACGCGCGCAAGATATTCGCCGACTATTCGGGCGTGCTCTACCTGTTCGACGAAAACCACGCGACCGTCGAAGCTGTCGTGCACTGGGGGGATGAGGAGCATCCGCCGGCCCAGTTCATCGCGCCCGACGATTGCTGGGGCTTGCGCCAGGGCAAGCTGCACAGCGCCGACAACACGGATAACGTCATTGTGTGCAATCACATCCAGGGGCCTTGTGAACACGGCTACGTTTGCGCGCCGGTGATCGCCCAGGGCGAGATGATCGGGGTGCTCTCCGTGATTCTGGGAGACGGCCGCGAGGGCGCGGTGCCGCGCTCACCGGAATCGGTGACGCGACTGATCGCGATGGCGGCCGATAACCTGGCCATGGCGCTGGTCAGTCTGAAACTGCGCGAGGCATTGCGCAGTCGCTCGGTGCGCGACCCCTTGACGACACTGTTCAACCGCCGCTACCTGGAAGAGACCCTGACGCGCGAATTATCGAACAGCCAGCGCAACAACCAGAACCTGGGACTCATCATGCTGGATATCGATCATTTCAAGCACTACAACGATACCCATGGTCATGACGCCGGTGACTTCGTGCTCCAGCAGATCGCCGAGCTACTGCGATCCAAGCTCCGCCTCGGCGATATCGCGTGCCGTTATGGCGGTGAGGAGTTGATCATGGTGATGCCGGGCGCGACGAAACAGATCACGGCGAACCGCGCGGAGTTGATGCGTGCGGCCATCGCACAGCATGAATTCGTCTACAAGGGAAAACCGCTGGACAGAGTCACCGCCTCTTTTGGCGTCTCCAATTACCCGACGGACGGTGAGCACGGTGAGACCCTGATCAAGCGTGCCGACGAAGCCCTGTACGACGCCAAGGCTGCCGGGCGAAACTGCGTGAAACTGACCGAATAGCCCCTCAATAGAGGCGCAGCCGAGCAGGCATCCTGATCGCTGGCCGTATGAAGCGCAAGATGAGCGCACAAGTTCGGCTGCAGGCGCAGTCCACTGCTGGCTGCGCGCTGGAAGACGACTGCGACGTCACAACATGCACATCGCTCAATGAAGCATTGAAACAAAAAAACCGGCAAGCGCCGGTTCATTGTAGTGCACCGCCAAGGCTGTGTTTTAGTCGAATACCGCGAGATCGATCTGGCGTTGCTCGCAGGCGCTGACCGTGTCCTTGCGTTCGGCATCGGTCATATCCCACCAGTTACGGATCTCGTCGATCGTCCGGTAACAACCGAGACAGTAACCGCTCTCTTCACTCATGGCACAGATGCCGACACAAGGGGATTGGACCGTCTCGCCATTGGTTTCCTGCATGCTCATCGCTTCACCGATTCAAAAAAGCCAAAGCGGCATTATAGCGAAAAGCGGCCACCGGCGTTGCGCGTGATTCAGCGCAAGGCACCGATGTAGCGGCTCGCCGTCGCCGACAGATCCTCCTCTGCCGGCTCCTCGAACACCGGCAGCTGGCCGACATCGGTTTTGGTTTCAGCGACCGCAACCTTGGCCGGAGACGCCGGGATGGGTGCCGGAGCCCCGGACAGCAGCGCTTCGTAACGGTCTGCATAGTGCCTGATCTCCTCAGACCCTTGCTGACGCGCCAGCTGGATCACCTCACGCGCGTATTCCTCGTTGCGGCTCATCCATTCGACATCGATCACGCGGTTGGCGCTGCGCCGCAGGCTCACATACAGGTGAGCAGCGATCCCGGTCTTTTCGGCTTCAGTCATCACAGTACCCTTTCAGCATGTTGGGAGATATCGAGACCGTCCTGTTCGTCTTCCGTCGATACGCGCAGACCGATGGTCCAGTCGATCAGCTTGAGGATGATCAGGGTACCGATACCGCTATAGAGCAAGGTGGCGATGACGCCGATGCACTGCACCATGGGGTCGCCGTCGGCCCCGCCAATGGCCTTGTTGGCCAGCACGCCGGTGAGGATCGCACCGACGATGCCGCCGACGCCGTGGATGCCGAACACATCCAGCGCGTCATCCGCACCCAGGACACGCTTGAGGCCGGTTGCGCCCCAATAACAGAAGAGGCCAGCGGCTACACCGATGATCAATGCGCCCTTGGGGTCGACGAACCCGGAGGCCGGCGTGATCGCCACTAGCCCGGCGATCGCGCCCGAGCAGGCGCCGAGCAGCGTCGCGCGGGAGCGACGGATCCATTCGATCGCCATCCAGGTCAGCACAGCCGCCGCGGTCGCGACCTGGGTCACCAGCATCGCCATGCCGGCACGCCCGTCCGAAGCGACAGCCGAGCCCGCATTGAACCCGAACCAGCCAACCCACAGCAGGGAGGCCCCGATCAGCGTGTAGATCAGGTTATAAGGCGGGAATGGCTCCTTACCGTAGCCATGGCGTGGCCCCAGTACATAGGCACACATGAGCCCGGCCACGCCGGCATTG
>CAMLMA010000108.1 GCA_946481065.1 uncultured Nitrosomonadales bacterium
CGCGAAGGCATGAGCACCATCATCGTCGAAGCGGAGCCAGAGATGACGCAATGCCCCAGGGGCACCATCATCGGTAGCGGCACGGAAGCCAAGACCTTGTACGAGGCAGGCATCGAAGGCGCGGTCGGCATCGTCGCCGGGACCGATAACGACATCAATAACCTGTCGATCGTCATGACCGCGCGCGAGATCAATCCCAACCTGTTCGTCGTCATCCGCAAGAACAAGCGCTTCAACGAGCCGCTGTTCGAGCAGTTCAACGCCGACATCACCATGGACCCGAGCGACATCATCGCCCATGAGTGCCTGGCGCACATGATCTCGCCCCTGCTTGCGCATTTCCTCGTACTGGCGCGCAACCAGAGCAACGCCTGGGCCAATCAGCTGATCAGCCAACTGGTGGAAACGGTGGGCGAATCGGTCCCCGAGACCTGGGCCGTCAACATCAACCAGGACGGGGCACCCGCAGTGGCCAACCTGCTGAGCTGGGGATCGCCGGTCGCGCTGGAGGCCCTGACGCGTGATCCGGTCAACCGCGAAGAGAAGCTGTGGCTCGTACCCTTGCTGCTTAACCGCGGCGATCAGCATGTGCTGTTGCCGGAAGCCGATACGGCGCTGGCGCATGGCGATCGCATCCTGTTCTGCGGCCGTGAGAGCGCCAAAGCCTTCCAGTCGCTATTACTCAGCAATCACAAGACGCTGACGTTCGTCATCAACGGTCACGAGATCGCCGAAGGCGTGGTTTGGCGCTGGTTGTCGCAACGCTTCGGCAAAGCCCGGGCGCAAGCCTGACGCCGCTTCCACCCATGAAAAAGCCGCCTTTCGGCGGCTTTTTTGCGATGGGAGTCCCCTTTCGCAGTCTAGTAGTAGCGATGACCGGGTCTGCGACCATGGCCACGCTCCCAGCGCTGGTCATCCTCATAGCGATCGTCGCTATCGTGATAGCTGATGCGCTCCGCACCGTGTCCCGGCGCGACCGCGACCCGCACCCGGATCGATTCGCCAGGATAGGTATCGGTCACGGTCGAATACTCGCGACCGTTGTAGCGATAGGTGACCAGATAACCGCGATTCACCGTCTGCCAATCGTCGATCACGGTGCAATGCTCGACCGGGCGCGTGCTGTAGCCGGTGCGCTGGGTACTACCGACGCGATCGCCGACCACGGCGCCGACACCGGCACCCACGGCGGCGCCTGCCACACGGCCGTTACCCTTGCCGATCTGGCTACCCAGCAAGCCACCGGCGATACCACCGATGATGGCACCCACCGGCGAGCGATCCGCAGTGGTATAGCGTTCGCGCACGTAGTCGGTACGGCATTCCTCGTGCGGCATATTCACGCGTTCGGTCTGCGGTGTCACCGCCAGCACACGCGCATAATCGAAATATTCGTCATCCGCCATGGCGGGCATGGAAACACTTGCCGCCATCAAGGCTGGCGTCACCAACTTCCACAACATGAGGTTATTACGCATCTTCAAACTCGCTTTCTGAATATCTCCGCACATTTGCGGATGGACATTCAACGCGACTCACCCGTTGCCAGCAGACAGCCGAAGACCGATCTCCATAAATTCATGATTTTACTTAGCGCCGGATAACGGTAGTTTCTTGTGTGACTCCGGTTACTGAAAGGGAACCGATCGGCACGGATACTGTTCTTACTCTAGCCATTAGCATGCATATAACAATTAAAGCCAAGATAAAATCAGGAGATCGACATGAGAGCACCAATTTGGATGGCAGCCGCGACGCTTGCGTTATGGGCTGGCCTGACCTATGCCGGGGAATTCGGCGACCATTGCACCAACAGCCTGGCGGCCGATGTGATGCTCGAAACCGATTGCAGCAACAACAGCCTGTACGACGGCAAGACCTACTGCTTTGGCAGCAAGAAATCCAAGGCCTTCTTCGATAGCGCGGACAACAAACCCGAGATCATTGCCAAAGCTGCGGCCAATTACGCCAAGGCCATGGAAAAGCCGCGCGTGAAGATCAGCCAGGCCGACGCGCTCGCCGCGATCAAGAGCGAGGACTGCGATCTCTCCGACAAGGACCTCGGCTATCTTGAGCTCGACGGCATGGACCTGCGGCATTGCCGCATGGTGAATACCAGCTTCTTCGGCGCTTACCTGCGTGGTGCCAACCTGAGCGGTGCCAACCTGCAGGGTGCCTATCTCAATTTGGCACGGCTGGAGAAAGCCGACCTCAGCGGCGCCAACCTCACTAACGCCACCATCTTCCAGGCCATCTTCGACCAGACCAATTTCCATGGCGCTAACCTGACCAACGCCCGCATGATCGGCACCCTGGGCAATGTGGACATGCGCGACGCTAATGTCGACAAGGGTCGCTTCGGCCTCGATATCGGCAACCAGCCGATGGGCGCCATGCGATTCGATGCCGTTGGCGGCAAGTTCGCTCACACCAATTTCGAAGGCGCTGACATCAACCGCGCCAACCTGCAGTTCGCCGACTTCCGTGGTGCCAACCTGCGACACACCGACTTGTTCCGCGCCGACCTTAGCAAGGCCGATCTGACAGGAGCCGATATCACCGGCGCCAACCTCAAGGAAGCGGTACTCGACGGCACGGTCATGACAGAAGTCAAAGGCCTGGCGGCGATCGAAGGCTACGACATCAAGAAAGGCAAGTGCATCGATTGTAAAGTCACTGCGGATGCTGCAAAGACCGCAGGCAAGGATGCTGCCGCCTGCGTCATGGACAAGAAGTAGGTCAATGCCAAGCTGGCCGGGCGCGATACCGCGCCTGGCCATTTACTGTATCTCAGCGCGCGGCGCGCTCCAGCGCATCGCGATCCAACACTTCGATCTGCCCCCGCCCCAGGCTGACCCAGCCTTTCTGTTCGAAACGCTTCAACTGTCGACTGACCACCTCGCGTGCTGTCCCGAGTTCGTCTGCCAGTTGCTGGTGAGTGCGATGGATCTGCGGCCCGGATTCATCCAGCAGCAACTTGGCAAGCCGGGTGTCCAGGCTATGAAAAGCGACTTCATCCAGCAACACGATGAGGTCGCTGATCAAGGCGCCATAATTCTCCATCACGAAGCGCCGGAACACCGGTGATTCGATCATCAGCTGGTGGAAGATCGCCGCAGGCACGACGACATCACGGATCGGCTCCTCGACCACCGTCGACGCCGGGTAATCGCTGCGACCGAGCAGGCAGGTCGTGGTCAATACGCAGGTCTCGCCTGCCGCCACGCGGTACAGCAGGATCTCGCGGCCACTGCTGGATATCTTGTACACCCGGGACTGGCCGGCCAGCCGCAGTACATAGCCCTTGCACGGCATGCCTTCCGAATAGCCGATGGTGCCGACCGGTGCTTCGACGATCCTGGCATGCCGGGCCAGCAACGCCCTGGCCTCCGGCTCGATGTCCATCAAGGCCGGGAATTGCGCCAGCCAGGCCAGCGTTTCAGTCGTCTGCATCACTTGCTCCCTTTTGATGGGGTACGCTCAGCCATCCATTGCGCGATGAACGTCAGCGCGAATCCGACACCGAACCCGGTGACATCGGTGCCGACGGCACCCAGCCCCCCTTTGCGTCGACACGCGGAAAGATCGACATGCAGCCAGGGCACATCGTGCTCGATGAACTTCGACAGGAATCGTGCAGCCAGCACATGGTCGGCTTCCGAATCCAGCGTGCATTGCTTGATGTCGGCGATGTCGCTGTCCAGGTCCTCGTCATAGTCTTCGTCGAATGGAAAGGCGTTGACGCGTTCGCCGGCGACCATGCCGGCCCCCACCGCCTTGCACAAGAGCTCCGGTCGGTTACCGAGTATCCCGCTGTAACGGTCCCCCAATGCCGTGACCATGCTGCCGGTCAGGGTGGCGAAATCGATCAGCAGTTCCGGCTTGTTGCGTGAGGCCAACGTCAGCGTGTCGGCCAGCACCATGCGGCCTTCGGCGTCGGTATGCACGATCTCGATGGTCTTGCCGTTGAGCGCCGTGACCACGTCATTCTGCTTGTAGGCTTTGGGGCCGATATGGTTCTCGGCGATGGCCAGCCAGCAGTCAAGCTTCACCGGCAGTTCCGCCTGGGTGGCTGCCAGCAGGATGCCAAGCGCCACCGCCGAACCATTCATGTCTTCATGCATGCCGTGCATGTAGCGCGCAGGCTTCAGGTTATGGCCGCCCGTGTCGAAACAGATACCCTTGCCTACCAGCGAGATGTGGGCTTTTGGCGACTTTGGGCTGTACGTTAGATGCACGATCGCTGCATCTTGCGGCTCGGAGCCCTGCCCGACGGCGACAAAAGCGCCCGCGCCCATCTTCTTCAGCTTCTTCATGTCGAATTCTTCATGTTGCCAGCCATGCGTTTTAGCCAGGTCGGCGACCTGTTGCCGGTAGGCGGCTGGCGTCAGCGCATTGGGCGGCAGTATCGTCAGGCTGCGCGCCAGCGTATTGCCCGCCGCACGCGCCTGCACGGCCGCAAAGTCATCCGGAGCTTGCCAGCCATGGATAGCGAGCGTCTTCAGTGCCCTTGATTTGCGCTTTGCCTTGCGGGCCGGCATGGGCGCGGCATTGACCATCGCCACGTAGCAGGCGTCGCCTGCGGCGAGGCTGCGCTCTGCGTCGCCGCCGAACACCGCGATGGTGAGTGCCTGCGGCTGCTCCTCAAGCAACGGCTTCAAGGCCTTGCGCAACAAGGCATGACGAGTGAACGCACTAGCATCGGCATCCAGCGCGACCCAGCTCAGCAAGGCGCCGGAAGGCGATTGCGCCGTCATCGGCGTCGTTGCCAGCTCGGCATATTTGCTGCGTTTACGCTTGAGCGCCTGCGCCAGCGATCCGGCGCATGGCAGGTCGCTGGGTTGGGCTTTCGGCAAGACCAGCAGGACATGGCTCGCCGAGTCGATCAGTTTATCGGTGGCAATGATAGAAGACTGCGTCAGTCTCACGGACATGAGATTTCCTTAAAAGCTAATAAATACAAGACTTACAGCGAAGGTCACTGGATTTCGCGGACGTCTTAAAACTTGACCAAATCGCCCAAAATCGCCAATATGGCGACTTCGTAAAAAACCAAGATTTCGGCCCAGCTTCCACTTAAGCTGATTATACTCAAGCGCCCTGATGTTGCCTGCATCGACGCTTTCCTGACATGACTGTTTTAGGGAAAAACCGGGCCGCCGAATGCGGATCCGACACATCCCCAAGTTCCCGGAGATTACTACATGGCATTTACCCCCGACGTCGATCCACAAGAGACCCAGGAATGGCTTGAAGCCATCGAAGCGGTTCTGGAGCAAGAAGGCACAGAACGCGCACACTTCCTGCTGGAGACCATGATCGACAAGGCTCGTCGTTCCGGCGCCTACCTGCCGTTCAACGCCACCACCGCTTACGTCAACACCATCCCGGCGCACTTGCAACAGCGCCATCCGGGCGATACCGCACTGGAGCGCAAGATCCGCGCACTGATCCGCTGGAACGCCATCATGTGCGTACTGCGCGCCAACGAGAAATCGCCAGGCGTCGGCGGCCATATCGCCAGCTTCCAGTCTGCCGCAACATTGTACGATGTCGGTTTTAACCACTTTTTCCGTGCAGCTAACGACAATTTCGGCGGAGATCTCGTCTACTTCCAGGGGCACTCCTCCCCCGGCGTCTATGCGCGCGCCTTCCTCGAAGGTCGCCTCAATGAGGAGCAGCTCTCTAATTTCCGTATCGAGACCGAAGGCAAAGGCCTCTCGTCCTACCCACACCCATGGCTGATGCCGGATTTCTGGCAGTTCCCCACCGTGTCGATGGGTCTCGGCCCGTTGCAAGGCATCTACCAGGCACGGTTCCTCAAGTATCTGCACGATCGCGGCATCGCCGATACCTCCGACCGCAAGGTCTGGGTATTCTGCGGCGACGGCGAGATGGATGAACCGGAATCCCTGGGCGCGATCTCGCTGGCGGCACGCGAGAAGCTCGACAACCTGATCTTCGTCATCAACTGCAACCTGCAGCGCCTCGA
>CAMLMA010000109.1 GCA_946481065.1 uncultured Nitrosomonadales bacterium
ACGAGCCGACCAACAACCTCGACATCAACACCATCCGCTGGCTGGAAGACGTGCTCAACAATCGCGACAGCACCATGATCATCATCTCGCACGACCGGCACTTCCTGAACCAGGTATGCACCCATACCTGTGATATGGACTATGGCAAGTTGACCGTCTATCCGGGCACCTATGACGATTACATGGAAGCCGCACAGCAGGCCCGCGCACAACAGGCCAAGGACAACGCCAAGGCCAAGCAGCAGATCGCCGACCTGCAGGAGTTCGTGCGTCGTTTTTCTGCCAATGCATCCAAAGCCAAGCAGGCCACCAGCCGCGCCAAGCAGATCGAGAAGATCAAGGTTGAGGAGTTCAAGCCTTCGAGCCGTCAGTACCCGTTCATCCGTTTCGAATATGACGATCGCGAAAAACTGCATCGCCAGGCCGTAGAGATAGAAAAGCTCAGCCACGGCTATGACAAGCCTTTGTTCAACGATTTCAATCTGATGGTGGATGCCGGCGAGAAGATCGCCATCATCGGCGAGAACGGTATCGGCAAGACCACGCTGCTGCGCTGTATCGCCGGTGAGATCAAGCCGAACCATGGCACCGTCAAATGGGCCGAGAAAGCCAAGCTCGGCTATTTCGCGCAGGATCACGAATACGAGTTCGAGAACGGCGAAACGCTGTTCGACTGGATGACCCGCTTCACGCAGGCTGGCGACGACGATCAGGCCGTGCGCAGCATGCTGGGGCGCTTGCTATTCTCCGGCGAAGACACCAGGAAATCGGTCAAGGTGCTGTCAGGTGGCGAAAAAGGCCGCATGCTCTACGGCAAACTGATGCTGGCCAGGACCAACGTGCTGCTGATGGACGAACCGACCAACCACATGGACATGGAATCGATCGAAGCCCTGAACACTGCGCTGGAAAGATACAAGGGCACGCTGTTCTTCGTCAGCCATGACCGTGAGTTCGTCAGTTCGCTGGCGACGCGCATCCTGGAGATCAAGCCGGACGGCATCGTCGACTTCCATGGCAATTACGAAGATTACCTCACCAGCCAAGGGATCGACTGAGGAGGCTGGCCAGCCGCTTATTGCTCCGTGACGCGGTCCATGCGGCCGCGAATGATCCAGATCACGAGCAGGCCGGTGAGCAGCAGGCTGATCAGCAGAATGCCGATATAGAGCGTGTCTTCGCCCAAGGCGCCGCTGCGCGGCTGCATCACGAACATCCACTGGCGACCGGCCACCGCTACCGGTAGAGAAATGCCGCTTTTCAGGATGCGATATTCGGTGGCCGCTTCGTCCGACGTCACCCGGCCGCCTCGGCCCGGCAGGTAAGCCAGAAGCTGCTCGGTCTTGTTGGTGCTGTCTAGCAACAACAGATCCGCATCCAGCTCCGCGACCTCTTGCCGCATATTCGTGAGTAAACGATCCAGGGTGACCACGCCGGTCACATAACCGACCAGATTTGCCGCGGACGCCGACTCGCCCGCAGCTTCCCCCTGCGCGAACACAGGCACATGGATGGTCATCATCCGTGGCTGTCGGGCATGCGCCTGAACGGACGAGGCGAACGGTTTGCGTTGTTCGAGCGCGGCGTGCATGGCCCAGCGATCATCGGTCAGGCTGTAGGTATCCAAACCCAGCGCCGACATCCGCATCGGCGCCGTGTAGAGCACCGGGAAATATTCATCTCGCCGTGCAGCGACGATACGCTTTCCGCTCCCGGGCCTTTCTTCCGTGACGTCGAAATCCGCCAGCCCCTGTTCACGCATCCTGGCGACGAAAGCCGAACGATCAGCATGACCAACCCTGGGCGACCAGCGCAATTCACGGATATCCGGATTCGATTGCAGTGCCTGTTCGGCGAAGCGCTGGAAGGTGTCGCGGTCAAGCTCGCGGTTCGCGTGGATGAGCCAGGCGGTCGCTTCGATGCTGTCGATCGTATGCTGCAGGTCCGCATTGAATTTCTGGCTCAGCGCACCGCCTACGGTCAGCAGTCGCGTGCGTTGATCGCCGTGCCCATGGGCGCTGTTGTAATGGCCGAGCAGAAAGCCGAGCGCCAGCAAGGCACCCGCGGCCAGCAAGGCATAGCCCTGCCAACGACGCGGTTCAGGTTTTGCCATACATAGCAGGTTTAGCCATAAGTAGCGTCGCTGCGTCCCATTTGTATTGTTCTTTCATTGATTCTATATATGCCGCGTCGCAAAATCACTACAATTCATGTCATCGTTGCGGCGGTGCCCAACGTTACTGACCGAGTGAAAAGCAAACTGACGACCATGCCAGCCCAGCAGCATCCATCCCGAACCGCCCTTCCCGACATCCTGCAGTTTGCTGCAGTCGCACTGGCGCTATCGCTGATCAGCACACAAGCACAGTCCGCTACAGAACCCAGCCTGTGGTACGACAACGGCGATCCGTTCGATACTGAGTCGCTGACGCCACCAGTGGTTCCCGATGGCTACCTGGACAGCCAGCATTCGCCTTGCACACGACCCGATTACAGCGCTGCGCTGACACTGGCCGATGTCGCCAACACCACCCTCTGCAACAATCCGCAGACCCGCGAAGCCTGGGCTAACGCCCGGGTTCAGGCGGCACAGCTTGGTATCGCACGTTCTGCCTACCTGCCCTCGCTGACCGACAACGTTTCAACTAGCATGAGCTATGCCAACCCGGAACTGTCGACCCGCAGCAACCCCTACAACAATCTCAGCAACAGCCTGGTCGCCAATTACCTGCTCTACGACTTCGGCAACCGCAACGCCAATCTCGAGAGCGCGCGGCAATTGCTACAGGCCGCGGCCGCGACCCAGAACAGCACGGTACAGAACCTGTTGCTGAGCGCCATCCAGTCTTATTACCAGACCCAGGCCGCGATGGCCGCCCTGGAATCCGCCCTGGAATCGGAGCGCGCCAGCGCCGAGAGCTTCAAGGCTGCCGAAGCCCGCTACAAGGCAGGGATCGCTACACCAGCCGACAAGTTGCAGGCGCAGACGGCTTACGCCCAGACGACACTGACGCGGATCACTGCGGAAGGTACATTGAAAACCGCATACGGTAACCTGGCGAACGTGATGGGTCTTGCCGCCAATCAGCCGCTGACACTCGCACGAAGCCAGGCCATCGAAAGCCAGCCTAGCGTGGAGGCCGATATCGACGCGCTGATCGACCAGGCTCGCCAGCGCCGGCCGGACCTGCTGGCCAGCGAAGCCCAGGTCAAGGCCGCTGAAGCAACCATCGAAGCCAGCCGTGCCGCCGCCAAACCGACCGTCTCACTCACCGCGTCGAATAGCTACCAGGATGGCAGCAGCCTGACGGCGAACAACAATTCCACACTCGGCATCAGCGTTTCCATCCCGCTATTCTCGGGTTACGCGCCCAGTTACCGCATCCGTTCTGCCGAAGCCGCGGCCGAAGTGCGCGCGGCGCAACGCGACCGCATCCGCTTGCAGATCTCGCTCGACGTCTGGCGCGCATACCAGAGCCTGCGTACTGCCAACCAGTCGATCTCCGCCGCCACCACGTTCGTCAGCAGCGCCGAAGAATCGGCTCGTGTCGCTTTAGGTCGCTACAAGGCAGGGGTCGGCAACATCCTGGATACCCTCAACGCACAGAGCGCGCTGGCTACCGCTCGCCAGCAGAAGATCCAGGCTGACCTCAACTGGAACATCGCGCGCGCCACCCTGGCACAATCCATCGGCGTGCTGGACAACGCCATGATCCAGTCATTGCCCGAGAACAACAATTTCGCCATGCCCTAGGCCAGGCGCCTCAACGGAAAAGACATCGACATGCGTCATGCCATCAGAAAATTCAGCACACTGTTCGTACTAGTGGCCATCGCCATCGGCGGCTACTACTTCTATGCGCAAAGCAAGAAACCGAAGCCCGAGGAGATCTACCGCCAGCAGGCCATCAAGCAGGGCAATGTCGAGCAGTCGGTGTCGGCCAACGGTACCTTGAACCCCGTGACCATCGTCAGCGTCGGCACCCAGGTCTCCGGCCGCGTCAGCAAGCTCTATGTCGACTTCAACGACAAGGTCGAAAAAGGTCAGGTGCTGCTGGAACTCGACGATTCGCTGTTTGCCGCCCAGATCGCGCAATCCTCCGCCACCGTGCGCAATGCCCAGGCTTCGCTGGAGCTTGCGCAGGCGAACGAAGCGCGGATCCGCTCGCTCTACCAGCAGGAATACGTATCGAGGCAGGAGCTGGACCAGGCCGTGCAGGCGCTGAAGTCTGCCAAGGCACAGCTGGATACCGCCAGCGCGCAGTTGCGCCGCGATCAGACCAACCTCGGTTACTCCATCATCCGCTCGCCGGTCTCCGGCGTGGTGGTCGACCGGGTGATCGATGTCGGCCAGACCGTCGCCGCCAGTTTCCAGACGCCGACACTGATCAAGATCGCGCAGGATCTATCGAAGATGCAGATCAACTCCAGCTTTGCCGAAGCCGATATCGGCAGCATCAAGGAAGGCCAGAAGGCCCGCTTCACGGTCGATGCTTTCCCTAGCCGCAACTTCGAGGGCACGGTGAAGCAACTCCGTCTCAACCCGACCATCAACGCCAACGTCGTCACCTATGACGTCGTCATCTCCGTCGACAACCCGGACCTGACCTTGCTGCCGGGCATGACCGCCTATGTCAGTATCGCCGTCGCGCACAAACAGGATGTGATGCTGGCACCGAACGCGGCCCTGCGTTACAAGCCGACACTTCAGGAAGACGAAACCGCGACCGAGGTGAAAAAACCGATGACGGCTGGCAGCGGCCGGCCCAAGGGCAAGAAGAAATCCGGCGATAGCTCGATCGGCAAGGTCTATGTCCTGCGTAACGGCAAACCATTCGCCATCCGCGTGCGTCTCGGTATCTCAGACGGCCAATTCACCGAGATCTCCAGCCAGGCGCTGAAATCCGGCGACAAGGTCATCACCGGCGAGAACCAGCTCAACGGCAGCGGCGCGCCGCAAGGCAATATGCGCATGCGGATGTTCTGATGTCGGATCCTCAGCACAAAACGGGCAATGTCATCGCCGTGCGTGACCTGCACAAGCATTACATGACGGCGGCCGGGCCGTTCCCGGTCCTGAAGGAAGTCGATCTCGACATCGCCTATGGCGATTATGTGGCCATCATGGGCCCTTCCGGTTCCGGCAAGTCCACCTTCATGAATATCCTCGGTTGCCTCGACAAACCGAGCAGCGGCGAATACACACTGGATGGCCACCAGACCGCCACGCTGGATGGCGATGCCTTGGCCCGCGTCCGCAACAAGACCATCGGTTTCGTCTTCCAGGGCTTCAACCTGCTGTCGCGTTCCAGCCTTCTGGACAACGTCTCGCTGCCACTGGTGTATGCCGGCGTCGACAAGGCCGAACGCCATGCCCGTGCCGCCGTGCTGCTGCGCAAAGTCGGGCTGGAACGCTATTTTCAGTCCATGCCGAACCAGATCTCAGGCGGTCAGCAGCAACGCGTGGCCATCGCGCGTGCGCTGATCAACGACCCTAGCCTGATCCTCGCCGACGAGCCGACCGGTAACCTCGACAGCAAGACCAGCGAAGAGATCATGGCTTTGTTCGGCGAACTGAACGCGGAAGGCATCACCATCGTGCTGGTCACGCACGAACAGGACATCGCCGAACACGCACGCCGTCAGGTGCGATTCCTCGACGGGCGGATCGTGCAGGATACGCAGCATGGCTTCGGTGAATTGACCGCCGACGTGGGAGCCGCCTGATGTTCGGCGCGATGTTGGGCGAAGCATGGCATGCCATGGGCGCCAATCGCCTGCGCACCTTCCTCACCATGCTCGGCATGGTGATCGGTGTCGGCGCCGTGGTG
>CAMLMA010000110.1 GCA_946481065.1 uncultured Nitrosomonadales bacterium
TCCCGCCGACGTCCTGGCAGATCTCCAACATGAACGGCGGCACCGGCGCCACCAATGTGGTGCCTGGCGAGGTCGAGATCCTGTTCAATTTCCGCTTCTGCCCTGAACTCAATGGCCATGGCAGCACCGACCAGAACCTGCGCGAACGCGTGCATGCCATCCTCGACAAGCACGCACTCAATTACGATCTCGAATGGGAATACTCGCCGCCTTACATCACGCCGCGCGGCAACCTGGTGGAAGCGATCTCCGAGGCTATTCGGGAAGCCTATGGCGTATCGCCGGAGCTTTCGACCACGGGCGGCACCTCCGATGGCCGATTCATCGCCGACATCTGCAAGCAGGTGATCGAGTTCGGCCCGCTCAACGCCACCATCCACAAACTGAACGAATGTGTCGCCGTCGCCGATATCGAGCCGTTGAAAGACACCTACCGCCTGACGCTGGAAAAGCTGTTGCTGGCGTAACGACGTTTTGAAGGACTAGACCCGAACATGCTGCATTACCCACGCCTGACCGAAGAACTCTTCACCATCCGCGACTGGCTGCGTTTCACCGTCAGTCGCTTCGAGGAGGCCGGCATCTTCTTCGGCCATGGCACCGATAACGCCTATGACGAGGCCGTATGGCTCATCATGAGCGCACTGCACCTGCCGCTCGACACGCTGGACAACTTCCTCGACGCGGTCATCACCGAGACTGAACGCAAGCACCTGGCCCACCTGATCGAACGGCGTACCGTCGACCGCACGCCGACCGCCTACCTGCTGCGCGAAGCCTGGCTCAAGGGCTATAAGTTCTATGTCGATGAACGCGTCATCGTGCCGCGTTCGTTCATCGCCGAGCTGCTGGAAAACAGCTTGAGCCCATGGGTGGAATTCCCCGAGATGGTCGAGAATGTAGCGGACATCTGTACCGGGAGTGGCTGTCTCGGGGTGCTGCTTGCGGATGCTTTCCCGGCAGCCCATGTCGATGTGGTGGACATCTCGCCCGACGCCATCGCCGTCTGCAACATCAATATCGCCAACTACGGGCTGCAGGACCGCATCACGGCGATCCAGTCCGACATGTTCGCCAATCTGCAGGGCAAGACCTACGACGTCATCATCAGCAACCCGCCGTATGTCGATGCCCCTTCGATGGCGACATTGCCGCAGGAATACCGCAACGAACCGCAGATCGCGCTCGGCAGCGGTGAAGCCGGCCTGGATCACACGCACACGCTGATCAGGCAAGCGCCCCAGCACCTCAATGACGGCGGTTTGCTGGTGGTTGAGATCGGGCATAACCGCGACGCCCTTCTTGACGCCTACCCGCACCTGCCCTTCACCTGGCTGGAAGTCGAATCCGGTAACGAGTTCGTGTTCCTGCTCACCAGAGAGCAACTGGTCTCGGCGGCTGACGCGTAGTCCTTTCGAGCTATTGCTGCGCCCTGCCGTGTGACAGCAGAATGAAATATCGATGACCCTGTCATCCCATTCTGCCAAGGACACGTCATGGATCAAGGATTCTTGCAGTTCGTACGCCGCAGCAGCTTGTTCTTCCTGAGCCTCACGCTATTCATCATCCTGGTCGTCAAGCTCTGGCCGCAAAGTGAAGTGTTGATCTTCGCCGAGGACGGCATCATCGAAGATGCCACGGCCATCGTCGACGCGCTGGCCGCCGGGCTCGGCTTCTATGCCTTGTGGCTCGGCGCGCTGCGCGACAAACCATGGGCTGCTCGCGTCGCCCTGTGGACCCTCCCGCTATTGAGCCTGTTTTGCGCGCTGGACGAGATCAGCTGGGGTGCCCGCATCTTGCACCTGCAGATGCCCGAGATGCGCGGTGGCGGTGAATTCGACGGTGTCCACGACATCTTCGCCGTGATCGAGCGCTGGGCGGTCGCGACTGACCTATGGACCTTGTCGGCGACGTTCGTCATCTGCGCGGCGCTCGCCGGCCTGCTCGCTTATGCGCAGCGACGGCGCGTCGCAGAGATCCTGACCTTTGCCTGGCAGCATCGCCTGGGACGCCCACTGGCGAGCGCGATCATGTTGCTGGCATTGGCCACCGTGCTGGATTTCCTGCATGGGCGGCTGATCTCCAGCCTGGAGGAGTTCTCGGAGTTATGTGCGGGTCTGCTGATGCTGGCGGCGGCCTATGACAGTATGCGCATGGCGCGCATGCAGGCACCCGACGAGAACCTCAACGCCATCGCGGGGCATGTCGGGCAATAGCTTGCATAGCGAACCCATGCGCCTGGGCAGGTCATCCACGCTCATGCATCGACTCACACGGCGGGACGAGTTACACGGTGGGGCAAGTCATACCGCGAGACAAGCGCCTCGTCGATGACCCTTGCAAGGGCCTGAAACGTTCAACCGCGACCGCGGTTACGGTCGCTGCGCTTTTGCTGTCGGGGGGGATTCAGGTCGGACGATTGCCGAACACGGCGACTCTGCTGTGGGCGTGACGGCTTGGCCGGTTTGCCGGCTGGCGCATGGCTGCCGGGCTTCGTACTGGTCTCCCCTTCGGCTCTGCGCGTTGCGGGCGCCTTGCGTGCCTTTGGCGTGTAGGCGATGGAAGCTTTTTCGATCTCACGCGCCGTACGTTGCTTGAGCGGCCCTTTCGGCGCAGGCAAACCCGCCCATTCCAGGAGATTCAGCACTTCCTTCGGTTCCAGCGTCATCATCATGCCGCGCTTAAGGCGCGACGGCAGCGTGATGGGGCCGAAGCGCACCCGCATCAGCCGGCTCACTTGCAACTGAAAAGCTTCGAACAGCCGGCGCACTTCGCGGTTACGACCTTCACGCAACACCACCTGATACCAGTGATTGGAGCCCTCCCCGCCTTGAGGGTGGATCGAATCGAAATTGGCCGGGCCATCCTCCAACTCGATCCCTTGCGTCAATTGCAGCATCTGGCCTTCCGTCAGTTCACCGAAGATGCGCACGGCATACTCGCGCTCGACCTCGTAACGCGGATGCATGAAGCGGTTGGCAAGATCGCCCGAAGTCGTGAAGATCAGCAGGCCCGAGGTATTGATATCGAGCCGGCCGATCGCCACCCATTTGCCGTGCTTCACGCGCGGCAGCTTGTCGAACACGGTTGCCCGCTTCTCTGGGTCATCCTGGCTGACGATCTCGCCTTCCGGCTTGTGGTAGAGCAGCACCTGCGGCAATTCCGGTTCGAACGGCAGGCGCACCGGCCGACTATCGACCCGCACCACATCACTTGGCACGACACCCGCGCCCACCTGGGCGGGTTTGCCGTTGATGGTGACGCGACCGCTCTCGATCAGGGTCTCCATCTCACGACGCGAACCAAGGCCAGCCAGCGCCAACAGTTTATGCAGGCGTTGCGGGACGGCGTCCGGATCGACGGCGGCGGGTTTGATGCGTTGGGTAGGTTGCTGCTTGAAAGGACGGGCCATGGCTGCTACTTCGTATGAAGGCTCCCATTATAAGCCAGAGCACGGCCAGGCACGAATAAGACGATGAAATATCGAGAGAAAGTTACAAGTCCAGCGGGATCTCGGTCTGCGCGAAATCTTCCATCGGCGGCAATTCGGCGAGCGAGCGCAGGTTGAGGTCGTCGAGAAAGGTCCTGGTGGTGCCATAGAGCGACGGCCGGCCCGGCGTGTCGCGCTGGCCGACGACATCGATCCAGTCGCGCTCCTGCAATTGGCGCATGACGTTGGGGTTGACCGCGACACCGCGGATCTCCTCGATATCGCCGCGCGTCACCGGTTGGCGATAGGCGATGATGGCGAGCGTTTCCATGACGGCGCGCGAATATTTGGGCTGCCTCTCCGGGTTGAGCCGAGCGATGAACGGGGCATACTGGCTACGTGCCTGGAAGCGCCAGCCGCTGGCGACCTGCACCAGTTCCAGCGTGCGCGCCTGCCAATCGCTCTTCAATTCATCCAGCAGCATGCGCAAGGTCGCGCGCTCCATGCGGCCGGCGAACAGGCGCAGCAACTCATCCAGGGACAAGGGCTGCGCACTGGTGAGCAATGCGGCTTCCAGCACCTGCTTCATTTCTTCGATGGTTTGTGGTTCGTGCTGCATCGACGACCTCAGGCTGCGATCTGCAGATAGATGGGGGTGAAGGCTTGCTGCTGGGTGATACGCAGCAGACCTTCGCGCGCCAGTTCGAGGATGGCGAGGAAATACACGACCAGCTTGGGAATGCCGTCGTTAACGACGTCGAACAGCGCCGTGAACTCGAGCATGCGGTGTTCCTGCAGGCGCCGCAGGACGTCGCTCATGTGCTCGCGCACCGAGAGCTCTTCGCGGCTGATCCTGTGATGACGAAAATTGCCGGCGCGAGCCAGCACGCCCTTCCAGGCCGCGACCAGATCATCGACCGATACTTCCGGCGGGTGGATATCGCTGATGCGCTCGACGTAACTCTGGGCGACCAGGATATCGACACCGACCTGCGGCATGGCATCGAGACGCTGCGCGGCGAGCTTGATCGCCTCGTACTCCATGAGCCTGCGCACCAGCTCGGCCCGCGGGTCATCCTCCTCCACGATCTCTTCGGGCTTGGGCAACAGCATGCGCGACTTGATCTCGATCAGCATGGCCGACATCAGCAGGTAATCGGCGGCCAGTTCCAGCTTGAAGTGCTCGGACATGGCGCGCATCTTTTCCACGTAATCCATGTATTGCCGCGTGAGTTCGGCCATGGGAATGTCGAGGATATCGAGATTGTGCTTGCGAATGAGGTACAGCAGCAGGTCCAGCGGGCCTTCGAAGGCATCGAGATAGACTTCCAGCGCATCCGGCGGGATGTAGAGATCCTGCGGGATGGTGTCGAGCTGCTCACCATAGATCCGCGCATCGATCGTCAACTGGGTCTGCATGGTGCTCACGCCTCACCATCCAGGGAAACGACAGGCCTGCCATCCGTCGACGCGGCTAATGTCTCAGGCATGGCGTGGCGTCTCATCGTGACATCAGGAGTAGTTGAGGCCCATGGCTTCACGTACGTCGCGCATGGTCTCACGCGCCAGCTTGCGTGCGCGCTCACAGCCTTCGGCAACGATGTTCTTCACCAGCAATGGGTCTTCGGCGTATTGCGCAGCCCGCTCCTGGATCGGCTTCAGCTCTTCCATCATGGCGTCGATCACCGGCTGTTTGCATTCGATACAACCGATACCGGCGGTGGTGCAGCCCTGCATCACCCATTCACGGCGGGCGTCGTCGGAATAGACCTCATGCAACTGCCAGACCGGGCACTTGGCCGGATCGCCCGGATCGGTGCGACGGATGCGCGCAGGGTCGGTCGGCATGGTCTTGATCTTCTTCGCAACGACATCAGCCGGTTCGCGCAGCGACACGGTGTTGTTGTAGGACTTGGACATCTTCTGCCCGTCCAGCCCCGGCATCTTGGAGGCTGGCGTCAGCTTGTATTCGGGTTCCGGCAGGATGATCTTGCCGCCGCCTTCGAGATAGCCCAGCAGGCGCTCCTTGTCGCCCAGCGACAAGCCCTGCTGCTCTTCGATCATGGCGCGTGCCGATTCCAGCGCCTCTTCGTCACCACTTTGCTGGTAGGCGTTGCGCATCTCCTCATAGAGCGCGCTGCGCTTGCTGCCCAGCTTCTTGATGGCGGCTTCGGCCTTCTCTTCGTAACCCGGCTCACGGCCATAGATATGGTTGAAGCGACGGGCGATCTCGCGGGTGAACTCGATATGCGGGATCTGGTCCTCGCCCACAGGCACCTGCGTCGCACGGTAGATCAGGATGTCGGCGCTCTGCAACAGCGGATAACCGAGGAAGCCGTAGGTCGAGAGATCCTTGCTCGCCAGTTTCTCCTGCTGGTCCTTGTAGGTCGGCACGC
>CAMLMA010000111.1 GCA_946481065.1 uncultured Nitrosomonadales bacterium
TCGGAGGCGATCAGGTTGAGGAAATGCGTCATCGCCTTGACCGCGTCCAGCATGCCCTCGTCCATGTTGATGTCGATGATCTGTGCGCCGTTCTCCACCTGCTGGCGTGCGACGCTCAAGGCCTCTTCGTATTGCTCGTTGATGATGAGGCGCGCGAAAGCCTTGGAACCCGTGACGTTGGTGCGCTCACCGACGTTGACGAACAGCGAACTGTCATCGATGACAAAGGGTTCAAGGCCGGACAGGCGCGTCGCCACCGGGACTTCGGGCAAGGCGCGCGGCTTGACCACCTGCACTTCCCGGGCGATGGCAGCGATATGCGGCGGCGTGGTGCCGCAACAGCCGCCGGCGATGTTGACGAATCCGCTATCCGCGAACTCCTTCAATAACGAAGACGTCACGTCCGGCGTCTCATCGAAACCGGTGTCACTCATCGGGTTGGGCAGCCCGGCATTGGGGTAGATACAGACGTAGGTATCGGCGATCTGTGCCAGCTCCTCGGCGTAGGGCCGCATCAAGGTCGCACCCAGGGCACAGTTAAGGCCGATGGTCAGCGGCCGCGCGTGGCGCACGGAATTCCAGAAAGCCGCGACAGTCTGGCCGGAGAGGATGCGGCCGGAAGCGTCGGTCACCGTGCCGGAGAGCATGATGGGCAAGCGCTTGCCGCTCTCCTCGAAGAAAGTATCGATCGCGAACAAGGCGGCCTTGCAATTCAGCGTATCGAAGATGGTCTCGACCATGAAGATATCGACGCCGCCTTCGGCGAGGCCACGAGCTTGCTCGAGATAGGCCGCCACCAGCTGGTCGAAGCTGACGTTACGTGCAGCCGGATCGTTGACGTCTGGCGAAATGGAGGCGGTCTTGGGCGTCGGGCCAAAGGCACCGGCGACGAAACGCGGCTTGTCGGATGTGGCGTATTTATCGCAGGCAGCACGGGCAAGTCTGGCGGCTTCCACGTTCATCTCGTGGACCAGATGCGCCATGTGGTAGTCATCCTGCGCCACGCTGGTCGCCCCGAAGGTATTGGTCTCGATGATATCCGCGCCAGCCGCCAGATATTTTTCGTGGATCTCCTGGATGATATGCGGCTGGGTCAGCGTCAGCAGTTCATTGTTGCCCTTGAGGAAGATCTCGCGTTGCCCGGCTGGCGCAACGAAATCGGCGAATCGCTCCCCACGGTATTCCTGCTCGCCCAGCTTGTATTGCTGGATCATGGTCCCCATGGCGCCATCCAGGATCAGGATGCGTTGTGCAAGGAGGTCGCGCAATTGGCGCTCGGTAGGGGAGATTTGATCCGGTTTCATCGAGGTCTCGGTAGCTTCAAGTGACCACATCGATCATCTCGATGTGGCATAACTTGCTAATTATAAAGCACCCAGCCGCTTCAAGCACCCTTGATGCAGCCTCTTCAGCCTTAGCAGGCATGGGTCAGCGCAGACATGAGGCATTTGGGCCAGCCATCAGTAGCCGCTAGGCATGGCGCCCAGGCCCGATAGCGTAGCGTGGACTCAAGCGATACTGACGCCGAGCCAGTATCCGATCCAATATGTGAGCAAGCCTGCCGTGCCGCCGATGATGAGCATGCGCAGCCCGCCCCACAGGGCATTGCGGCCGGTGAACAAGGACAGGGCGAGACCGATGAGGAATAGACCCGTCGCCGCAAGACCCACCGACAGCGACAATGCGCTGCGTTCCACACCGACCAGGTAAGGCAGTAAGGGCAACGTACCGCCCAGCATGAAGGCGACAAATGATGAGATCGCGGCCAGCCAGGGGGACCCGAGGTCATCGGGATTCAACCCCAGCTCCTCGCGCGCCAGCGTGTCCAGCCCGACTTCCGGGTCAGCCACCATACGCTCCGCCAGTGCCTGGGCTTCTGCTTCCGTCATACCGCGCGCGCGATAGATCAAGGCGAGCTCAGCGGCTTCCTCTTCGGGATACTGGGCAAGCTCGGCCCGCTCGAGACCGATCTGGTACTCGAACATCTCGCGTTGCGAACGCATGGATACATATTCCCCTGCCGCCATCGAGAATGCGCCGGCCAGCAGCCCGGCAAGCCCCGTCAGCAGGATCGTGGCATGGTTACTGGCAGCACCAGCGACACCCATGACCAGGCAGGTGATCGACACAAGGCCGTCATTGACACCGAACACGGCTGCGCGCAATCCGCTGCTACCGCCGGTCGAACGATGGCTGGCGCCGACCTCCTCCACGGATTGCGGCACCGGATGAAAGCCGGGGCGTCGTGCCGTGTCATATACCGAGAGACCGCGGATCTTGATGGCAGCGAGCACTGGCTTCATACGCTGCGGCCCGAGGAGGTGCAGCAGCAGCACGACGCAGCGGGCGCGGCCATCCGGTCGATAGCTGGCTGGCACGGCGCAACCGGCGCTCGCCGCCTCTGTCGTCCAGAGCGCAGCCTGTTTTTCAGCCTCCTCAGCCAAAGCCAGGAACAAGGCCTTTCTATGCGCGAGAGGCTCGCGCTCGGCAATGACACGGTATAGCAGTGCCGATCGGCACTCGTGGCGCCAGCTTTGCAGCAGATCCTGGCAGGAGATACTCATGTCGTACGCTCGAAGCGACGGTACTGCACCGCCTCGGCGATATGCCCGGCCATGACGGTCTCATCGCCAGCGAGATCGGCGACGGTGCGGGCGACCTTGAGGATACGGTGATAGCCGCGCGCCGACAGGTTGAGTTTGCTCAGCGCCTGCTTGAGCAAGCCCAGGCCCGCCGCGTCAGGGCCACAATACTGGTCGACCTCGCTCGCCGACAACTGGCCATTGGCCTTGCCTTGTCGTGCAAGCTGGCGCGCTCTGGCAGCCTGCACCCGCTGCCGCACCTCGCCGCTGGATTCGGCAGAGCCTGGGCTGGTGAGTTCGTCTTCACGCAGGGCGGGTACTTCGATATTGAGATCGATGCGGTCCAGCAGCGGCCCCGAGATACGCGAACGGTAGCGCGCCACCTGATCCGGCGTGCATCGACATTTATTGTTGTGATGCCCGAGATAGCCACATGGACAGGGATTCATGGCGGCGATCAGCTGGAAGCTGGCAGGGAAATCCGCCTGGCGCGCCGCGCGCGAGATCGTGATCCGGCCTGATTCGAGGGGTTCGCGCAGCACTTCAAGCACTTTGCGATCGAATTCCGGCAGTTCGTCCAGGAACAAGACCCCATGATGTGCCAGCGAGATCTCCCCAGGCCGGGGGATGCCACCACCACCCACCAGCGCGACCCCGGAAGCAGTGTGGTGCGGTGCCCGGAAAGGCCGCCGGCGCCAGGACTCCGTCCGATAGGCGCCGTTAAGGGACTGGATGGCAGCCGACTCCAGCGCTTCCTCATCCGTCATATCCGGCAGGATACCGGGGAAGCGACTGGCCAGCATGGATTTACCCGTGCCCGGCGGCCCACTCATGAGCACACTATGAGCGCCCGCAGCGGCGACCTCCAAGGCACGCTTGGCCATCGCCTGACCCTTGACTTCACTCAGATCGGGATATGCCTGCACTTGCGGCGTCAATGCATGTTCATGGGGCATGAGCTGGGTATGGCCGAGCAGATGGGCACAGACTTCGAGCAGGCTTCGCGCCGGCAGGATGCGCGCCTGCTTCACCAGCGCGGCTTCGGCCGCGTTCTCTGCCGGCAGGATAAAGGTGCGGCCTTCACCATAAGCCTTGCAGGTCATGGCCAGGGCGCCACGGATCGGGCGCAGCGCACCCGTCAGCGCCAACTCCCCGGCGAATTCGTAATCGCCCAGCGCGTCAGCGGGCAGCTGGCCGGATGCGGCGAGGATCCCTAGCGCGATCGGCAGGTCATAACGCCCGCTTTCCTTAGGCAGGTCTGCGGGGGCCAGGTTAACGGTGATGCGCCGCGCAGGGAACTCGAATTGCGAGGTCTGCAAGGCCGCACGCACGCGATCCTTGCTTTCCTTCACCTCTGCCTCGGGCAGACCGACGATGGTGAAGCTCGGCAAGCCATTAGCCAGATGGGCTTCGACCACCACTTCTGGTGCATCCATGCCCGCCAATGCACGACTACGAAGAACTGCGAGGCTCACGGCAGGCGGCTTATTTGTTGTTTTTCTGCAACAAAGCTTCCAGTTCCGCCAGTTTCGCTTCCAGCGATTCCAGCTTTTGCCTTGTACGCCGCAACAAATCGGCCTGTACGTCAAATTCCTCGCGGGACACAAGCTCCAATTTGGTGAATGCGCCCTGTAATAGTGCGCGTAAATTCTTTTCCAGGTCGGCTGCCGGCGAGGATTTTGTTATCTCTCTAATTCTGCTGGATAAATCTTCGAAAAACGGGGTGTTTACCATCATTTTCTCCGGTGATTTGGGAGCAGTCTAGCAGGTTTTTGGTGCATGAGCGCCCCCTTTAACGCACCATTACTGTGCAATAATCATTTATAAACAATAATATAATTACATTGCTTGATACCAAGGATTATTTTAGCATCGTAACTGCATGTTTCTCATGATTTTGTATTTTTGGCATGAGTGTTGCTTGCTGATTGTTGCTCGATTTGGTTTGTTTTTTATTTTTTTAACTTGAAAGGAAATACCATGCGTAAATCGCTAATGGTGGCGGCTTTGCTGGGTACGTTCGCAGCACCGGCCGCTGTAATGGCTGAAGATGCCGCTCCCGCTGCCGAGGCCACCTCTCCCCATACTTTCTCCTACAACGTAGGCCTCTATAGTCAGTACATCTTCCGTGGTCTGACGCAGACCGCACGCCAACCAGCATTGCAAGGTGGCGTTGATTACTCTCACTCGAGCGGCTTCTACGCCGGTATGTGGGGTTCCAACATCAGCTGGCTGCAAGATGCTGGCGCTTACCAGAACTCCAGTCTGGAAGTGGACGTATACGGTGGCTACAAGAACATGTTCGGCGACTCTGGTATTTCCTATGACGTGGGCTTGCTGCAATATCTCTACCCAGGTTCCAGGAATCCTGGCATCAAGCGCGCAGATACCACCGAACTCTATGCCGCTTTAGGCTGGCAGTGGATCAGCGCCAAGGTTTCCACCGTCGTTTCTGACGGCGCCTTCGGTGTCGATGACGGCCAAGGCACCTACTATGCCGAGCTGAATGCGACCTACCCGATCGCCGAATCCGGTTACTCCATCCTGGCCCACGTCGGTTATCAGGATTTCAGCGGTAAGGCCAAGGGACTCGTCGGCACCAATAACGACAAGCTCTTCACCTACACCGACTGGAAACTGGGTCTGGTGAAGGCGTTCAACAACGGTGTCAACGTCGGTGGTTACTACACCGGTACCGATGCCCAGAAGGACGGCTACCTGAACGATGGCGAGAACCTGGGCAAAGACCAGTTCACCGTGTTCGTTCAAAAGACCTTCTAATATAGGTTAGCTGTACAGGGATAAGGCGGAAGAGCAGCCCGCCTTATCACTTCAAAACACTCATCAGGAGACACGCATGAAATTCGTATCCGCGATTATCAAGCCGTTCAAGCTTGACGAGGTACGGGAAGCGCTTTCCGCCATCGGCGTGCAAGGCATCACCGTTACCGAAGTGAAAGGTTTTGGCCGTCAAAAGGGGCACACCGAGCTGTACCGTGGCGCCGAATATGTCGTCGACTTTCTGCCAAAAGTAAAACTAGAAGTCGCCATCAAAGACGATATGCTCGACCAAGTGATCGAAGCCATCGAGAAATCTGCTACCACCGGCAAGATCGGTGACGGCAAGATCTTCGTCTTCGAACTCGAGCAAGTTTACCGCATCCGTACCGGCGAAACCGGTCCAGACGCGCTCTAAGGGGGATGACATGAAAAAGTTTCTATC
>CAMLMA010000112.1 GCA_946481065.1 uncultured Nitrosomonadales bacterium
AGGTAGCTGCCCAGCGCATGGATCTCCATCGCCAGATGGTCGCCAAACAGGGTGTAGGGATTGATGATGTGATCGGTGCCGAACGAAGCCATGTTGGCGGCGGTGTCGTTGTTCTCGGCGCGCGCCAGCACGTTGAGTTTCGGGTTGATGAGCTTGACCGCGACCGAGATCGCGAGATTGGCGTGGTCGTCGTCGGTGAGCGCGGCGACGCCACCGCACATGGGGTGCAAGACACCGGCCTTGAGCAGCGTGTCCGGCAGCTTGGCGTCGGCACACAAGCCCGGCATGTCGAATCCGTAATCTTCCAGTTCCAGTTCGTTGATGCGGTCCTGCAGCAGCTCGACGACGACGACGCGCATGCCGCGGCTGTCGAGCGCGCGCGCCAGCAGGCTGCCCGTCTCGCCATAGCCGCAGATGATGTAGAACGGTTCCTGCAGGTTGCACACTTCGCGTGCGAAGGCGGAAGTGATGAACGCCTGGCGCAAGCCCGGGTCCTGCACCAGGCTGATGATCTTGCCGATGGCGTAGAACCAGGGGATGACTGTCAGGTAGATCGAGAATGCCATCCACAGCCGCTGATCCGAGCTGTAGGGGTAGGGGACCTCGCCGAAACCGATGGTGGTGGCGGTGTAACTGATGACATAAAAGGCTTCGAACAATGACATCTGCCATGCGTTGCCGTCCGGGTCGTGCCCCGGCATCAGCGTCAGGCCGACGACGGCGATCGTGTAGGTGACGATCACCGTGATCAGCGGCGCGCGCATGCGCCGCAGGATGAGGAAAAGGATGTTGTTCAAGGCGAGGCCGCTGTGAGGCTTATCGTCTGAGTGTGATGGTCTCGGACAGCAGCAGGATCACGGATACCACGTTCGCCATCAACGCTCCGCCGGAGAGCGAGACCACCCGCGTGATGACGGTCGATTCGTCGAGGCCGCCGCTGAACGCGACCCAGACCACGGCTGCGGCGATGAGCTGCAGATCGGCCACCAGGCTGGTAGCCAGATGGATCGCACCGATCTGGGTGCGATCGCCGAATTTGAGTACGGTCGCGATCAGGTTGACGACGATCGCGGCATATAACTCATAGACGTGGTGATGCAGCGGGTTGTCGATCTCGCCGATGAAGAAGCCGAAATTCAAGGTCATGGCCAATACGATGAAAAAACCAAAGACCACTTTCTCCAGATTCATGTCTATCTCCGTTCAATGACTTTTTATCGAGCGCCTGCCTGTCGCGCGGCCTTGGCCCTATACGTTCGCGCCCGTATAAAAAGCATACCCTAATTCGGCTTTGCTGGTGTCTTCGGCGTGTAGCGGGATCGTGTCTTGCAGGGCGCTGGCGAAGTCGAAGAGCTGAGTCGGAGCGCCTGCTTTCAGTTCGAGTTCGACCTCACAGATCTCGGCGCGTGCCATGCCGTCGATCAGCAGGTGGCCAACGTCCAGCGCCATCTCGATCTGGCCGATATCCGTCTCGAGCTGCCATTCAGTGCGTTTGACGTCAGTGGTGAAGATCGGCCGCAGCGCAGCGCGCAAGGCCGGCGCGTCGAAGATCGCGCGCAGCCAGGGTTCCGTGATCTTGTCGAAATCCGGCACCCCGCGCCGCAGCAGATCTTCCCATTCCTGGCGATCGTGCAGGCCGCCGCTGGCCTTGCCGGCAGTCTTGATCGACTGGAACCAGCCGCCAGACATGCGGCGGACGCGCAGGCTGACGCCGGACTTGACCAGATCGAGTTGCGGCGTGTCGTAGTAGATGCTGGTCAGCCGGCGGGTGATAGGTTTGCCGACGGTATGCGCCTTGACCAGTGGGTGGCGACGCAAACGCGGGATATCGGCCGCGGCGATGCGCAGCTTGAGTTCGATCTCGCTGGCCATGGCTTACTTGCGGTGACGGTCGGCGTTGATCAGCCAGTGCAGTAGCGGCGCCCATTGCTGCAGGTCGCGCGCGACCTGCGACGGCCGGATATCGAACAGGCTGGCGCCTTGCTCGGCGGCTAGCGCATAGACCTGGGCGCTGCGCAGGTTACCCATGACCGGGAACTCGGCTTCCTGCAAGTAGGCTTCCAGCGCGGCGGCGGAGCGCGTGCGGCTATCGACGCGCATGCCGACGATGGCGACGAAGGTGCGTGATTTGCGCACGGCTTTCTCTTCACGCAGCACTTCGAGGAATTCGGTGGTGGCGGCCATATCGAACGCCGAGGGCTGGATCGGCACGATGACCCAGTCGGCATGCTTGACCGCCTCGCTCAGCTTGTCGCCACGCAGGCCGGCGGGGGAGTCGATCACGGTCCAGTCGGCACTGAGGCTGTCGGCATGCTTGCCGCGACCGTCGAGGCCGTGGATCAGCGGCAGCCTCTCTGGCCGGCGTTCCAGCCAGCCCAGCGCCGAGCGTTGTCGATCCATGTCCGAGAGCACGACATGCTTGCCGCGCGTGGCGAAATAGCCGGCGAGGTTGGTCGCGAGCGTGGTCTTGCCGCTGCCGCCTTTCGGGTTGGCGACGAGCACATTGCGTGTCATGAGAGGTATTCCTTGCGTTACTGACTTTGCATTACTGAATTTATGCCACGCGCAGGTCGTCGACGATCTGCGCGATCGGGACGGGCCGGCCGAGATGGAAGCCCTGCCCGTAGTGTACGCCTATCGATTGCAGCAGTTCCACCACCTCGGCGCTCTCGACGAACTCGGCGATGGTCTTGATGTGCATGGCTTCGGCGATGCTGTGGATGGACTGCACCATGGCGAGGTCGATGGAATTGCTGGCGATATCCTTGACGTAGGCGCCATCCATCTTGAGGAAATCCACCGGCAGGTTCTTCAGGTAGGCGAACGACGACATGCCGCTGCCGAAGTCGTCTAGCAGGAAGCGGCAACCGAGTTTCTTCAGCGCGAACATCAGCTCCATGGTGTTGCCGAGGTTGACGATGGCCGAAGTCTCGGTGATCTCGAAGCAGATGGCTTGTGGCGGGACGGCGAAGATGGTCAGCTGCTCATGGATGAAGCCCAGCAGACTATGGTCGTTGAGCGACATGCCCGACAGGTTGATGGTGAACACGCAGTCTGAGCGGTTGTGGTTGTTGTCGAGCAACTGGCGGTAGCTCGCCCTGGTGTTGCGGATCACCCAGCGATCGATGCTGATCATGAGGTCATAGCGCTCGGCGGCCGGGATGAACGCCATCGGCGGTACCAGTTTGCCGTCCTCCTCGCGCTTGCGCAGCAGGATCTCGTAATAGCGCTGCCCGTCGCCCGTATTGGCGATCGGCAGGATCGGCTGGCAGTAGAGGCAGAACTGGTTCTCCTCCATGGCCTGGGTGATACGGCCAGCCCATTCCATCTCGCCGTGCCGCTTGGCGACGTCTTCGTCCAGCGCCTGGAACAGGTGGATGCGATTGCGACCGTTGTCCTTGGCGGCGTAGCAGGCGGTGTCCGCCGCGCTCATGATGCTGCCGATATTGCTGAAGTCGGGCGTGATGGCGACCATGCCGATACTGACGCCGATCGTGAACATCTTGTCCTGGTGGATGTAGCGGAAGTCCTGCACCATCTCGCGCAACTCCTCGGCGATGATGAAAGCATCCGAAACGGCACAATTCTCAAGCAATAGGCCGAACTCGTCGCCGCCCAGCCGCGCCAGCGTATCGCGGTCGCGCACCCGGTTGTTGAGCAGCAGGCTGATCTGGCGCAACAGGTCGTCGCCGGCGTGATGGCCGCAGGTATCGTTGACGATCTTGAACTGGTCGAGATCCATGTAACAGAAGACATGATGGGTGCCGTGTTCGTGCGCGCTCTTCAGTACGCGTTCCAGCCGACGCTCGAACTCGCGGCGATTGACCAGACCCGTCAGGTCGTCGTGATGCGCCTGGTGTCGCAACTGACGTGTGGCTTCATTGATGCGCTGCTGCATGTCGTCGTGCGCTTCCTTGATCTGCCCCGCCATGGTGTTGAACCCTCGCTGCAGGGTCTGCAGTTCGCCAGCGGAAGTCTCGGGGATACGCATGCCGAACTGGCCTTCGCCCAGACGCTTGACCGCGAGCGCCATGGTCTCGATAGGGAAGGTGATGCCGCGGCCGATGCGCCACGCCATGAAGCTGCTGACCAGCAGCCCGGCGATGACGATCAGCAGGTTATGCAGGATCAGGGTCGCCTTGAGGCTCATCAGGCGGCTGGTGCCCAGCACCACATAGACCTGGCCGATACGATTGTCTTGCTGGGACCCTGCGCCAGGCTCGGCGGCCGGAGACAAGGAGAAATCGTCGAGATCGATCAGGCTGCGCATGATGGGCGCGCCGAACACCAGCGCCTCGCCTAGATCCCACTCCTGCATGCGCGTGCTCTTTTCCTGCAGGATGGCTTCCGGTACGGGTTTGCCGCTCACGGCCAGCGTCCTGCCGGCATGATCGGTGACCAGCACCGAAACGATGTCGCTCTCATGGGACATGACCTGTTGCACCAGCGGCTGCAGGATGGCGTAATTGCCGGCCACCACCCCGTACTCCGAGGCCGGCGCGAGCTGACTGGCGATGACGCGTCCGCGCTCATGCAGCGCGGTGTTCATCACGCTGATACTGTTCTGTATCGAGTAGGTCGTGAGCAGGATGGCGATCATCATGGCCGGGATGATGGCCAGGAAGAGCACGCGCGATTTGATACCCAGAATGTTCATGGCAAAGGCCTTTCCATCCGCAACAAGGTGTCGGATAAAGCATTCTCGTCGCCGATCTCGAGACCGAGTGAACGGGCGACCTGGTGGTTCACATCAACTGAAAAATACTTAGGTGCCTGTGGCGGCGGCAATCCGGCCTGTGGCTTGTTCAGGTATTGGCGCACGACTTCCGCGGTCTGCCTGGCGATCTGCTGCGGCGTACTGAAGACGCCAGCCAGTGCGCCAGCACGGACATAGGCCTGTGAGAAACCGATCACAGGTTTCTGGTAGCGATAGCTGGTGAGCAGCACGCTTTGTGCCGTTTCGCGGTTGTAGACCAGCGGGTCGGGCACCGCCAGCAGCACCGGGCTGCTTTCGAGGGCGCGCCGCAGCTTGGGCACCAATTCATCCGTGCCGTAGATATTCTCTTGCGCCAAGCCGAGGCTCGCCGCCTGCGCCGCCTGCTGTAGCAGGTAACTGGAGGAAAGCGATGTCGGCCCGAACAATACGCCCAGGCTCGTGGTGCCGGGCAGGATAGCCTTGATCAGCGCGATCTGGCGCGGATAGGGCTGATCGAGGAAGACGGCGCTGAAGTTGCGGGGATTGCGCTTGCTATCGACCAGGATGCGGTCGAAGGAAGGTTGGGGCACGAGGACGCCGAGCACGCTACGCTTGAGATCGAGCTTGCTCGCCTGCAGCAGGGCCTGTACCCCGACGGCGATGACCAGGCTGTCCTCCGGGATGGCGTCGGGGGCGCTGTTCAACATGTCTTCGGTGACGATTTTGAAGCTCAGGCCACCCGCTGGCTCTAGCTCGTTCCTCAGGCGATCGGTGAATTCGGCGCTGGCCGGCGTCGGCGCGGTGATGAGCACGGTGATGCGGGATTGCGCCGCGGCATTGGCTGACGCCAAGCCCAGCGCCAGCAGACAAAGCCCGGTCAGGACGCGCTGCAGGGTGCGAATCAGCCAGGCGGACATCAGAAGTCCAGCCTCACGTTGAGGTAGGCGCGGCGGCGCATCAGGTTGTAATCGGCGAATTCCTCGTAATGGGTATCGAACAGGTTCTGCGCGACGGCCGAGACCTCACCCTGGAAGCGGCCGGCGTCGAACTTGCGTGCGACACGCA
>CAMLMA010000113.1 GCA_946481065.1 uncultured Nitrosomonadales bacterium
CTGGAGCGGGAAACGAGTCTCGAACTCGCGACCTCAACCTTGGCAAGGTTGCGCTCTACCAACTGAGCTATTCCCGCGTAAAGAGACGTGCATTTTAATGATTCTCGGCGGGCTGTCAACACCGAAACGCGCCTCTTATCTAGCTTTCATGGCAGGCCATGCCGCTCTCAGGTAGTAAGCCATTGACAGCAATGTCAAAATCGCCGCGATGTCGATCAGCACCTCCCCGATAAATTTGATATCGAGGCCACCGACCGGGTCGTAATAGAGCAAAAACAGGATCGCAGCCATCTGTGCCGCGGTCTTCACCTTGCCGATGAAAGCGACCGCGACGCTACCGGACTGCCCTACGCCAGCCATCCATTCACGCAGTGCGCTGATGGCGATCTCGCGACCGATGATGATGAGCGCGACCAGCGCGCCGACGCGTTCGAACTCGACCAGGACGATCAACGCGGCAGCCACCATGAGCTTGTCGGCGACCGGGTCGAGGAACGCGCCGATGGCCGAAGTCTGGTTGAGCACGCGTGCCAGGTAGCCGTCCAGCCAGTCCGTCACCGCAGCCAGCGCAAACACCAGCGTCGCCGTGAGGTTGAGCCAGTGCGACGCGAGGATATCCGTCGGCAGGTAGAACAACGCGACGAATACCGGGATCAGCACGATCCTTAATACCGTCAACGAGTTGGGGACGTTCCAGAACATCTAGTGCAGCTCCTGATATATTTTTTCCGCCAGCATCTGGCTGATGCCTTCCACTTGGGCGAGTTCGTCGACGCTCGCGTTCTTCACACCCTCAAGCCCGCCGAAACGGGTGAGCAGTCGCTGCCTGCGCTTGGCGCCGATGCCACCGATATCTTCCAGCGATGAATGCATGCGCGCCTTGCCACGACGGGCACGGTGCCCAGTGATGGCGAAGCGATGCGCTTCGTCACGGATCTGCTGCAACAGGTGCAGGCCCGCGTGGTCCTTCTTTAGGCTGACGGGCGTCTCACGGTCAGGGAAGAACAATTGCTCCAGGCCCGGCTTACGCTCCTCGCCCTTGGCGATGCCTACCAGCAGGATATCAGGTAAGCCGACCTCCTGCATGACATCGACCGCGACGCCGAGCTGGCCCTTGCCGCCGTCGATGAAGATCAGGTCCGGCACTTTGACAGCCTCGCCCGCCGCCACGCCGGCTGCGATCTTGGTATAACGACGGGTCAGCGCATCGCGCATGGCAGCATAGTCATCGCCTGGCGTAATGCCGGTGATGTTGTAGCGCCGATACTCCGCGTTCTGCATCGCGCCCTTGTCGAACACCACGCACGACGCCACGGTGGCTTCACCCATGGTATGGCTGATGTCGAAGCATTCGATGCGCTCGGTGGATTCCGGGATATCCAGCGCTTCCCGCAAGGCGGCCAGCCGCGCCTCCTGGTTCGCCGCCTGTGCCGCCCGCTGCTGGAGCGCCAGCTCGGCGTTGGTCTGCGCCATCTTCATCCAGACACGTTTATCGCCTACCGGATTGGTGTTGATGCGGATCTTGCGGTTGGCCTGCTCGCTGAACACAGCTTCCAGATCCGCGGTTTCCAGCGGCACGCCGACGATGATCAGCGGCGGGATGGCCTGCCCGGCATAATGTTGCGCCAGGAAAGCCTCGACGGTCATCGTCGCGTCGCAGTCCTCGGTATTGCGCGGGAAGAAACTCTTGTCGCCCAGATGCCGTCCGCCACGGATCATGACCAGGTTGATGCAGTAATGACCCGCCTGCTCGGTACAGGCGATGACATCGGCATCGCTGACATTGAAATCGCTGACGAACTGCTTGGCCTGCACCTGGCGCAAGCTCTGCATGCGGTCGCGATACACGGCGGCGCGCTCGTATTCCTGGGCCCGGGCGGCATCCGTCATCTTGGCTTCAAGCGCGTCCATCACCTGCTGCTCCTTGCCCTGCAGGAACATCGCCGCATGGCTGACATCGCGTGCGTATTCCTCTGGCGAGATAAAGCCGACGCAGGGTGCCGTGCAGCGCTCGATCTGGTAGAGCAGGCAAGGCCGCGAGCGGTTGGCGAATACGGTGTTCTCACAGGTACGCAGCAGAAAGACCTTCTGCAGCAACTGGATGCTCTCGCGCACTGCCACCGCATTCGGGAACGGCCCGAAGTAATCGTTGCCCTTGCGCTGGGTGCCGCGATGAAAAGCCAGCCGGGGGAAATCATCGCCGGTCAGCGCGATATAAGGATAGGATTTGTCATCGCGAAACAAGACGTTGTAGCGCGGCATCAAGCCCTTGATCAGGTTGCTCTCGAGCAGCAGGGCTTCGGCTTCGGAGCGCGTGACAGTGGTCTCGATGCGCGCGATGTTGGATACCATCATGCGCGTGCGCGGCGACGGCAGGTTCTTGACGAAATAGGATGAGACCCGCTTCTTCAGATCCTTGGCCTTGCCGACATAGATCACCTCATCCTGCGCGTTGATCATGCGGTATACGCCGGGCAGGCCCGGCAGGTTCTTCAGGATCGGCTTGGGGTCGAATACGGGATTTTCGTCAGGCATGGCAAGGCTTCAACGGGATGGGCGACCAGCTCACTGGTCCAGCAGATCTCCTGCCACGGCCCAGTTCTCCTCGGCCACCTCATCGAACACGATATAGGTATAGGACTTGGGCTTGTGCGCGATGCGCTCCATGGTGTCGGTGATCTCCTTGGCGATCTTGTCCTTTTGTTCACGCGTCAGGGAACCGGCAAGCTTGACATTGATATAAGGCATTCACGTTCTCCTCAGTTCGGTGTCGATCGACTCGAAAACCTGATGGAACATGGGTTCCGTCAGGCGCCTGGTCTGCGTATTGTAGCGGCTGCAGTGGTAGCTATCATAGAGCACCATGCCGCTGGGCAAAGCATGGCGCGCGGCATGGCCGAACTTGTAGGCGCCGACCTTCAGCCCTAGCGCCTTCAATACCGCCTGGTGCGCGATATTACCCAGCGCCAGAACCACTGTGGCGGACGGCAACGCTGCCAGTTCGGCGGCAAGGTAACGGTTACAGGTATTGATCTCGCCACCGGTCGGCTTGTTCTCCGGCGGCAGGCATTTGACCGCGTTGCTGATGCGACAACCGCTCAGCACCAGGCCATCGTCGGCAGAAACCGACTGCGGGCGGCTGGCATAGCCGAATTTGTGCAACGTCTCATAGAGCAGCACCCCGGCATAGTCGCCGGTGAAAGGCCGGCCGGTGCGATTGGCGCCATGCATGCCCGGCGCCAGGCCGACGATCAGCAACCTTGGATGCGCGTCACCGAACGGCGGCACCGGTCTTGCGTAATAGTCTGGATGGCTGGATCGGACACCGTCGAGAAAGCTCGCGAGCCGATCGCATCGTCGGCATTGGCTATCGAAGATAGGCGTCATGGTGTGGGCGGTATCCATCGCTGACCTCCCGCTCACGAAGAATGCGTATGCGGCTGGATGAGCCAGCAGGCGACTTCACCGTTGCTGAGCGCCGACACGGTCTCGGGCTGCAAGGTGACGTGGTCGATGTCGAACTCCGCCTGCAACACCGTGCGGCAGGCGGTCAATACCTCATGCCAGGCGTTGATGTCTTCCAGTACCACATGTGCCGAAAGCGCCGTGACTTCCGACGACAAGGCCCAGACATGGACGCTGTGGATCTCGTGCACCTTGGGGATGGCAGCCAGACGGGCGGTGACCTGGTCGATCTCGATATGGTGCGGCACCCCTTCCATCAGCACATGTAGCACTTCGCGCAGCAGCCGCACGGTCGAGACCAGGATCAGGGCGGAGATGAACAGCGACAGGATGGGGTCGATCGGCGTCCAACCGGTGAAATAAATGATGCCGCCGGCCACCAGCGCTGCCACCGAGCCAAGCAGGTCACCCAGCACATGCAGCAGTGCGGCCCGATGGTTGAGATTGCCTTGGTGCCGATGCAACCGCAGGGCGACGATGACATTGACGACCAGCCCCAGCGCCGCGATCACCATCACTTCCAGCCCACGCACCGGTTCCGGATGCTGCAGGCGCGCCAGCGCCTCATATACGATCCCACCAACGACCAGCAGCATGAGCAGGCCGTTGGCCAGGGCCACGATGACTTCTGCGCGCAGCAAGCCATAACTATGGCGCTGCGAAGCCGGTTTGGCTGCGATCCAGGCGCCGAGCCATGCCAGGCCGAGTGCCGCGGCGTCCGAGAACATGTGTCCGGCGTCGCCCAGCAATGCCAGCGAGCCGGTATACCAGCCGCCAAAAGCTTCGATGAAAGCGAACCCCAGGACAAGGATCAGTGGCCAGAGCAACACGTGGTCGTCATGCGTGTGCCGGTGAGTATGCGTATGTGAATGCGGATGTGAATGATCGTGTGCCATAAGCCCGTCATGCTAACAGGCCGACCGCCGCCCGCACAAACTAAACCGGAGCGCTGCCGGGCAGCGCGGCACGGCGAATCCGCATGGCCAATATATGGGTAGCCATGCCAATTAGCGAACCCGACGGCGATTCTGCTGACCAATCCTTTGAAGCAGTCACGCACAACCTTATAATGTCCTACATACGAGAAGAAGGAGCGAACGATGCGTAGCAGTCAAATGGCCTTGGCCCTGGTGCTCTTGGGCTCCGTCCCCGCGATGGCAGAAGATAAGATCGTCGTCATGAACGCGATCAGCGAGGAAGGGATCGGCAAGATCATCGGCACCGTCAAACTCAGCGATTCCGAGAAAGGACTGCTGGTCGATCCTGACCTGGGGGAACTGACGCCGGGGCTGCATGGCCTCCATATCCACGAGAAACCCAGTTGCGGCGTTGGCGACAAGGACGGTAAGAAGGTCGCCGGACTCGGCGCCGGCGGTCATTTCGATCCGGACAAAAGCGACCACCATGCCGGCCCGGAAGGCGATGGCCACCATGGCGACCTGCCAGCACTGGAAGTCGCTGAAGACGGCAGTGCGACACGCATCCTGCTCGCGCCGCGCCTCAAGCTCGAAGATATCAAGGGCCGTTCACTGATGATCCACGAGGGTGGCGATAACTACAGTGACACGCCCAAACCGCTGGGCGGTGGCGGCGCTCGTGTCGCCTGCGGCATCATCGACCAAGACTAACACCACCACCTCTCTATCACCTGCCGGGGACTCATAAGCGGATGCTTAGCTATCGCCATGCCTTTCACGCCGGCAACCATGCCGATGTCCTCAAACACTATGTCCTGGCACAAGTGCTGGACTACGCCTCAGGCAAGGACAAGCCACTCTGGTATATCGACACGCATGCCGGCGCCGGCATGTACGCGCTGGATCAAGGCTACGCCAGCCAGAATGCAGAGCACGCCGGCGGCATCGGCCGCCTGTGGTCGGCCACAGACCTGCCACCCTCCCTGGCGGAGTACGTCGCCATGGTCAAAGGCATGAACCCCGATCACGCCATGCGCTTCTACCCCGGCTCGCCGCAGGTTGCCCAGGCATTGCTGCGCAAGGAGGACAGGATCCGTCTGTTCGAACTGCACCCCACCGATGCCAAGTTGCTGCGCCAGCGCTTCAAGGACGCGGGGCGACAAGTCATGATCGAGACCACTGACGGTTTCGCCGGCCTCAAGGCCAGCCTGCCACCGCCTTCGCGGCGTGCCGTCGTACTGATCGATCCGCCCTACGAGGAAAAACAGGATTACCAGCGCGTGGTCAGGGCCATCGAGGATAGCTTGCAGCGTTTCGCCACGGGCACCTATATACTCTGGTATCCCCTGTTGCAAAGGCCTGAACCCCTGCAAATGC
>CAMLMA010000114.1 GCA_946481065.1 uncultured Nitrosomonadales bacterium
AAACTGGTGATCATCAAGCACAACAAGACCTATCTCTCGGTCTATGCCCACAACAGCAATATTTTGGTGAAAGAGGGCCAGTTCGTCAGCCGCGGCCAGAAGATCGCCGAGATGGGCAGCTCTGACGCCGACCGGGTGAAACTGCATTTCGAGATCCGCCAGCAAGGCAAGTCGGTCGATCCGGCCAAATACCTGGCTGGCAATCCGGGCTGATTCATTGCTTGACTGACCGTGGCATCGCGATTAATTTAGCCGAGCGTTTAACCCAGCCGCAATACCCGAGGTCACTATGCAAAAGAACACCAAGCCGGATTCCCTGTTCGAAACGATCATGGCGACCTTTCGCATGGGCTTGTGCCTGCTCGGCATCATCGGGCTTTCGGTTGAAACCTTTCGTGACGAAGGCTGGCTGAAGCGCGCACTGGGCAAGCTGTTCACCTCCGACACGGTGCTCATCGCCATCCCGTTGATCTTCATCGGTCTTTTCCTCGTCAATCGCCTGCTGTCGGCACCCACCAATGACAAGAACCGATGGATCGGCGACCTGCCGCTCTACCTGATGATGGGTATCGGCGCATTCTTCCTGTTCAAGCTCGTCACCACCGGCGGCTTCTGAGTTCGCCCCAAGCTGAACCATTCGGGCACTCTCCGGCCCAATATTCCATGGAAGACCCTACGCTAGAACAACTTGGCGAACTGCCTGGCCTCACGCTGCTGGAATTCGGCGCCGCCTGGTGCGGGCACTGCCAGGCTGCTCAGCCATTGATCGTCGAGGCCTTGGGCGCGCGGCCGGATATCCGCCACATCAGGATCGAGGACGGCAAGGGCAAGCGCCTCGGCCGGCAGTTCAAGGTCAAGCTCTGGCCCAGCCTCATCCTGCTGAAGGATGGCGTAGAACTGGGCCGGGTGGTGCGACCGCAAGACACCGAAGCACTGCGCAAGCTCTTGCCCGGATAGACCAGCCCGATATCCAGACAGCAAAAAAGCCGCTTGAAGCGGCTTTTTTGTTTACACCTTGCGATACTGCTTAGTTGGATTGCTGGGCCTGTGCGTCCTGCTCTGCGTAGTAGTCACGCACCTGCTGCATATCAAAATCGCGCGCCCATTCAATCAGCTTGTCCAGCGCCGGGGCGCCAATCTCGCCTTGCTGGGCATGGATACCAGCCTGTTCGCGGATGATCAGGATGCCGGGGATCTTGCTCACTTCGAAATACTCGGCGATCTCTGGTTCGTCTTCGGTATTGACCATGCCGAACAGGATGTCCGGGTTCTTTTCCGCCGCAGCTTCGAACACTGGCGTAAAGGTCACGCATGGTTCGCACCATGGGGCCCAGAAATCGACGACCACGAACGGATTGTTCACGATCGTATCCTTGAAGTTGGCTTTGTTGAGATGGACGACGGCCATGTTGCTGAATCCTGTTAATTGAAAAATAACGCTTATTCTAGCAGATGATGCGCGATCAGATGACGGGTTTGCCCCAGGCGCCGTCGAAGAACAGCTCGCCCAACGGTCTGCGTGCACGCGGGGCCGTCTCGCGTTCCAGCGTCTCGCCACTGAGGGTCGCGATATCAGCCGGATGACCGACCGAGATCATCGCCATCAGGGCGTATTGCTCAGGAATGGCAAAGGTCGCACGCGTCTTGTCGGCATCGAAGCCGCCCATCTGGTGCGCCATCAGCCCCATCGCACTGGCCTGCAGGCAGAGGTTCTCGGCGGCAGCGCCCGTGTCGTACTGCCCCCAGCGATTCGGCTTGCCGTTGTGATTGAACAGGCTGTCGGCCGTCACCAGAAACAGCAGCGGGGCCTGCTGCACCCAGGCCTGATTACCCGGTACCAGGCAATCGAAAGCACGTTGCCAGCTGGCCAGGTCCGCATGCTTGTCCCAGACCATGAAACGCCACGGTTGATCGCCATAACAGGAAGGTGCCCAGCGGGCGGCCTCCAGCAAGGCGATGGTCTGCTCGCGGCTGACGGGTTTGCTGGCGTCGTAGGCACGACCGCTCCAGCGCTCGGCGATGACAGGGGCGATAGGCGCCTGGGTGATGGCAGGTTTATTCAATGGGGTGTCCTTTTCTGAAAAATGGCTCAAGCAGACGCAAGCGTCGGGTAATCGATATAGCCCTTTTCACTGCCGCCGTAGAAGGAAGCCTGATCCGGGGTGTTGAGCGGTGCATCCTTGGCGAAGCGCTCGACCAGATCGGGATTGGCGATGAATGGTACACCATAGGCGATGAGATCAGCCTTGCCTTCGGCGATGGCCGCGTTGCCGCGGGCCTTATCGTAACTCAGGTTGGCCATGTAAGCGCCATTGAAATGCTTGCGCAACTCGACGAAATCGAATGGTGGCGTCGGGATGCCATGGGTGCCGCCCTCGACCACATGCAGGTAGGCCAGATTGAACGGACTCAGTGCCGATGCGACATGGTTGAACAGCGCTTGTGGGTTGGAATCGCTGATATCGTTGAACGGATTGAGTGGCGAGATACGGACGCCCACGCGGTCGGCGCCAGCGACACCGACGACGGCTTCGGTCACTTCGAGCAGCAGGCGGGTGCGGTTCTGCAGATCGCCGCCGTAACGATCGGTGCGCTTGTTGGTGCTGTCGCGCAGGAACTGGTCGAGCAGATAGCCGTTGGCGGCATGGATCTCGACACCGTCGAAACCTGCGGCGAGCGCGTTCTTGGTCGCCACGACATATTCGGCGACGATACCCGGCAGTTCATCGGTCTCCAGCGCGCGCGGCGTGACGAAATCCTGCAGGCCCTGGTAGGTGAAAGCCTGGCCAGCCGGCTTGATGGCCGAAGGCGCGACCGGCAAGGTGTTGTTCGGCAACAGCGAGGGATGCGAGATACGGCCGACATGCCACAGTTGCAGGACGATCTTGCCGCCCTTCGCATGCACGGCGTCGACCACTTTCTTCCAGCCGGCGACCTGGGCGTCGGTATGGATGCCCGGCGTGGCAGGATAACCATGCCCCATCTCGGAGATCGGCGTCGCCTCGGTGATGATGAGGCCGGCGCTGGCGCGCTGCGCGTAGTAGGTGACGTTCATGTCCTGCGGGACATTGCCCTCGCCTGCGCGGTTGCGGGTCAGCGGTGCCATGACGATGCGGTTGCTGAGGTCGATGCTGCCGATCTTGATGGGACTGAATAAATCGATTGCCATGTGGATCTCCTGTTAATTGAAGCTGATATGTGTTGAATCTGAAAAGTTTCTACGCCGCGCCTGAAGCGCAGCGTCGTCGGTGCTGATGCCCGCGGTCAAGGCTTGGCGCGCACACCTTCGATCAATAACGTGATCTCGATGTCGTCGCCTACTGGCGCGTTGGCCTTGAGCGGCCAGGTGAACCCATAATCGGAAGCGCGCAGGCTGGTCTTGGCCTCGAAACCAGAGCGGTAGCCGCCCCAGGGGTCGTTGCCGAACCCAAGCACCTTGAACGGGAAAGTGATCTCCTTGGTGACGCCATGCAGGGTCAGCTGACCAGTGATCGTGCCAGCGTCCTTGCCGGTGGCCACGACCTTCGTGCTGACGAAACGCATCTCGGCGAAATGGCCGACATCGAGGTACTCCTCTTTCTGGATGTGTTCGTCGCGCTTGGCGTGGCCGCTATTGACGCTTAGCAGGCTGATCGTCGCATCCACTTTGGAATTGGCGAGATCGTTGCGGTCGATGGCGAGTTCGCCACGGATATCGTTGAATGTACCGCTGGTCTTCGACGCCACGTGACGGATCGACCAATTGGCGAAGCTGTGTGCGCTGTCAATCTTGTAGCTCTCGACCTCGGCGTGGACATTCAGGCTCAGCAACAGGCTGAGCGCGATCATAATGGGTTTCATAATATTTCCTTGATTGATATAGATGGGGATGGAAGCCTGTGGTTCAAGTCTGCAACCGGATTTCAGGCATCCCCCATCAACGGTTATGAACCCTGACCATGCGCGCATGGTCAGGGTTCACGGTCAGTGGGTCTCGGCCAGCGGGCCGGCATCGGCGGGCAGGTCGAACAGCAGCACCTCGGCCTCTTCCAGCGCCTCGACCGTGATGGCGTCGAGCGCTTCGACCTTGGCCGCGTCACCGGCTTCCAGAAGGGCACCGTCCAGCGTTAGCCGGCCACGTGCGACCTGCAGATACAGATGACGCCCTGCCTCGATCGCATATTCCAGACGCTTGCCGGCGCAGATCACGCTGGCGTAGAGCGAGACGTCCTGGTTGATATGCAGCGAACCGCCGATGCCGCCGCGTGACGCGACGAGCTTCCAACGATCCTGCTTTTCAGCCGCGTCGAAATGCTTCTCTTCGTAGCCCGGCGTCAGGTTGTCGCGCTCAGGCAGCAGCCAGATCTGCAGCAGGTGGGCATCCTCGACGTCCGAAGCGTTGAACTCGCTGTGAACGATACCGGTGCCAGCCGTCATGCGCTGCACATCGCCAGCCTTGATCACGGAACCGTTACCGAGGCTATCCTGGTGACGGATGGCGCCCTTCAGCATATAGGTGACGATCTCCATGTCGCGGTGCGGATGCATGCCGAAACCTTGGGAGGCCGCGACCACGTCCTCATTGATGACGCGCAGTACCGAATACCCCATGTGCTCTGGGTCATAGTAGCGGGCGAACGAGAACGAATGATAGCTATCGAGCCAACCGTGGTTGGCGTGGCCGCGTTCTTCAGAGGGTCGTAATGTGATCATGGTACAGCTCCTTTCCGGGTTCTGCATTCAATGTGTTTGAATGACATGAAGCATGTTAATCCTGTATAAAGCAGATAAATAGCGAATTATTCTGCATATATCATTCAAAAATTATGAATATCAAGCTCTCGCTCGAAGCCCTGGAAGTGATCGATGCCATCGCGCGCAAAGGCAGCTTTGCGGCGGCGGCCGACTCGCTGTTCCGGGTGCCCTCTGCGGTGACCTACACCATCCGGAAACTGGAGGACGACCTCGGCATCCCCTTGTTCGATCGTAGCGGCCACCGTGCCACGTTGACCGAAGCCGGCGCCGAACTGTTGCGCGAAGGTCGCCAGTTACTGCAGGCTGCCGGCGAGCTGGAAGCGCGTGTCAAAAGGGTCGCCACAGGCGTCGAGACCGAGCTCGGCATCGCCGTCAGCGACCTGTTCGATATCCGTGCGCTCTACCCCATCCTCGATACCTTCTATGCCCAGGGATTCGGCACGCGCCTGCGCTTGCACCGGGAGACCTATGGCGGCAGCTGGGATGCGCTGATCTCGCGCCGTGCCGCTATCGCCGTCGGCGCGCCCGGCGAAGGTCCACCCGGTGGCGGCTACTCGATCCGGGCCATGGGCAGTGTGGCTTTCCAGTTCGCGGTAGCACCGCATCATCCGCTGGCCGCCATGCCGGAGCCATTGAAGAACCAGGATATCCTGCAATACCGCTCGATCTCGGCTGCCGACAGCTCACGCAACCTGCCGCCGCGCACCTCCGGCATCCTCACCGGGCAGGACGTGCTCACCGTCCCCGACATGCAGAGCAAGTTGCAGGCGCACCTGCAGGGGCTGGGCGTCGGTTACCTGCCGCAGGCGCTGGCAGAGCGCTACAGCGCGCAGGGCCAACTGGTCATCAAACGCGTGGCTGAGCCGAAACCCGAGGTCACGGCTTATCTCGCCTGGTGCAGCGACGGCGGCAAGGCCCAGCAATGGCTGCTGGAGGCCTTTTCACAACTAACACTGGAACAGTTGCTGATGTAATGCCAAAATCAACGCGTTTGACCAA
>CAMLMA010000115.1 GCA_946481065.1 uncultured Nitrosomonadales bacterium
GGGTCGTTCCAGATGGTGCGGATCATGGAAGGCCAGGGCTTCTTCACGACCAGCAGGCCGCCGCCGGTGCCTTCGACCGGCGTGCCATCCTCATGCACGATATCCATCATGATGCCGGGCAATGGCAAGGTGCAGGAGCCGGGCTTGGTCGGTACGGCGCCGGGTAACGGCGCGATCATGTGCGCGCCGGTCTCGGTCTGCCACCAGGTATCGGCGATGGGACAGCGTTCCTTGCCGACCACGGTGTGGTACCACATCCAGGCTTCGGGGTTGATCGGTTCGCCCACGGTGCCCAGCAGGCGCAGGCTGGAGAGATCGTATTGGTTCGGCAGGTCGGCACCGAGCTTGATCAGCGAGCGGATGGCGGTCGGCGCGGTGTAGAAGATGCTGACCTTGTGCTTTTCGATCATCTGCCAGAAACGTCCGGCATCCGGGTAGGTCGGCACGCCTTCGAAGATGACTTCGGTGCCGCCCAGCGCCAGCGGGCCATAGGTGACGTAGGTGTGGCCGGTGATCCAGCCGACGTCGGCCGTGCACCAGAAGATATCGGCGGATTTGTAGTCGAATACCCATTTCATGCTCATGATGGCGCCGAGCAGGTAGCCGCCAGTGGAGTGCTGCACGCCCTTGGGCTTGCCGGTCGAACCGGAGGTGTAGAGGATGAACAGCGGATGCTCTGCGCTGACCCAGGTCGGTTCGCACTGGTCGGATGCCGTACTTTCGAGTTCATGCCACCAGACGTCGCGATTCGCGTCCCATTGCACCTCGCCGGCGGTGCGCTTGTAGACGATGACTTTCTTCACGCCTTCGCAACCGCCGTAGGTCAACGATTCGTCGACCGCAGGTTTGAGCGGCATGGCCTTGCCGCCGCGGAACTGACCGTCAGCCGTGATGATGAGCGAGGCACCGACATCGGTGATGCGTTCATGCAGGCTCTTGGCGGAGAAGCCGCCGAACACCACGGAGTGGATGGCGCCTATGCGAGCACAGGCTTGCATGGCGACGACCGCCTCGATGCTCATCGGCAGGTAGATGATGACGCGGTCGCCAAGGCCGATGCCTTGCGATTTCAATACGTTCGCGAAGCGGCAGACGCGCTGATGGAGCTGTCTGTAAGTGATGTTGGTGGTTTGGCCATCGTCGCCTTCGAAGATCAGCGCGGTCTTGTCGCCGCGCGAGGCCAGGTGGCGGTCGAGGCAATTGTAGGAGGCATTCAGCTGGCCGTCATGGAACCAGCGATAGAAAGGCGCGTTGGATTCGTCGAGGACCTGGCTGAAGGGTTTGTGCCAGTCGAGTTCCTGCCGTGCCAGGTCAGCCCAGAAACCGGTGTAATCCTGAGTGGCCTGATCGCATAGCGCCTGATAAGCCGACATGCCGGAAACGGTGGCAGATTGCTTGAATGATTCGTGCGGGGGGAAGACACGGGTTTCTGAAAGCACGGATTCGATCGACGACATAAAACTCCTCCAGAGAATACTTATGCAACTGATTTCTTATGATTTATGGCAAACCGCTTAGAATAAGCATGATAACCCAATCATCCGATATTGAGATGCCAAACCTCGACCAGATATTGCAGCAGAACGCCACCCTGACCGATGACGAAAAGCGCCTCGCGCACGCCGTCTGGTGCAGTCCCTACCTTAAACGCCTGCTCGAAAGCGATGCGACCTTACTGCCCGAACTGATGGCGCAATTGCACCAGCCCTGGACACCGGCCGACATGCAGGATTGGCTCGAGGCGGAACCGGTGAACGATGAGGCCACGCTCAAGCGTGCGCTGCGTAAATTGCGCCAGCGCGTCATGCTGCGGCTGATCGTGCGCGATCTGGGTGGGCTGGGAGACCTCGACGAGGTCATGCGGGTGACCTCTGCCTTGGCCGAAGTCGCGGTGCAGTTCGCCCTGCAACGCTTGACGCCGGACCTGCAGCGGCAATATGGCGCACCCATCGGCGAATCCGGCAAGCCGCAGGCGTTGCTGGTGGTCGGTATGGGCAAGCTCGGCGGCGGGGAGCTTAACGTCTCGTCCGATATCGACCTCATCTTCGCCTTCGACGAGGATGGCGAAACCGATGGCGAGCGCCCGATCAGCAATGGCGAGTTCTTTACAAGGCTGGGCAAGAAACTGATCGCCGCCATCGACGACGTCACCGAGGATGGGTTCGTCTTCCGCGTCGACATGCGACTGCGCCCGTATGGCTCGGAAGGTCCGCTGGCCTGCAGCCTCGCCATGCTGGAGGAGTATTACCAGAATCAGGGGCGCGAGTGGGAGCGTTACGCCTGGATCAAGGGGCGGGTCATCGCTGGCGAAGGCAAGACGCTGGCCGACCTGCTGCGGCCGTTCGTCTTCCGCAAATACCTGGATTATGGGGCGTTCGCTTCCATGCGCGATCTCAAGGTGCAGATCCAGCGCGACGTCAATCGCCGTGACTTGCACGACAACATCAAGCTCGGCCGCGGTGGCATTCGCGAGATCGAGTTCATCGCGCAGGTGTTCCAGCTGATTCGCGGCGGCCGTGACGCCAGCCTGCAGATCCGGCCGACGCTGGCGGTCTTGCAGTTGCTCGGCGAAAAGGGGCTGATGCCGCAAGCCACGGTGGATGAATTGACCGTGGCCTATGTATTCCTGCGGAATCTGGAGCACCGCCTGCAATATCTTGAAGATGCGCAGACCCAGGATCTGCCGAAAAACGAGGCGGCGCAGGCACGGATCACGCGCGCCATGGGCTTTGACGACTGGGCGGCCTTCCGTGAGGCGCTGGAAATCCATCGTCAGCGGGTCCAGCGACATTTCACCGAGCTTTTCAGCGAACCCGAAGGCAAGGACGCTCCGGATGAAGACGGGCCACTCAAGCAGGCGAAAGCGCTGTGGCAGGGCTTGCTAGCGGAACCGCAGGCCATGGCTGTGCTGGAGGCGCTCGGTTACCGGCAGGCCGAAGACACCTTGCGTCGGCTCACTGGCCAGCATAGCGGTAGCCGCTATCAGCATCTGCCCGAGCTCAGTCGTCAGCGTTTCGATGCGCTGATGCCCATGGCCATCGCCCAGTCGGCGCAGACGCCCGATCCGGACCAGACCTTGAGTCGCATCTCCGATCTCATGGATAGCATCTGTCGCCGCGCCAGTTACCTGGCCTTGCTCGCCGAGTTCCCGGACGCGCTGGCGCTGGTGGTGCGGCTTGCCGGCGCCAGCCCCTGGCTCAGCCAGTATCTTTCCCAGCATCCCATCCTGCTCGACGAGTTGCTGGATACGCGTAACCTTTACGCTGCACCGGATTTTGGGGCTATGCGCAGCGAGCTGGAACGCCGTTTGGCCGACGTGGCGGGCGACGTCGAGCGGCAGATGGATGTCATGCGGCATTTCAAGCACGCCGCCGTGTTCCGTTTCGCCGCCAAGGACGTCGCCGGCGAGTTGCCCTTGCGCACCCTGTCAGATTACCTGAGCGAGCTGGCGGACATGATCCTCGATGTCACGCTACAGACGGTTTGGCCGACACTCCGTGGCATCCACCGCGAAGTGCCGAGATTCGCCGTCATCGGCTACGGCAAACTCGGCGGCAAGGAGCTTGGCTATGCCTCGGATCTCGACATCATCTTCCTTTACGACGACGATGCGGCGGATGCCCGCGACATCTATGCGCGCTTCGGCCAGCGGCTCAACAACTGGCTCAACAGCCTGACCTCGGCCGGCATGCTCTATGAAACCGATCTTGCCTTGCGGCCGGACGGCGCCAGTGGCTTGCTAGTGAGCTCGGTCGAGGCGTTCCGCGAATATCAGTTGCACAAGGCCTGGATCTGGGAACATCAAGCCCTGACGCGGGCACGTTTCAGCGCGGGGGATGCCGCCATTGGCGGTGCCTTCGAAGCCATTCGCAAAGAGGTGCTGATGCAGGCGCGTGACCTTGCCGCGTTGAAGGCGGAAGTGATCGCCATGCGGCAGAAGATGCTGGATGGGCATCCCAATCACGGTGAGCTGTTCGATCTCAAGCACGACCGCGGCGGCATCATCGATGTCGAATTCATCGTGCAGTACCTGGTGCTGGCGCATGCGCCGCAGCACGCGGTGCTGACAGCCAACCGCGGCAATGTCGCATTGCTGGCGCAATTGGCGGCGCTGGGCCTGATCGAGGAAGCGCTGGCGCAGCAGGTAGGGGAGGCGTATGTCGAATATCGTCGCCTGCAGCACGCCATCCGACTACAGGGGCAGACCAAGGCGCAATTGGCGGCGGACGCCGTGGCAGTGCATATCGCAGCGGTGCGCAGCCTGTGGCTGCAAGTGTTCGGGTCGGACTAGCGACGCACGGTGAGTCCGGGCCAGCTCAGGGCTTGGCCGCCGTCACTCGCCAAATGGTGTTGCCGACGTCATCGGCCACCAGCAAAGCCCCTTGCGCATCAAAGGCGACCCCTACCGGCCGACCCCAGGCCTTGCCATCCGGGCTGAGGAATCCGGTCAGGATGTCCACCGGCTCCCCTGAGGGTTTCCCCTGGTCGAACGGCACATAGATCACCTTGTAACCACTTTGCGGGTCGCGGTTCCATGAACCATGCTGACCGACGAAAGCGCCGTGGCGGAATCTTTCCGGCAACTTGTCGCCCTCTGCCCATGCGAGGCCGAGGGAAGCGGTATGCGGGCCGAGTGCGTAATCAGGTTTGATGGCTTTCGCCACCAGGTCTGGTCTCTGCGGTTGCACCCGTTCATCGACGTTATTGCCGTAATAGCTATAGGGCCAGCCGTAGAAGCCGCCGTCTTTTACCGAGGTCAGGTAATCCGGCACCAGGTCGCTACCGATCTCGTCACGCTCGTTGACGACGGTCCACAGCTGACCGCTTCCCGGTTCCCACATCATGCCCACCGGATTGCGCAGACCAGAGGCGAAGACGCGGTGCTGGCCGCTGGCGAGGTCGATCTCCCAGATGGCCGCTCGCCCTTGCTCGATGTCCATGCCGTTCTCGCCGACGTTGCTGTTGGAGCCAACGGCAGCGTAGAGCTTGCTGCCGTCCTGGCTGGCGATGATGTTCTTGGTCCAGTGATGGTTGAGCGGCAGGCCCGGTAAGTCGACCAGCTTTTCGCCGGGAGTCTTGATCTCGGTCTGGCCTGGGGCATAGGTGAAGCGCACCACCGCATCGGCATTGGCGACATATAGCTGATCGCCGACCAGTGCCATGCCGAACGGGGAATGCAAGCCTTGCAACAGCGTGGAGCGGAATTCCGCCACGCCATCACCGTCGGCATCGCGCAACAAAGTGATGCGATTGGGGCTGGCGACGCGGGCACCGACATTCTTCATGACGATGCCGGAGATCCAGCCCTTGAGGCTGAATCCGCTGTCCCCCTTGGGCGGTGCGCTGCTCTCGGCAACGAGGATATCGCCATTGGGCAGCCTGTAGACCCAGCGCGGATGTGACAGGTCGCTGGCGAAAGCCTGTACCTGAACGTCACTGGCGGCACTCGGCCTCGCATTCGTCGGCCAGCCGACGGCTGGCGAGGTCTTGACGGTGGGGATCAGCATCTTCTTCGGCGGCGGCAAGGTCGGGTCGGGCCCGATACCGGCAGAGACCGGTAGCTGGGCGACATCGCCGCAGGCGGCAAGGGTCAGCAACAGCGAGAGGATGAGTGGGGTACGGTAATACGGCATTCCTGGTTCCTTTCATACGGCTGGCGATGCG
>CAMLMA010000116.1 GCA_946481065.1 uncultured Nitrosomonadales bacterium
CTGGCGGGCGAGCGCGATGGCGATGCTGGCCGCCAGCGTGATGCCTTTGTAAGCCGGGCCGAACAGCATGTCGAACTGGATGCCGGATCGCAGGATCGCGGCGGCGTAGAATTCCCCTAGCCGCATCAGGCTGTCGCCATCGTTGAACAGGCCGGCGTTGAAGAAATACGGGCTGTTACGACCGGCCTTGGTTTTGAATTCACCGAAGCGCAAGACCTGCTTTTGGATGGCGAATTGGATAAACTCTTGGGTGAAATCAGACATAACGCTCGAAAAGGAATGGATTTGCTAAGAATTATATCGTTAAACCTGAACGGCATCCGCTCTGCCGCGAACAAGGGTCTCTACGCATGGCTAAAGGCACAGGACGCCGACATCGTCTGCATGCAGGAGATCAAGGCGCAGGCAGGCGACATGACGCGCGAGATGCTGCAGCCGGAAGGCTATTACGGCTACTTCCACTACGCCGAGAAAAAGGGCTACAGCGGCGTAGGTATCTATGCCAAGAAACAGCCTGACGCCATCATCGAAGGTCTGGGCATGGCGGATATCGATGCCGAAGGCCGTTACATCGAAGCGCGCTTCGGCAATCTGAGCGTGGTCTCGCTGTACCTGCCGTCAGGCTCGAGCGGTGAGGAGCGCCAGACCTTCAAGTTCGACGTCATGGCGCGTATCCTGCCGCATCTTGAAGCCCTCAAGGCCAGCGGTCGCGAGGTGGTGATCTGCGGCGACTGGAATATCGCGCACAAGGAAGCCGATCTCAAGAACTGGCGCGGCAATAAAAAGAATTCCGGTTTCCTGCCGGAAGAGCGGGCCTGGCTGACGGATCTCTTCGGCCGGGTCGGCTGGGTCGACGTCTACCGCCTACTGTACCCGGACACGCTGGACGAATGCTATACATGGTGGAGCAACCGTGGCCAGGCCTGGGCCAAGAACGTGGGCTGGCGCATCGATTACCAGATCGCCACGCCCGGCATCGCAGCAACCGCGAAGCAAGCGTCGATCTACAAGGCGGAACGCTTCAGCGATCACGCCCCCCTGGTCATCGACTACGATTCAGCCACATAGGTCGGTCGCGACCGCCTGCAATACCTCGCCGCTGCTGCGGTTCTGCACGAAAGCGGCCACGCCCGCATCGCGGCCCTGCCATGATTTATCCAGCATGATCAGCGACTCCCAGCTGGCGCCGGTCGCATCCTGCAGCCGGTATGGGCCGCGCCATTCGCGCACCACATGATCATGGCTGAGTTCGCGACCGCTGTTCTCGCCGGCATTGACCTTGGTCTTGAGGCCGTTCTCATAGACGGCGATATAGACATCGCCCTGCTTGCGGCTATCGGCATCGAGCGCCTTGGCGTCGAGCTTTAAGCGATACTGCCCGGATGGCTGGGGTGTGACGTCCAGCCGCAACTGGACGCGCGCAGCCTGGCTGCGGTATGCCTCTAGGGCCTGGCCGAAGCGATTCGCTTGTTGCCAGCCCCTGAAGTCTCGACCATTGAGCAGCACTTGCGGGGTGTAGACGAAACTCGCCAGGTCGCGGCTCGCCGCCTGGCGCTGGCGTGCGGTGAATTCGGGACGCGCGAAGCGATCCTTCCAGCCGATGTAATCCCAGTAGTCGACATGCAGCGCCAGCGGAATGACCTTGTCCGTAGGATAGCCGGCGGCCTGCAGGCGACTTAGCCATTGATCGGCAGGCGGGCAGCTGCTGCAACCCTCCGAAGTGTAGAGCTCGAGCAGGCTGACGCGCTGATCGGTGCTGCTGACGCTGCAGGCCTGCACATTAGGTGTGGCCCAGAGCAGGCAACACGACAGGCTGCCGATGACCCAGTTACGCATGATGTTCTCCGCTGTGTTGATGCTCGTTGGTCGTGGCAGCTGGCGCTGCCTTACATCAACGAGCCAGCGCGCAGGCGCATGCCGCAGGTCAGGAACGTTCGCCGAAACGCGGCTCCGCCGCGTTCCATGGCGCCACCTTGAACAGCATCAGCATGCCGGGGATGGCGATGGCGAAACAGAACAGGAAGAAGGCGGCCCAGCCCAGCCAGTCGACCAGATAGCCGGTCAAGGCATTGGCGAAGGTGCGCGGCACGGCCATCAGGCTTGTGAACAGCGCGAACTGCGTGGCCGTGTAGAGCGGGTGCGTGGTGCGCGCGATGAACGCGACGAAAGCCGTGGTGCCGAGGCCGACCCCGAAAGCCTCGATGCCGATGACGATGGCCAGTTCGGTGAGCTCCGCCGCGCCCGGCGCCGGGAAAGGCCCGAGCCACGCGAGCCAGGCGAAACCGAGGATGGCGATCATCTGCAGCACGCCGAACACCCACAAGGCGCGATTGATGCCAAGCTTGACCATCCACACGCCACCCAGCAGCCCACCGATCACACTGGGCCAGAGCCCCGCGTTCTTGGCGATGAGGCCGATCTCGGTCTTGCTGAAGCCCATGTCGAGATAGAACGGCGTCGCCAGCGCCACAGCCATGCTGTCGCCGAGTTTGTAGAAGAACAGGAAGGCCAGGATCATGGCCGCGTAGCGCCAGCCGTGGCGCGTCATGAATTCGTGGAACGGTTCGACCACCGCCTGGCGTAGCGTGCGCGGCGCGCCGGCGAGTAGTTGCGGTTCCTTGACCATGAACGTCATCAACAGGCCTGGCAGCATGAACAGCGCGGTGATCAGGAACACGCGATCCCAGGGCATGAGGTCTGCCAGGATCAGCGACAGCGAGCCGGGAATGAGACCGGCGATCTTGTAGGCGTTGACGTGGATGGCGTTGCCCAGCCCCAGTTCCATGTCCGGCAGGAGTTCGCGGCGATAGGCGTCGATCACGACATCCTGCGAGGCGCTGAAGAACGCGACCACGCCGGCAAGGTAAGCGATGGTCCAGATATCCAATTTAGGGTCGAATGCGCCGAAGGCCGGGATCGATAGCAGCAAGGCGGTCTGCGAGATCAGCAGCCAGCCGCGGCGGCGGCCGATGCCGCGCAGGAAGCCGAGCGGCGAATAGCGGTCGAAGAACGGCGCCCACAGGAATTTCCAGGTGAAGGGCAGGCCGATGAGCGCGAACAGGCCGATGGCCTTGAGATCCACGCCTTCCGAACGCAGCCATGCAGGTAACAGGCTGATCAGGATATAGAGCGGTAACCCCGAGCTGAAGCCGGTGAAGATGCAGATCAGCATGCGCCGGTTGAAGAGGGCCTGCCTGAGCGTAGAGGAATCGGTCATGGCCGCTACCATACCTGAAATCCCGCACGGCCCAAATCCTTGCGCACCAGAAATCGCCTTACGACATCGCTGTGCCCATGCCACAATGACGCATGCTCGAATATTCCCTGACTGCGGCCTTGCTCGTCGGCCTGCTTGGCGGCGGCCATTGTGCCGGCATGTGCGGCCCCATCGTCGGTGCCGTCACCGTCACCATGCCCGGCAACCGTCCGCGGCTCGATCTGGTGCTGGTCTACAACCTCGGTCGTATCCTGACCTATACCCTGGCTGGCGCGCTGGCCGGCGCGATCGGCGCCAGTAGCTACTTTCTCGATCATATCCTGCCGGTGCAACAGCTCCTGTACGGGCTGGCGAGCCTCATGCTGATCGTGCTCGGGCTTTACCTGGCAGGCATCTGGCACGGAGTGACGGCGATCGAGGCGATCGGCCGGCACCTGTGGCGCTATCTGCAACCCTTGTCCGGGAAACTGTTGCCGGTGCGTCATCTGCCGCAGGCGCTCGGTCTGGGGCTGGTCTGGGGCTGGCTACCCTGCGGCCTGGTCTACAGTGTGCTGGTGGCGGCCATCGCCACGGGCGACCCGCTCAAGGGGGCCTCGCTGATGCTGGCTTTCGGGCTCGGGACCTTGCCTGCGCTGATGGCCATGGGCATGGCGGCTGTGCGGCTCAAGCGCTGGCTGCAGGATCTCTGGGTGCGGCGGATCAGCGGATTGACAGTGCTGGCGTTCGGAGTGGTCGGGTTAGTGCGCTTGTGGCAATGAGCAGGCGGCCTGTGCTTGAGGCCCCGCTCAGGAATTGCGCAGGCGATACATCGCGAGACTACCCAGCAAGTTGGGCATGAAGGTCACGAGCTTGCCATTGGTCAGCACGCGGCGTTCCATGACGTGGATGCGGTGGTTGACGCAGAATTCGTCGAAATCCTTGATCGTGCACAGGTGCACGTTGGGCGTGTCGTACCACTGGTAGGGCAGTTCCTTCGATACCGGCATCTGGCCCGCGGCGATCTGCGAGCGGCTGCGCCAGTAACCGAAATTGGGGAAGGTGACGATGGCTTCGCGGCCGACGCGCAACATCTCCTGCACGATGCCTTCGGTGTTGTGCATGGCCTGGAGGGTCTGCGAGAGCACGACCACGTCGAAGGACTGGGCTTCAAACCCGGACAGCCCGTCTTCCAGGTCCATCTGGATGACGTTGAGCTGCTTGTCGATGCACTGCAGCCAGTTGGCGTCGTCTTTTTCCACACCATACCCGCGCACATCGAGCGACCCGCGCAGGAAGTGCAGCAGCGAGCCGTCACCGCATCCCAGGTCTAGTACCTTGGCGCCCAATGTCACCCAGTCTGCGATGATCGCGAAGTCCTGCCGGAATTCCGTGATCGGCATAGCTTTTTCTGTGCGTGTATTCATGCCGCGCCCCCGTTGGTGGCCTGTGCGTGCTCGCTCAAAGGCGTCTGTTCCAGCGCGATGTGGTCCAGGTAACTGCGCAGGATGGCGTGGTAATGCGGATCCGGCATCAGGAACGCGTCATGGCCGTGCGCGGCGGTCACTTCGGCATAGCTCACCGATAGCTCGTTATCCAGCAGCGCCTTGACGATCTCGCGCGAACGCGCCGGCGAGAATCGCCAGTCGCTGGTGAACGAGACCACCAGGAATTTGGCCCGCACGGCGGCCAATGCCCGGCTGAGATCACCGCCATGCAGCAGCGCAGGATCGAAATAATCGAGCGCGCGCGTCATGCGCAGGTAAGTGTTGGCGTCGAACTCGCCGGCGAATTTGTCGCCCTGGTAGCGAAGGTAGGACTCCATCTCGAATTCGACATCGAAGCTGTACTGAATGTCGCCAGCACGCAGCTTGCGGCCGAATTTCTCGCCCATGGCGTCATCCGACAGGTAGGTGATATGGCCCAGCATGCGCGCGATGCGCAGACCCCGACGCGGCACCGTGCCGTGGGCATAATAGTCGCCGCCGTAGAACTCCGGGTCGGTGATGATGGCCTGGCGAGCGACTTCATTGAAGGCGACGTTCTGTGCCGTCAGGTTGGGGGCAGAGGCGATCACCAGTGCATGCCGCAGGCGTTCCGGGTAGGCGATCGCCCATTGCAGCGCCTGCATGCCGCCCAGACTACCGCCGACGACCGCGGCCAGCTGATGGATGCCAAGACGATCCGCGAGGCGGGCCTGTGAAGTCACCCAGTCTTCGACAGTGACGAGCGGGAACGCAGCCCCCCAGGGTTGGCCGGTGGCCGGATTGATCGAGGAGGGGCCGGTCGAGCCATGGCAACCACCAAGATTGTTGAGGCCGATGACGAAGAAACGATCGGTGTCCAGCGGCTTGCCAGGGCCGACCAGGTTGTCCCACCAGCCCGGATGTTTATCGGCCTGCTGGTAACGACCGGCGACGTGATGGTTGCCCGAGAGCGCGTGACAGATGAGCACCGCGTTGG
>CAMLMA010000117.1 GCA_946481065.1 uncultured Nitrosomonadales bacterium
GCTCAGGTCGATCGGCGCATTGGGGTCGCTCTTGGCAGCCGGGGCTTTGTCCGATGCCGGCTTGGCGTCGGTCTTGGTGATGTAGCGATCGGCGTCCAGCTTGTCGATATCAAGATCGAAGTTGTAGACCGGATTGGCGAAACGGCTGATGCCGAAACTACCCTTGATGTTGGTCTCGTCGAGCTTGACCGCGAACGGGCTGATACGCAGCTCCTTGCCGTCGGCCTTGACGCCGAGGTTGAGGCCGGTGAGCTTGTAGTTCTGGTAGATCAGGTTGGCCACGCTGACCTTGCCTTCGAGCAGCAGGTTGGCCAGTGCCGAGAGATCAGCCGGCTTGCTGCTGGCGGCCGTGGTCGCCGAGGGTTTGCTAGCTTCGGGCGCCGCCTTGTTGCCCAGCAGCTTGTTGAGGTCGAGCGTATCGGCATTGAGGTTGAAGCGGATATTGGGCTTGGCGAACCCCTTCACCGCGACGTCACCCTTGAGATTGGTGTTGTCGACATTCAGGTTGAAATCGCTGGCAGCCTGCTCCTGTTTGATATCGGCCCGGGCCTTGATCGCGAAGGTGCCCTTGACGCCGCCGTTGGGCAGTGCCGGGTCGCGGATATCAAGATTGCCGGCGAGCTTGGGCAACTCGAAGATGAGCTGTTCGATATTGCCGGTGAACGGCGAACTGAACTTGCCTTCGACGCTACGGGCACCCTGCTTGGCGGACACTTCGCCGCTGATGCCGCTACTCTGGAACTGTTTCGGCGAGCCTTTGATGTCGGCCAGCGTCAGTGTCGCCTTGAGCGTATCGCTGCCCTTCTCCTGGCTGAGATCGACCGTGACCTTGTCGCCGGAAACTTCATCCTTCTGTACCGTCAATTTCGGCGCGGCGACTTCGGCGGCGATGGTGCCGCCCTTCTGCTTGCCGGAAACGGCGAGCTTCAGGCTGTCGACGAGGAATTCCATGGTCTCGGGCTTGGCGTCCACATCGCCGGAGAGCTTGATGCTGGCGTCGGAGACGTCGGCGAGGTCACCCTTGATGCTGGCGTCGAGGCCCTTGACGACGAAGTGCTTGTTCTCCGGATCCGCCATGAAATTACCCTGGGCCGTGATATCGGCCTTCACCTTGGGCTGGCTGGCTTCCACCGTGAAGTCGGTGGCGAGATCGAAGGGTTCGGCCAGCGCGACATGGCCGGTCTTGAGGTTGAACTTGCTCAAGGCGTAAGTGGCCCCGGCCTGCTCGTCAGTGAAACTCACGGCAGAATCGCTGACGTTGACGCCGTCGATATCGAACTTGATCTGCTGCGATTCCTCGTCGTCCTCCTTGCTCAGCAGGTCATCGAGGTTGGTCGTGCCGTCCTTGTGGCGGATGATGTTGGCGCGCGCGCCATTGACATAAACGGTATCCACCACCAGCTGCTTCTTCAACAGCGGCAGCAGCGCCAGCGAGACCTTGAGCCCCTGCACGGAGGCGAATTCCTTGTCGCTGTTATGTTCGGACAGGCTGATCTTGCCGAGGTCGGCACCGATCTTGGGCCAGAAGGCGAGCTTGATGTCGCCTTCGATGTTGAGGGTGCGCTGCTTCTTCTCCTGCACCAGCTTGACCACCAGCGGCTTGTAGTCGTTGGGGTTGAAGGTCGCCGCGACGATGGCCACGACGACAGCCAGCAGCAAGACGATGCCGCCGACACCGATCAAAGCGAATTTAAGGAATTTGTTCATCTTTTGGCCCTATCTGCGTCGATTGATCAAAATAAATTCTAACACTGTTGCGCGATCCCTGCCCCCGGCCTCACCACAGGCTCGGCATATGCTGGATGGCCTCGGCGCCGAAATACCACGCGAGGTAGAAGAAATAGCCGAAATACACGGTGGTGACGAGCAGCCAGAAGAACGCGATCAGCACCATGAGGCCGTCCTGCTCGAACTGACCGAAGGCATAGAACAGCACGGCCAGCGCTGGCAGGGTGTTGTTGAAAGGCAGCACGCCAAAGGGGATCGCCATCAGCAGACCGGCCGACAGCATGATCATGCCGCCGATCTTCTGGCCGCGCACGCCTTGCGTGAACCAGGTCAGCCGCGAACGCGTGAACTTCTTCACCAGCCCCACCACCTTGAGGCAGACCTTGGTCAGGGTATGCCAGGTGCGCTCGCTCATCTCCACGTCGCGCATGCGCCTGGGCAATGCCGGCGATTCATGGCCGCGCAGCAGCTGCCAGCCCATCACCGCGTAGGTGAGCCCACCCAGTACGGTCAGCGGACCCATGGGCACCGGCTGCAGGTAAGGCAGCGCGAGGATCATGGCGATCAGCGCGAATGCCGCGTGGTCGAGTGAATCAAGCGCCTCGCCCAGCGTCAGCGGCCGTGTTTTCGCCAGCTCGGCGAAACGGTTCAGCGTGGCGACGATCTGCGCATAATTGGCGCTCATGCCAGCCCGGTGAAATAGGCCAGGACGATGACGCCGAAGACGATGCGGTACCAGGCGAAGACGCGGAAGTCGTGCTGCGCGACGTAGCGCAACAGGGTCTTGGTCGCGATCAGCGCGGCGACGAAGGCGGTGACGAAGCCGATGGCGAACATCGGCAGGTCATGCACGTCGAGCAAAGCCCAGTTCTTGAACAGGTCGTAGCCGGTCGCCGCCAGCATGATGGGGATGGCAAGGAAGAACGAGAACTCGGTGGCCGCCATGCGCGAGAGCCCGAACACCACGCCGCCGAGGATGGTGGAACCGGCACGCGAGACGCCGGGGATCAGCGCGCAACATTGGGCGATCCCGATCTTCAGCGCGTGTTTCCAGTCCATGTCATCGACGGTCGGCGTATCGACCCTGGGCGCCCAGCGTTCGATCGCGAGGATGACGAAGCCGCCGACGATCAAGGCGATGGCGACGGTGATCGGCGAGAACAGGTAGGTCTTGATCGCGTCGTGGAAGATGAGGCCGAGGATAGCCGCCGGCAGGAAGGCGATGGCGAGGTTGGCGACGAAACGCTGCGCGCTGGCCTGGCCAAGATGGGCGGCGACGTTCTGCAGGCGCTGCCGGTATTCCCAGCAAACGGCCAGGATGGCGCCGAGCTGGATGACGATCTCGAACACCTTGCCCTTGTCGTCGTTGAAGTCGAGCAGGTCGCCGACGATGATGAGGTGACCGGTGCTGGAGACCGGCAGGAATTCGGTGGCGCCTTCGACCACGCCGAGAATGAAGGCTTTGAGTAAGAGAACTAGATCCATGATGCTCGCAAATCGCTAGAGGTTCGGTTGAGAGGGTGAAGGCACAGGCCGCTGCAGCTTCAGTCTTTTTTCAGCATGGACAGCGCATGTAGCAGCAAGCCCGATTGTGTCCTCGGTACTTTACCGTTTGGTGTCAGCCGATCGACCACGGTCGGCAGGTATTTCGCCAGCTTGTCCGCGGCTTCCTTGGGCGTCAGGTCGAACTCCTGCGCGATCTCGTTGAGGGCCGGCTTGCCGATGGCTTTTTGCACCTGCATGGCGGTGATCGGCAGGTTCTCGCCGACACCGACCCATGAGGTGACTTCTTCGGCCATGCCGTTGGCGGTGAATTGATCGAGGATACCCTGCAGGCCGCCATGATCGTTGAACAACCGCATCGCGGCCTCGACCAGATGGGCCTGATCCTGGTCACCGCTGAACTTGCTGACGACGGCGCCAGCGACCTTCTGTAACAGACTCATTGCCATTCCTTTTCGTTGAAGAGAAACACGACTTCTCTCCCCGAGAGCCAGTGGCTCAGAAGCGCTCGCCGGGCCGCAGATAGCGCCATGTGCCGAGCGGTAGCTTGCCCAGCGTGACACTGCCGATGCGCACGCGTTTCAAGCCGACCACCTTGAGGCCGACCAGCTCGCACATGCGGCGGATCTGGCGCTTGCGGCCTTCGCGCAGCACGAAACGCAGCTGGTCCTCGTTTTGCCACGAGACCTTGGCCGGCTTCAGCTGCACGCCGTCGAGCGAAAGCCCGAAGTTGAGCTTTTTCAGGTTCTGTTCCGTGAGCGTGCCTTCCACGCGCACCAGATACTCTTTTTCTATGGTGGAATTCTCGCCGATCAGTTGCCGGGCGATACGTCCGTCCTGCGTCAGGACCAACAGACCGGTGGAATCGATATCCAGCCGACCGGCGGGCGCGAGCCCCTTGAGATGACCGCGCTTGAAGGTCTTGTGGGTGGCGTCCTCCGCCCACTGGTTGTCCGGGTGCACCAGCACCACCGCGGGTTCGTAGCCATCCTCGGCCTGACCCGACACATACCCGACCGGCTTGTGCAGCAGGATGGTGACGATCTCGGCCTGATGCTTCTCGGCGTCCTTGCTGACCTCGATACGCGCATGCGGATCGATGCGCGACCCCAGTTCGTCGACGACTACGCCGTTGACCTTGACCCAGCCGTTGCTGATCCACTCGTCCGCCTCGCGGCGTGAGCACAGGCCTAGCTCAGCCATGCGCTTGGAGAGCCGCGGCATGTCCGGATGAGTGGCGACCGGCTTGGGGGCGAATTTTGGGTTGCTCGGCCTATCCTTGTTGAAATCGCCGGGCTCGAAACCGTCGCGTGCCTTGCCGCCACGACGCGGTGTATCGCGATCCGTCATGCCGCGTGCAGGCGCTTGGCGTGGCTCGCCATGTTTGCTGGAACGCGCGTTGGCATCACGCTGGTCTGCCCTGGCTGGGCGGGCTGCGGCAGCGTCAGCTTCTCGCGGCTTGCCGTCATGGCGATGGTTGCGCTGGCGATCGCCAGGCGCACCCGTGGCGCGAGTGTCGCGCGGAGGCCTGTCGGCTCCCGAGGTGATCTTGATTTGCGCCCCGGTTTCCGCCTTGCCTGCCTTCGCCGAGCCCGGCGCGACTTTCGGCGCCGGCGGCGTGGTACGAGCGCGCTTCGCCGGATCGACGCGTCTTACCGGTGCCTTGTGCGCGGGCTTGGCGTCATCCGTAACAGCGGCGCCTTCTGGTTTCTTGTGCAGCTTGAGTGTGCTCATGGGAATGTCGATCGGGCCCGATACCGGGCCCGCCAAAGGTCCTTAGACCTTTTGATAGACTTCGGCGCCTTTCTTGACGAACTCGATGGCCTTTTCCTGCATGCCCTTGTTCAAGGCTTCCTGCTCCGAAACGCCCTGGGTCGCCGCATAGTCGCGCACGTCCTGGGTGATCTTCATGGAACAGAAGTGCGGGCCGCACATGGAGCAGAAGTGCGCCTGCTTGGCGCCTTCCTGCGGCAGGGTTTCGTCGTGGAATTCCTTGGCCTTCTCCGGATCGAGACCGAGGTTGAACTGGTCTTCCCAGCGGAATTCGAACCGTGCCTTGGACAAGGCGTTGTCGCGGATCTGCGCGCCCGGATGACCCTTGGCCAGGTCGGCGGCATGCGCGGCGATCTTGTAGGTGATGATGCCGACGCGCACGTCTTCCTTGTCCGGCAAGCCCAGATGTTCCTTCGGGGTCACGTAGCACAGCATGGCACAGCCATACCAGCCGATCATGGCGGCGCCGATGCCGGAGGTGATGTGGTCGTAGCCCGGCGCGATGTCGGTGGTCAATGGGCCCAGCGTGTAGAACGGGGCTTCGCCGCAATGTTCCAGCTGCAGGTCCATGTTCTCCTTGATCATGTGCATCGGCACATGGCCGGGGCCTTCGATCATGC
>CAMLMA010000118.1 GCA_946481065.1 uncultured Nitrosomonadales bacterium
CTGACGGCCGTCGCCGCGCAGACCGAGCAAGACGCCGAGCGCCTGCGTAGGCTGGGTGCGCATGATGTGCAGGTGGCGGGCAACCTCAAGTTCGACGTGCAGCCGCCGGCCAATGCCGCAGAACTGGGCGGGCTGTTACGCACGGCGCTGGGCAAACACCGACCGGTATTCCTCGCCGCCAGCACGCGCGATGGCGAGGAAAGCATGATCCTGGATGCCGTGGCCGCCGCGGATGTGCCTAACCTGCTGACCGTGATCGTGCCGCGTCACCCGCAGCGCTTCGACGAGGTGGCCAACCTGCTGACCAAGCGTGGGGTGTCGTTCCTGCGGCGGAGCAAACTGCGTGGAGAGATCTCCAGCCAGGTAAGCGTGATCCTGGGCGACAGCATGGGGGAGATGTTCACCTACTACGCCGCGTGTGACGTGGCGTTCATCGGCGGCAGCCTGCAGCCGCTGGGTGGTCAGAACCTGATCGAGGCCTCAGCGATGGGCAAACCGGTCTTGATCGGCCCGCATACCTTTAACTTCACCGCTGCCACCGAACAGGCGATCGCCGCGCGTGCCGCACGCCGGGTGGAGGATTCGGCTGCACTGGCGTCTGCCCTGCGGCATCTCTTCGGCGACCCGGAACTGCGGCAGGCCATGGGCTGGGCCGCGCTGGAATTGAGCCAGAGCACCGGCGGCGCGGTGCACAAGATCGCCGATCTCGTGGCTACGCATCTGGCCTGACCAACGCCGATTCAACCCGACAGCCGCCGCAAACGCGGGCCAGCTGCTCAACGTACCGAGAGTGATTTCACCAGCACCAGTTCACAGGCACCGTTGCCGGTGTCGTCGCGCGTCAGCGAGCTGCGCCAGTGCCAGCCATCGTCAGCGCGTGCCTCGATCAGTTGGCCGGCAATGGTGACGACCTGGCCGGGGCGGATCGCTTCCAGCTGGCGCTCGACCAGCTTGTCAGCCGGCACCATGTGCATGTTGGCGCTATGGGTCTCGATCTCGCGGCGCGGGATGGGGAAATCGTCGGTGCGCCAGAAATAGAAACGATTGCTTTGGCTGATGACGATGCGCGACAGCACGGCATCGTCCGACATGCGGCCCCAGCCTAGCGCCAGATCGACCGGCGACAGGTCGGCTTCGCGGCCCAGGCTGTAATGTTCGGTGGAGAGCACGCGGGCTTCGAGACTGAAATCAGCCAGCGGCTGGAGATGGTAGCCCTTGAAGTCGAAAGCCTGCGCACCGGAGAGGGCTTGCTGTTGCGGTAGTGTGCTGGCGACGATGCCGGGGCCGTGCATCACCGGGCGCTGCTGCCAGTGATGGTAGGCGCCCCAGCTGATGAGCGCGATGAGGGCCAGCAGCTTCCAGTTCGCGCGAAGCATGTCAGGAGGTTAGCGGATGAGGCGGCTGATCTGCTTGAAGGCGTCGCCTTCGGCCTTGCCCAGCCACTCGAAGAGGACGGATTCGGTGCTGCTGATGGTGATGCCGGCGTCACGCAGACGAGCGATGGCGTTGGTCTTGTTGGCCGGGTCGCGCGAGATGATGGCGTCTTCCACCACGAACACCTGGTGGCCTTGCTCCTTGAGCGCGAGCGCGGTCTGCAATACGCAGATGTGGGCTTCCATGCCGACGAGGACGATCTGCGGCCGATCGCTGGTCAGCTGGCGGCAGAAGGTGGGTTCGGCACAGCAGGAGAAGGTGGTCTTTTCGACGCGCGGCGCCGCTTTGAGCCATTCGGCGACACCGGGTAGCGTCGGGCCGAGTCCCTTGGGGTATTGCTCGGTATAGAGCGCGGGGATCTCCAGTAGCTGCGCCGCCTGCAGCAGGATATTGCAATGCTTGACGACCTTGCCCATGGCTTCGGCCTGCATGACGCCGGCGATCTTGTCCTGCATGTCGATCACCACCAGACGGCTGAGGGTGGCCTGGGTGATTGCGCTAGGGAGTTTTGCCATGGGTTCGATCATCCTTTCAATCAGGCGCCTGTCGGGGAAGCGCATTTCCGTGAAGTGCCATGCAGCGCAACATGCGCGTGAGCTGCGTCAGTCTGGCTTGCCGCCGGTTGCATCAGCCGGTGTGCTGCTCATGACCAGTCGCTGGTTGATGTCGGCGAGATCGTTCTCGCTGAGCATGCCGATGGCGGATTTGAGCTTGAGCGTGCTCAGCAAGTAGGTATAGCGCGCCTGCAGGAGATCGCGCTTGGCGCTGAACAACTGCTGCTGGGCATTCAGCACATCGACGCTATTGCGCACGCCGACCTCATAGCCCAGCGTGGTGGAATCGACCTGGCTCTGGCTGGAGCTCAGCGCCTGCTCGTAGGCCTTGACCTGGGCCACGCTGCCGGTGAGATTGAGATAGGCTTCGCGTGTATCGAGATCGGCCTGGCGTCGGGCCGCCTCGACATCGTCAAAGGCTTTCTGCTTGTTGGCGACGGCCTCGCGCACCCTGGAGCTGGTGAGCCCACCCTGATACAACGGAATGGCAAGCTGCAGGCCGATGACGCTGCTCTGCAGGTCGTTGCCGAAGCCGTTCACGCCGCCACCGGCACGCGTGTCGGTATAGCTGCCGACGGCGTCCAGTGTCGGGTAATGGCCGGCGGTCTGTTTATCGACCTCTTGCGTGGCGATCTCCAGGTTTTGTTGCTGGATACCGAGATTGAGATTGTTCTGCAACGCCAGCGCCACCCATTTGTCGAGGTTGTCGGGTTCCGGCAGCGTGGTCCTGAGGTCGCCGCGCGCGGGCGCCAGGCGGCCCGGCATCTCGCCGATGACGGATTGCACGGTGCGTTTCTTCACTTCGAGCTCGTTGATGGCGGCGATCTCCTGCGCCTGGATCAGGTCGTAACGCGCCTGCGCTTCGTTGACGTCGGTGATGGTGGCGTTGCCGACATCGAAATTGGCTTTGGCCTGCGCCAGCTGACGATCGATGGCGGCTTTCTGGGCGTTGATGAGGTCGATCTTGTCCTGCGCCAGCAAGACATCGAAATAGGCCTGCGCGCTGCGGATGATGAGATTCTGCTGCGCCAGCAGGAGTTGCTTGTCGGCCTGGCTCACCTGCACCTTGGCTTGCTGGTACTGCACGTAGTTCTGCAGCCGCAGGATGGGCTGGTTGACGTTGACGCCATAGCTGAAGGTATCGAAGGATTGCGGGCCGCCGACACGGAACGGGTTGTTGCCGCCGAGGTAGCGGATGTCCGATTCGGTGTGGTTGGCGTTGCTGTTGAAAGTCACCGAAGGACGGTAGAGCGCCTTGCCCTGTTCCAGTTTCTCCTGTGCGGCGAGATTGGCGTTGCGCGCGGCGGACCAGGTGGGGTCGCGCTCGACGGCGAGGCGATAGATATCGATCAGGTTCTGGCTCGATTCTGCCGCGTGCGGTATGCCCGGCAGCAGCATGAACGCGAAGATCGATACCAGACGGCGCATGGCGGGTGTTCGACTAGAACTGGAAACGGGCTGGTTGCGGCGCGTTGTCCAGCATGGGCAGGCAGGTCTCGAACAGCACATCCTGGCGGAACGTGTCGGCCGAGAGGCGATGGACCATGGTCGCTTCCATCACCGGCGCCTCGCCGATGACGACGAACATGCGGCCGCCGATCGCCAGCTGCTGCTGCACGGCTTCCGGTGAGACCGGCAGCGAGCCGGTGAAGACGATGACTTCATAGGGGGCGTGAGCAGCCCAGCCCTGCGCGGCGTCGCCGGTTTCCACCGTGACGTTGGTGAGGCCGTGGGCGGCGATGCGCTTTTGTGCACTTTTGGCCAGTGCCGGGTCGAGTTCGACACTGATGACCTGTTTGGCAAGCATGGCCATGAGACTGGTGAGATAGCCGCTGCCCGTGCCGATCTCCAGTACCTTGTCGGTCGGTTTGATCTGCAGCGCCTGCAGGATGCGGCCTTCCATCTTCGGCGAGAGCATGCTCTGGCCGTGACCGAGGGGGATCTCCAGGTCGGCGAAGGCGAGGCCGGCGTATTCGGGCGGCACGTACTCCTCGCGCGGAATCTGTTTCAGCAGGTCCAGCACCACGCTATCGAGCACTTCCCAGGTGCGGATCTGCTGCTCGATCATGTTGAAGCGTGCCTGTTCGATACTGGCCGATTCGATTTTGGTTTGCTTGGAATTGGTTTTTCTGGAATTGGCTGGTTTGGAATGCGTTAGTGCCGTCATGGTGATATGCCTGTGAACCCCGAAAATTCAACTTATGGATTATAGCGCAAGGCCAATCGTTTCAATCGTTTACTCGTCTATCCCTATTAGTCTTGCCCTACTCGTCTTGCCCGATGCGATAGCGGCTGAGCTTGTACCACAGTGAGCGCTCGCTGATCTCGAGCAGGCGCGCGGCCTGGCTCTTGTTGCCTTTGCAGCGCTCGAGCGCTGCGCGGATCATGCGGATCTCCAGCGCCTCGATGGCGAGCGGCATCGACAGCTTGTCCGGGTCGGCGGCAGGGCTATCCGGCGGCGTGTCGGCCGGCACGCGGGACAGGATGTCGGCCGGCAGGTGATGCGGCTCGATCAGCGCTTCGCCGCTGACGATGGCGGCACGTTGCAGGACGTTCTCCAGCTCGCGCACATTGCCCGGCCAGTCGTAGCTGCGCAGGATGGCAAGGGCCTCCGTGCTGAGCTGCTGGTTGCGGACGCCGAGGAAGTGCCGGGCCAGGAGATCGATGTCGTGATCGCGCTCGCGCAATGGGGGCAGCTCGATGCGGAAGACGTTGAGCCGGTAATAGAGGTCCTCGCGCAGCCGGCCTTCGTGCACGGCTTGCATCGGGTCGCGATTGGTCGCCGCCACCACGCGGATATCGACGCTGATCGGCCGGTTGCCGCCGAGCCGCTCGATCACGCCCTCCTGCAGCGCCCGCAGCAGCTTGGCCTGCAGGCCGATCGGCATCTCGGTGATCTCGTCGAGGAACAGCGTGCCGCCATCCGCCAGCTCGAATTTACCGACGCGCGCCTTGACCGCGCCGGTAAAGGCGCCACGCTCGTGGCCGAACAGTTCGGACTCCATCATCTCGGCAGGGATCGCCGCGCAATTGACGGCGACGAACAGGTTGTCGCGCCTTGGGGAAGCCTTGTGCACGGCACGCGCCACCAGCTCCTTGCCGGTGCCGGTCTCGCCGACGACGAACACCGTGACCTTTTCCGGCGCGACCTGGGCGATGGCTTTCTGCAAGGCTTGCATGGGCGCGCTTTGCCCGACGAGATCGCTGTCGCCTTCGGCCTCGTCGCGCAGGTAGCGGTTCTCCATCTTCAGGCGGGTGACCGACAGCGCCCGGTTGATGGCGACTTCGAGGGTCTCCAGGTCGAACGGACGCAGGATGTAATCCGAGGCGCCGAGCTTCATCGCCTGTACCGCGGTGGAGATCTCGCCGTGCGCGGTGACGATGATGACTGGCGTCTCGATGCCTTCCTGCTGCATGGCTTCGAGCAGCTTGATCCCGCCCACGCCCGGCATATGCAGGTCGCTCACCACGAGGTCGATGCCGCCCTGGCGCAGCAAGTCGAGCGCTTCGCCGCCATGATTGGCGAGTACCGGCTGGTAACCCGCCTGTTTCAGGCTGATCTCCAGCAGCCTGCGCATGCTGGGTTCGTCATCGACCGCGAGGATGCGTTTGATCTGTGTCATCG
>CAMLMA010000119.1 GCA_946481065.1 uncultured Nitrosomonadales bacterium
AGGCCAGAGGGGTTGGGCCGGAAGAGCTGGTGCCTTAGAAAAGGGCTTGTGTCTTAGAAAAGAGCTGGCGCCCTAGAAACAAGTATCCGGGTTGAAGACCTTTTTCAACGCGTCCGGATCGAGGATACGCACATAACGCTGCTTGACCTCGATGATGCCGTCCTCGGAGAACCTGGAGAAAGCGCGGCTCACGGTCTCGAGCTTGAGGCCCAGGTAGCTGCCGATCTCTTCGCGCGTCATGCGCAGCACCATCTCCGACTGCGAGAAACCGCGCGCATGCAAGCGCTGCACCAGGTTAAGCAGGAAGGCCGCCAGACGTTCTTCGGCGCGCATGTTGCCGAGCAGCATCATGACGCCGTTCTCGCGCACGATCTCGCGGCTCATGATCTTGTGCACATGGCGCTGCAGCACGGGGAATTCGCGGGACAGCTCCTCGACATTGGCGAACGGCATGACGCAGACCTCGGCGTCTTCCAATGCGATGGCGTTACAGCTGTGGCGATCGCTGACGATGCCATCGAGCCCGATGATCTCGCCGGCCATCTGGAAGCCGGTGACCTGTTCGCGGCCATCCTCGCTGGAGATCGAGGTCTTGAAGAAACCGATGCGGATGGCATAGAGCGATGTGAAGGGATCGCCGTTGCTGAACAGGTGCTCGCCCTGCTTGATCCGGCGGCGCGTGGCCACCACTTCGTCGAGCCGTTGCAGGTCGTTCGGGTTGAAGCCGATCGGCATGCACAGCTCACGCAAGTTGCAGTTGGAACAGGCGACCTTGATGGTTTCCGGTGTCATGTTTCTGCAGGAGGGTTGATCGTCGCTCAAGCATACTGCGTTTGAATCATCGTGGATAGCGATTACATCGTGCATGTCGTAGCCTGCTGTGGGTGTATGAACGGATTGTCGCCGGGAACATGTTCGGCTGATTTGATTTACATCAAGGAAGGCCGCGCCCATTGCAGGCAAAGTGGCTGGCATTCGCGAGCACTGGCTCGATTCTTCCAAGAGACTGTCCGATGAATACCGAGATCCTGAAACAGCCGGTGACGACGCTGCCCGGCGCGCTACTGACCCGCTTCGATATCCCCGGGCCACGCTATACCTCGTATCCGACGGCTGACCGCTTTGTCGAAGCCTTCAACGAGGACGCCTACCGACAGGCGCTTGAACAACGTCGCGTCGGCGGACTGGCCTTGCCCCTGTCGCTCTATGTGCATATCCCGTTCTGCGAATCGCTGTGCTACTACTGCGCCTGCAACAAGATCGTCACCAAGCGTCATGAGCGTAGCCGAGAATACCTGCGCTACCTGGGTCGCGAGATCGACCTGCATGTGGCGCAATTGGGTAGCGGCCAGGCCATCACCCAATTGCATCTGGGTGGCGGTTCTCCTACCTTCTTCAACGACGACGAGTTGGCCGAGCTCATGACCATGCTGCGCCGCGCCTTTGTGCTCGACCCGTCTGGCGAGTATTCGATCGAGGTCGATCCGCGTACGGTCGATGCCGATCGCCTGGCGCACCTGCATGCGCTGGGCTTCAATCGCCTGAGTTTCGGCGTGCAGGATTTCGACGAAGAGGTGCAGAAGGCCGTGCATCGCATCCAGCCTGCCGAACAGGTGTTCGAGCTGGTGCAGGAAGCGAGGCGGCTGGGGTTCCAATCCATCAATGCCGACCTGATCTATGGCCTGCCGAAGCAGACGCCGGAGTCCTTCGAGCGCACCTTGCAGACCATGACGAAGCTGCGCCCTGACCGGATCGCGCTCTACGCCTATGCCCATCTGCCGGAACGCTTCAAGCCACAGCGTCGCATCCATGCCGCCGAGTTGCCGCTGGCGGGCGCCAAGGTGCTGATGCTGTCCGAAGCCATCGCCAAGTTCATCAGTGCCGGTTATGTCTACATCGGCATGGACCATTTCGCGCTGCCCGACGATAGCCTGGCCGTGGCCAAGCGCCAGGGGCGGTTGCACCGTAACTTCCAGGGCTACAGCACCTGTTCCGATTGTGATCTGATCGGCCTCGGCGTATCAGCCATCGGCCGCATCGGCGCCACCTATAGCCAGAACGCCAAGACCCTGGAAGAGTATTACGACAAGCTCGATCGCGGCAGCTTTCCGGTGGTGCGCGGCTTGGCATTGTCGCGCGATGATCTCGTGCGGCGCGCCGTGATCATGGCGCTGATGTGCCAGGGTCGGGTGCAGTTCGAATCCATCGAGCTTGCCTACATGGTGGATTTCAGGCGCTATTTCGCCGTCGAGTTGAGGGCGCTGGCGGAGCTTGCGGAAAGCGGCATCATCGAGATCGAGGAGGGCGCCATTCAGGTGACGAGCACTGGCTGGTTCTTCGTCCGTGCCATCGCCATGCTCTTTGATCGCTATCTTCAGCTCGACCGCAACCGCGCGCGTTTTTCGCGCATCATCTAGACGACGACCATGGCCTTGCAGACTTCGCTGGCGTTGACTGCGCTGTTCATGGGCCTGGCCGGCGGGCCGCATTGCGTCGCCATGTGCGGGCCTGCCTGCGGCGCGCTGAAGTCGACGCCGGAATCGCCTTTCCTGCCGCTGTTATTCCATGCCGGGCGGCTCATCGGCTATGCCTCGCTAGGGGCGGTGGCAGCGGCCTCCGTGGGCGGACTGGCATGGTTCAGCGACCAGACGCTGGCTTTGCGGCCCTTGTGGACCTTCTTCCATGTGGCGATCCTGTGCTGGGGCATCGTGCTGTTGGCGACGGCGCGACAGCCGCAATGGGCTGACCGCTACGGGCGCGCGATCTGGGCCTGGGCGCGCAAGGGCACTTCGACCTCGACCGGCGCACTCGCCAGTGGCATCAGCTGGGCCTTGATGCCTTGCGGCCTGTTGTATTCGGCACTGATGGTCGCTGCACTGAATGCCCATGCGCTGGGCGGCGCCGTCAGCATGGCGGCGTTCGCGTTCGGCACCACGATCTCGCTGCTGCTTGCGCCCTGGCTCTGGCTGCGGATCCGGCAGGGCCGGTTGGGCTTCAACCAGGCGACCGGGATCCGTATCGCCGGGCTGCTACTGACGGCGGCAGCCGGCTGGGCGATCTGGATGGATCTGCATCACGGCATCAAGGTCTGGTGTAGTTGAACGTGGATACGCACGCGAGTGCGTGACTGCAGCATCAGGCCAGGATGGATTTTGGGCAGTCGAGTGGGTGCCTGGAGTCGCGGCACCCAGTCCTCGTGGCTCAGTCTTCGAGGGTGTGCGACATCTTGACCAGACCGCTCGACATCGGGCTCATCTCGATCAGTTCGGTTGCCGAGCAACAACTGATGATGGTGGCGACCAGGCAGCTGACCACGATATGTTTCAGGCGCTGAAAACCCTGCTGCATCTCTTTCTCGTTCATGTGGGCATAGCCCAGTCGCATGGCCGGCACTTCTTCGCCAGCGGCCGAGTAGGTCTTGCCGAAGGCGAAATGGATCTTTTCTTCCTTCGATTTCTTGGCCATGCGCTTGATATCCACGGCTTCCTTGAAACGTAGCCAGAAAGCCAGGCCGCTTTGCGGCGACTGGTAATCCACCCATTGCCAGAGCTCGTCGTCGATGAGCTGCTGGAAATGGTCGCGCCTATCCTGGTAGACCTTGGTCATCTTCAGGCTATGACGTTTGATCTCGCCTGAGCGCATGAGCTCGGCGATGGTCATCTCGATGGCGTTATTGTTGTGCTGGTCGAACAACGCGACCTCGCGCGCGAGTCGATCGACGATGGACGATGTGGCCGCCACATAGCTGACCCGGAGTTCCGGCGCCAGGATCTTCGACAGGTTACCGATATAGATGACGCGCCCCTCGCTGTCTTCGCTGGCGAGCGGGAAGACGGGCTGCTGCGAAAAGTTGAATTCACTTTCCTCGTCCGATTCCAGGATGAGGAAGTCATGGCGGGCCGCGAGCTTGAGCAACTTCTTGCGGCGTTCCGGCGAGAGCGACACGGTAGTCGGATATTGGTGCTGCGGCGAGATATGGACCATGCTGATCCTGGTCGTGCTGCACAGGCGTTCCAGCGCGTCGATATCCATGCCCATGCCATCCAAGGGGATGTCGGCGATCTTGGCGCCGCATGCCTGGAAGGTCTCACGCACCGCGGGAGAACTCAGCCGGGCGATCGCCAATACGTCGCCCGGTTTCATGAGCGCACGCCCGATCAGGTAGGCGGCCATCTGGCAGCTACGCGCCATGCAGAGGTTCTCGGGGTGGGTATGCAAACCCATCTCCATGTTGAGCATGGTGGCGATGGCGCTGCGCAGCTCATACAAGCCCTTGCCGGCGTCAGCTTCCGGGTGCCGATGGCGCGAGACGGAGAGCAGGGCATGGCGGAAGGCACGCGAAAGCGCGTCGAGCGGCATGAGCCGGGTGTCCGGCTGGCCGTCATTGAATTCATATCCTGGATCGCTGCGCCTGGTTTCGACCGGCACGGTCTTGATGTCACTATCGATCAGGCGTTCGTGCGATTGCCCGTAAGCTGCCGCCGGCGGGTTGGGCGAGACGAAGGTGCCGCGCCGGTTTTCGGCGACCAGCCAGCCTTGGGCGATCAATTCATCATAAGTCAGGACAATGGTCTTGCGGTTGACGCGCAGGCGGTCAGCCAGTTCGCGCGTGCCCGGCATCACGGATGAGGGACTCAGGCGTCCGATACGGATCTCGTCGATGATCTTCTCGGCGATCTGCAGGTAGAGTGCGGATTGGTTATCGCGGTTGATCTGCAGGTTGAGATCCCATGAACGTAACATCGCGGCGGCCATTAAGCGGTACTCCCATGTAACTGATTGGCGCTTGTGTGACAGGCTGACGGGCCGGCAGTTCCTGGCTGGCGTAATGGGAAGCCCAATGGATGGTGGCAGATCGGTAGGCTGCAGTTGGGGCGAAAGAGGTGTCTGCTCGGGATATCGTACTTATGAATCATGTATCGCATCGCTCAAGTCCTTATGGTCTGGTTGCAGAGCCCGGACTTGTATCCATAAAAAATGCCTACACAGCCCAGTCCGGGTCTCGTGTAGGCATCATCAGCTATCGCTAGCGGTTCAGTCGCGCCCGATCCTCTTGATCGGAGCGGCGCTTGGAGGTATGCCATCTCCGTCAATGATCGTATTCATTACGCATAAGCCTGTCAAACACCGGGCCAGCTGGACCATGTTGATTATAAATACTGGACCATCTGGAACCGTTTTCATGTATATCTGGACCACCTGGCCCATTTATCTTGTTTGAACTGGAGGATTATTCGTCTTTAACAATTCGTTACAGTTTGCTCACTGTTGATTTACAAGAAGTCATTCAAGGCTATCAACAGGCGGTGGATCAGGTGTCTCAATGATCCATCTCGTGTTTTTTTAACCAATTATATTGGAGAAATAAAAATGGAGATGAGCAAAATCAAACTGGCTCTCGGTTTGGTAGTTGGCGCATCCTTGGCTATGCCACTGGTTGCTTCCGCTGCTGCTGACCAAGAAGCTGCGATGAAGGATCCCAACAACTGGGCACATCCACGCGGCAACTACACCAACCAAGGTTTCAGCCAACTGACCCAAATCAACAAGGGTAACGTCAAGAACGTTAAGGCTGCCTGGACGTTCGCTAC
>CAMLMA010000120.1 GCA_946481065.1 uncultured Nitrosomonadales bacterium
CCCCAAAAAAATTCAGAAGATTATAACCGATGACCCAGCCCACTCCTATCACTCTTACCATTCCCGCCGAGCTCGGTGGACAGCGGCTGGATCAGGTCTTGCAGCAGTTATTGCCGGAGTATTCGAGGTCGCGCCTGCAAGCCTGGATCAAGGAGGGGCAGGTCAAGCTGGGCGAACAGGCTGTGACGCCGAAACTCAAGGTTTGGGGTGGGGAGCAGGTCGTCGTCATGCCACAGGCGGTGCTATCGGACCAGCCGTTCCAGCCGCAGGACATCCCTCTCAACATCGTGCATGAGGACGCGGACATCCTCGTCATCAACAAGCCTGCAGGGCTTGTGGTCCATCCAGCGGCAGGGAATTGGGAAGGCACCTTGCTCAACGGCTTGTTGCACCATCTGCCTGCATTGGAGCGTGTGCCGCGCGCGGGCATCGTCCATCGGCTGGACAAGGACACCAGCGGCCTGCTGGTCGTCGCCAAGCATCTTGAAGCCCAGACCCACCTTGTGCGGCAATTGCAGGCGAGAACGGTCAAACGCGAATATCGCGCCATCGTCTGGGGCCAGATCTGGCGCAACGGTACGGTCGACCAGCCGATCGGACGCCACCCGCATGCCAGGACCAAGATGGCGGTCAACCGCATGGGCAAGCCTGCGGTGACGCGTTATGAGGTGCTGGAACGCTTCGGGGTGCATACCTACCTGCGATGCTTGCTGGAGACTGGCCGAACCCATCAGATCCGTGTCCATATGCAACATTTGCAGGCACCGATAGTGGGTGATCCGGTCTATGGCATCCGCGGCATCATCCCGCATCGGTTCATGACGGACGTGTTATTCGATGCGGTACAAGGCTTCAAGCGCCAGGCCTTGCACGCCATTCGCCTGGGGTTGACCCACCCCGCGAGCGGCTTGCCGATGGAGTGGCAGATCGACCTGCCGGCGGACATGAAGTTGCTGCTCGAAGCCATGCGACACGAGGACCCAGTGACCGACGAGACTTTCAGCTTCGAGATGCTGGAGGATGCGGATGATCTCGACGATGCAGACTTCGACGACGAGACGCTGGATGACGACGACATTGAATGAAGCTGGCCTCATCAGGCCCGACTGGCCGGCGCCCGACAATGTTCGGGCGTTGCAGACTACGCGCGCCGGCGGCATCAGTCTGGCACCGTATGCCAGCATGAACCTCGGCGACCATGTCGCGGATGATCCCTTGCACGTGGCCGCCAACCGACAGCGTCTCCAGCCATGGTTACCTAGCGAGCCGGTCTGGATGCGGCAAGTGCACGGCACCGCGGTGGTGTGCGCTGACAAGGCGAGTTGCCTGCCGGAAGCGGATGCAGCCTACGCTCGCCGGCCGAATACCGTATGCACGGTGATGACGGCGGATTGCCTGCCGCTTTTGTTCTGCGACCGTGCCGGTAGCGTCGTTGCCGCTGTGCATGCTGGATGGCGCGGGCTGCTGGCCGGTGTCATCGAGGCAACGATCCGCGACATGGCAGTCGCGCCTGGGGAACTTATGGCCTGGCTAGGCCCGGCGATCGGCCCCGAAGCATTCGAGGTCGGGGCAGAGGTTCGGCAGATGTTCGTCGACAAGGATGCTGCCGCGACACAGGCATTCGCGCCGACAGTAAACGGCAAATGGCTTGCCGATATCTACCAATTGGCGAGAGGCCGCTTACGCCAGTCAGGGGTCAACGCCGTCTACGGCGGTCAATATTGCACTTACCAGGATGACGAGCGCTTCTTCTCATACCGGCGCGATGGCGTCACCGGGCGCATGGCCAGCATGGTTTGGCTCGTCGGCGATCATGCCTGAAATTCAAGCGCGGTAAGCCGGCCCCTCGTTTATAATGCCGATTCTTCAAATTTGCCGGGGTTGATGCCCTTTCCCGATATGTCTACGCTTTCCTGGATCATCACGACCAGCCTGCTGGGCGGCGTCCTGAGTGTGCTGGCGGCCGGCTTCATGGCGTTCAAGGCACGCCGTAGCTGGGTCCCCATGCTGATCAGCTATGCCATCGGCGCATTGCTCGGCGCCGTTTTTCTCGAGATATTGCCGCATGCTTTCCATGCATCGGGCAACATCGATGCCATGGCCGTGACGGTACTGCTCGGCATCCTGCTGTTTTTCATCCTGGAAAAGTTGGTGCTCTGGCGGCATTGTCATGGCGACGAATGCGAAGTGCACGCCGGCCACGATGCCCACCAGGCTGGCGATGATCATCACGACCATGGCCGTAGCGGACTCATGATCATGGTCGGCGATACCTTCCATAACTTCGTCGACGGCATCCTGATCGCGGCGGCCTTCATGATCGATACCAACCTTGGCGTGGTCACGGCGCTTGCCATCATTGCCCACGAGATCCCGCAGGAGGTCGGCGATTTTCTCATCCTGCTGCATTCCGGCTACAGCAAGCGGCAGGCGCTGCTGTTCAACCTCTTATCCAGCCTCGCGACACTGGTCGGCGGCCTGCTCGGCTATTTTGCCTTGCAGAGCGTCCAGACCTGGATCCCGACCATCCTCGGGCTGGCGGCAGCAAGCATGATCTATGTGGCGGTCGCTGACCTGATTCCCGGCCTGCACAAGCGTACGGAATTGAAAGCGACCATTCAGCAAGTAGTATTGATCGCGCTAGGGATCAGCTCGATCTGGCTGGTCAAGGCGCTCCTCGACTGAGGCGGCGCTGGCGGCTTCGGCCTCGCGCGCTTCCCGATTGCGGCGTCGCTGCGGGGTCGAAAAGAGCCAAACGAATAACGCGCAGGGCAACAGTCCGTAGAACAGGAAAGTCAGGATACCTGCGGCCAGCGAGTGTTCAGTCACGGCCATCATGAGCGTGACATAGAGCCACGCGATTGCAACGATATACATGGATGTCAAGAATGATGCTTAAATCAGTGCCAAAAGTCGGTTTCGTTTCTCTGGGTTGCCCCAAGGCTTCGTCAGATTCGGAACGTATTCTCACGCAATTACGCGCGGAAGGCTACGAAATATCGGGTTCCTATGAGGATTCCGATCTGGTTGTGGTGAATACCTGCGGCTTCATCGATAGCGCCGTCGCGGAATCGCTTGATGCGATCGGCGAAGCGCTCGACAAGAACGGCAAGGTCATCGTCACCGGTTGCCTGGGCGCGAAGGCGGACGTGGTGCAAAACGCACATCCGAGTGTGCTTGCCGTGACCGGGCCACATGCGATGGAAGAGGTCATGGCGCATGTCCATGGCCACTTGCCTAAACCGCATGACCCCTATACTGATCTGGTGCCGCCGCAAGGCATTCGCCTGACACCCAAGCATTACGCTTATCTCAAGATATCCGAGGGCTGTAACCATCGCTGCAGTTTCTGCATCATCCCCTCCATGCGTGGCGACCTTGTCAGCCGGCCGATCGGCGATGTCATGCAAGAGGCAGAGAACCTGGTCAATGCCGGCGTTTCAGAGCTGCTGGTGATCTCGCAGGACACGAGCGCTTATGGCGTGGATGTCAAATATCGCACCGGTTTCTGGAATGGGCGGCCGATCAAGACGCGCATGACAGAGCTGGCGAAAGGGCTCGGAGAACTGGGCGTCTGGGTGCGCATGCATTATGTCTATCCATACCCGCATGTCGACGAGATCATCCCGCTGATGGCGGATGGCCTCATCCTGCCGTATCTGGATGTACCGTTCCAGCACGCCAGTCCGCGTATCCTCAAGGCCATGAAGCGTCCGGCCAGCAGCGAAAACAACCTGGCTCGGATCAATGCCTGGCGGGATATTTGCCCGGATATCACCATCCGCAGTACGTTCATCGTCGGCTTCCCGGGTGAAACGGACGATGATTTCGAGATGCTCCTCGACTTCATGCAGGAAGCGCAGCTCGACCGTGTCGGGTGCTTCGCCTATTCAGCAGTCGATGGGGCCGTCGCCAACGCCTTGCCGAACCATGTCCCGGAAGCGTTGAAGCAGGAGCGGCTGGCACGGTTCATGGCGGTGCAGGAGGAGATCAGCGCCAACAAGCAACGCAACAAGATCGGGCGTATCGAGATGGTGCTGGTCGACGAGGTCGAAGGTGACGTCGCCATTGGTCGCACCAGCGCCGATGCTCCAGAGATCGATGGCGTGGTGCATCTGGCAGATGCCGATGGCCTGATGCCTGGCGATCTGGTCGAGGTGGAGATCACGGGTTCGGATGGTCACGATCTGTGGGCGGCACCACCCAGCAGGGAAGAGTGAGTCCTCGGTTGTGCGACAGGAGCAGCCCTGTCAGTTCATGCCAGCCGCACTAGGTGAATAAATCTGGTGGTGTCAGTGGTTGCGGACGTTCGGAATCAGCCCGGTCTTCCAGGAAGTCGAGTGTGTAAGGGCAGCGTGTAGGTTTGCGCGCTGCCTTTTTCTTTCTGGCGCTGATGCCACCGGTCTGGATGTAAGGGGTCTGGCTGATGCGGAGGTAGCCGGATGCTTGCAGTTTATGCGCTGTGGTCTCGAACAGGCTCAGCGGATTGTCGATATTCTGTAACGTGATGACGTCTTTTTTGACTTTCATGACGCTATACATCACGAACTTGGCACCAGTTTGTTTCCCGTAAATTTCACCGGTATGGATTGCACCTGGATGAATGTCCACGTTGGCTCCTGAAGATCGATGCAGGCATGATAACCAGTCCCAGTATGCATCACAAGCGATACATGTTCTCAGGCTAGTGATAAAAAAATCCCCGCATGTGCGGGGTAAAGGGGATGAGATAACCGGTGGCTCTACTTGCGTCGCATGGCGATATGAGCCTTGATCGATTGTTCGGCATTCTTGCGAATATTGCCGTTCTCGGTATCCTTGACCCACATATGCAGTAGACCTGTAAAGAAAAAGTGGGAGTCCATCGCGAGACTTGCGGGATCATCTGCCGGCCGCAACTGGCCTTTATCCTTGGCCCGTTTGTAGACCAGTTCGATCTTTTCGACGAAGCCATGGCAATTGGACAGGATCAATTGCAGGACTTCGGAGAACTCATCCACATATTCGCAGCGCGTCATCATCACCTCGTAGGTGCGACGAGTCTTCAAATCGTCATTCAATACCTTTATGGTGCTGCAAAAGAAGCGCTCGATACAGGAGAGTGGGTCGTCCTCGGATTCCAGCAACAGGATGCCGTCCATGCGGTCGATCAATGGCAGGAATACCTGCTCGCGCATGGCCTGGAAGAGATCTGTCTTGTTGCGGAAATGCCAATAGATGGCACCCCGAGTCACGCCGGCTTTTTCAGCGATCGTTTCCATCGGCGTGCGACTGACGCCACGGGCGAAGAACACTTCGCGCGCGGCGTCAATGATCTGTTGCCGGGTGATTTCTGCGTCTTCTTTAGTTTTACGCACCATAATCTAATATATTCTCAAAAATCTAGTTTACATACATTCGTGATTGTTTATAATATACATACATCCCAGAATGTAAGCAAGTAATATTTGCTATATTTCTAATCAAGACATGGAGTTAGACATGGCTGCACAAAAAAA
>CAMLMA010000121.1 GCA_946481065.1 uncultured Nitrosomonadales bacterium
GGCACCTATATACTCTGGTATCCCCTGTTGCAAAGGCCTGAACCCCTGCAAATGCTGGAAAGACTCGCCCGCTTGCCGCTGAAGAGTTGGCTGCACGTATCACTCACCGTGCAGCAGCCGTCCATCGACGGGTTCGGCATGTACGGCAGTGGCCTGTTCATCGTCAATCCCCCCTGGACCCTGCCCGCCCTGCTTGCGGAAAGCATGCCCATCCTGGTCAAAAAGCTCGGCCTCGACAGCGGCGCCGATTACCGCCTGGAGCATCACATCCCCTGACCATGGCCAAGACCGTGCCCGACAAGCCGGCTACGCAGCCGACCGCAACCAGCGGCCCGAGCCTCGAGGAGATGAACGCCATCGTGGCGCTGTTCCAGGCAGCGGACTGGACCGGGCTTGAAACCAGCTCGCGCGCCATGACAGAACAATGGCCATTACACGGCTTCGGCTGGAAATCGCTGGGTGTCGCGCTCAAGATGCAAAAACGCGACGACCAGGCGCTGCAGGTGATGCGCAAGGCCGCCGCACTGATGCCGAACGATCCGGATGTGCATAACAACCTTGCCAGTGCCTTGCGTGAAGCCGGCGACCATACGCAGGCGATCGCCCACTTCGAGCAAGCCCTGGCGCTGAACCCGGATTTCCCGGATGCGCTCAACGGCCTCGCCATCACACTCAAGCAATCAGGTGACCCGCAACGCGTGATCGCCTTACTCAAACGTGCGATCGCCTTACGCCCGACCTTCACCGAGGCTCATTACAACCTGGGCAATGCCATCAAGGCCGCGGGCGATCTCGACGAAGCCGTCAAGAGCTACATGGAAGCGCTCAAGCTGCGACCCGGCTATGCCGACGCCTACAACAGCCTGGGCAATGCCTTGATGCAAAAAGGCGAGCCTGAAGAAGCACTCGCCTGCTATCAGCAATCATTGACTGCGGATCCGGCGTTCCATGAGGCCTATAACGGCCGCGGCAACGCCCTGCGCGCGCTCGGCCGGCTCGACGACGCCATCAGCAGCTATCAGGAAGCGCTACGACTCAAGCCCAGGCACGAAGGCTTCCATCACAATCTGGCCATCGCTTACAGCGAGAAGATGCAAGTCGACGCGGCGCTCGCCTGCTACCGCGAATCACTGCGCATCGCCCCGGACTATGCTTCATCGCGTGCCGGCCTCGGCATGCTGCTGATCGCCAACGGCCAGATGGAAGAAGGCTGGCCGCTCTACGAGAGCCGTTGGGAAGGCTTCCAGCAAGCCATGGAAGGCTTGCTCAAGCGGCCTGAGACAGCCCTGCCGCAATGGAGAGGCGAGCCGGTCGGCGCCACCGACGCCCTGCTGCTGTTCTGCGAACAGGGTCTGGGCGACAGCCTGCAGTTCATCCGCTATGTGCCGCTACTGGCCCGTATCTTCGCGCAGGTTACGGTGGTCTGCCCCGGGGCCGTGCTCAATATCTTCCGCGGCTCCTTCCAGTTACCCAATGTCGAATTCATCGAATCCCATCCGGAGGATCAGTCGCGCTGGCACTGGCATTCCACGACGATGTCCGTGCCCCTGGCGATGCATACCACACTGGAGAACCTGCCCGCCGACGTCCCTTACCTGGTTGCGCCAGTGAACCGCGTGCAGCACTGGGCTGCACAGCTGGAAAAACTCGACCATGGGCAAAAGCCCCGCGTCGGGCTGGTCTGGGCCGGTGGCAACCTGCTGCGCGACGACAAGAAGCGCAGTATCCCGCCGGAACAGTTCCTGCCGCTGACCGCGCACCGGGAACTGACCTGGGTCAGTCTGCAGAAGGCCAATGACGACAGAAAGAAAGCCCGATCGCACCATGCGGACAGGCTCATCGACTGGATGGACGATATCCGGGATTTCGCCGATACCGCGGCCCTGATCCAGAACCTCGACCTGGTCATCAGCGTCGATACAGCCGTGGCCCATCTGGCCGGCGCACTCGGCAAGCCGGTATGGATGCTGAATCGCTATGCCGGCGATTTTCGATGGATGTTCGATCGCGAGGATAGCCCATGGTATCCGGGCATGCGCCTCTTCCGCCAACCGACCCCCGGGGACTGGGCGAGCGTGCTGGCCAAGGTGCAACTGGCGCTCGAAGCCTGGCGGCCCGGTGGCGACGAAGCACCGAAAGCCGCAGCGACGCCGACCTTGCAAGACGACATGCAGCGCCTGTTCGATCAGTTCACGCGCGGGGTACCGGCTTACAACGCCATCCGCGATCGCCTGTTCGCCGATTACCGGCAAGCGCGGGGGATCGACCTCAGCCAGCATTATGTCGAGCTGCTGGTGCAGTTCGGTTATGGCTTCTTCAAGAACCATAATCTGTCGCAAGCCTGCAAATTCTGGCGCGAAGTGCTCGACCTGCGACCTGACCATCATTACGCCTTGCATCATCTCGGCGTCGCCCTCGCGGCGCTGGGTCGCCATGCGGAAGCCTGCGCCTTCTTCCGCCGCGCCATCGCCGTCGAACCCGAACGCCATTACGCGCATTATTGCCTCGCCGCCTCGCTGCTGGCGCTGGGACAATGGGAGGAAGGCTGGCGCTATTACGAATACCGCTGGTACGGGTCGGATCAGGCGATGCGACACCGGACAAAAAAGGGGGCGATTAGCCTGCCAGACTCCCTGGATGCCACGCTCAAACGCTGGCGAGGCGAATCACCGGCTGCAGGCGAGGCGCTGTTGCTATATGCCGAACAGGGCTATGGCGACCAGATGCAGTTCGTGCGCCTGCTGCCGCAAGTGGCAGCCCGGTTCGCGCGCGTCGATCTCTGTTGCAGCCCGGCGGTGCGCGCGCTATTCGCCAACTACCTGCATGAGGTAGGCGACGTCAGGCTGATCGATGAGATTCCGCAAGACCGCAGCGCCTGGCAATGGCATTGCCCGCTGCTCTCGCTGCCGCTAGCGCTAGGCCTGCGGCCCGACAGCATCCCGCCGGCACCTTATCTCACCCCGCCAGCCGACCGCCAGACAGCCTGGTCGCAGCGTCTGCAACCCTACCGGGACCACAGACCCCGCATCGGCTTCGCCTGGTCAGGTAGCGCGGGGCTAGGCGCCGACCAGCAACGCTCCATCGACCCGCTGCTCCTGATCGGCTTGCTCGCGGATACGCGCTACCGCTGGTTCAGCCTGCAAAAAGCGGATACCAAGACCCATGGCGTCATGCCGGAGAGCCTGCGGCCGCTGGTCATCGACTTCATGCCCGAGGTCAGGGACTTTGCCGACACTGCGGCGCTCATCGCACAATTGGATCTGGTCATCTCGGTCGATACCGCTGTCGCGCATCTGGCCGGCGCCATGGGCAAACCGGTATGGCTGCTCAACCGCTACGCAGGCGACTGGCGCTGGGTCGGGCACGAAGATAGCTCGCCCTGGTACGGCAGCATGCGCATCTTCCATCAGCGCATAGCGGGTCAGTGGCAAGAGGTGATCACCCGTGTGGCGCAAGCGCTGGATACGCTTTACCCCGCCTCGCCGGACACCGCAGCGGACGCATCCGGTCATGGCACCACCGTCATCTCCGCCAGTCCGCCCGGGCCCGCACTGACCTCCCCGGCAGAAGGGGTAGCCCAACACCTGGTCGCACTGTTCTGTTCGGGTCAGGCGGATGCACTGGCGCAAGCCGCTGCAGCAGTGCGGCCAACGACGCGTGATGCCGGCCTGGCACGCATGATGTCGCAAGTCGCGCGTCTGCTATCGGAACAAAAGGCCACACCGGGAGATACGCTGCCAGCGCTGCAGGACGTACGCGACGATGCCTGGCCAGCCGATCTCACGCGGGCCGTCTCGGCGATCCACACCGCCGCTGGGCATTTTCAGCAATGCCTCACCACACGCCAGGATCGCGCACTGGCCTTGCACAAACTGGCGGCGATACTGCTGACTAGCGGACTCTATGCGGCGGCGGCCACGTATTATCGGCAGGCGCTGAGCCTAAGCCCGGATTTCATCGTAGCCCGGACCAACCTCGGCACCGCGCACATGCGGCTGGGCCAACTGGAGACCGCGCTGGACGATTACCAGCGTGCCCTGAAGCTAGACCCGGGCTATGTGCCCGCTCTCAACGGTATGGCTGTCACCTGCAAACATCTCGGACGCTTCGAACAGGCGATCGCCACCTTTGGATCCGCGCTGGCGATCCAGCCCGGCAACGCCGAGCTGCTGAACAACCTCGGGGCGACCTTGCTCGACATGCATCGGGTCACGGAAGCGATCGACCTCTTCCGCCGCGCCATCGCCGCTGACCCCACATATCATGCCGCGTACATGGGGCTGGCGTTGGCGCTGCTGTTCAATGGCGAATGGCCCGAAGGCTGGCGCTACTATGAGCATCGCTGGCAGGGTTCCAATTTCGCCTTGCAAGGCATGGTGCACAAAACCGACACCAACCTGCCCCACTGGCAGGGCGAACCGGTCAAGGCCGACGCCCGGCTGCTGGTCTTTTGCGAACAGGGCCTGGGCGACAATCTGCAGTTCGTGCGCTACCTGCCGCTGGCGGCAGCCCGTTTCGCCCAGGTCACCTTATTCTGCCCGGCGGCGCTCTATAACATCCTGGCAGGTTCCTTCTGCGCTTACGCCAACATCGAGGTGCGCAAGGCCTTGCCCAACGACCATAGCGCCTGGGATTTCCACTGCTACATCATGTCCATGCCGCTGGCGTTCGGCACCACCCCTGACAACATCCCCGATCAGCTGCCCTATCTGCGTTCGCCCACCAACCGGGTACAGCATTGGGCAGAACGCTTGCAGGCGTCAAGTGCCAGCGGGCTGCGCGTCGGACTGGTATGGGCCGGCGGCAGCCGCCTCCGCGACGATCGGCAGAGAAGCATCCCGCTGACAAAATTCGCCGGGCTGCTGCATGTGAAAGGCGTCACCTGGGTCAGCCTGCAGAAGGAGCGGCGTGCGGAAGATGCGGATGGCGCGACAGCTCCGACGTCTCTGATCGACTGGATGCCGGAGATCTCCGATTTTGCCGATACCGCGGCCCTGATCGACAACCTCGATCTCGTCATCAGTGTCGACACAGCGGTAGCCCATCTCGCTGGCGGGCTCGGCAAGCCAGTCTGGCTGCTCAACCGCTACGCCGGTGACTGGCGCTGGATGTACGAACGCGAGGATAGCCCCTGGTATCCGGGCATGCGCATCTTCAACCAGACCGCACACGACGATTGGGACGACGTACTGCAACGCGTCGAGGCAAGGTTGCAAGAGCTGGCGAGCTCAGCGGTGATGACGCGTAGCCTCCGCCCGGTATAATACGCACGCATTTTTCGATAAGGACATACATGCAAACCACCCCGAGCAACGCCCGCCTGAGCACCATGAGCACGATCCTGTTCGGCAGCCGCTGGCTGCAACTGCCGCTCTACCTGGGGCTGATCGTCGCGCAAGCGGTCTATGTCTATCACTTCATGATGGAATTGCTGCACCTGGTGCAGGGCATC
>CAMLMA010000122.1 GCA_946481065.1 uncultured Nitrosomonadales bacterium
TTGGCATGACTGCATGAGGTGCGGCGCGCATGACGAATCCACGGATATTTGACGCAAGTTAAAGCAGGCGCAGGCTGAATCTTCTTTAATGGGACTTTTGATCGGGAGGTGAAACCATGAAACAGGCATTTTTGGCAGGTGTGATGACCTTGTTGCTACCGGCCGCAGCATCGGCCGCAGAACCCATGGCGCTTGACGCGTGCGTGAAAGCGTCGCTGGCGATGCATCCGGGCAAGATCAAATCGCTGAGCGCCGAGATCGAAGACGGCAAGCGCCAGTATGAACTCGATATCAAGGGGCTCGACGGCAATCACTGGGAAGTGGAATGCGACGCCACGACCGGCAAGATCAACCGGGTCGAGCGCGAGATCCATGAACATAGCGATGAATTCCACAGCAAAGCCAGGATCAGCCGCGAAGCGGCGACACAGGCTGCGCTCGCCCAATATCCGGGCAAGGTGATCAACACCGAATACGATATCGAGGACGACGGCGAGATCTCCTATGAATTCATCATCGAGCGTAGCGACGGCAGGTTCACCGAGATCGAAGTCGATGCCGTCACCGGCAAGCTGGCGGGCGAAGAAGAGGTGCTGTACCACATCGGCGGCAAGTGATCGCGTTCGCCATGATGCGTGGCGTCCAGACACTGCTGTCATATTGGTGTAACTTAACGCCTTTTAATCGGCGGCAGGGATTCGAGGCATGGCAGCACAGGCGTCTGCGCAACCCCATCTGCACAAGTACCGGCATGGCTTGCGACTGCTGCTGCGTTTCCTGCTGTATGCGGTGTCGTTCTTCTTCGTCTGCTTCGGCTGGTGGACCAGCGACAACTTCGGCGAGCCGCCGCTCGACCAGGTGCTATACCACCTGCAGTTCGGCATGGATGGCCTGGTCGATACCGATGCCCAACTGATCCGCACCTTTGTACTGACCGCCATACTGCTACCGACGGTGGTGGCGTTTTGTCTGGTGGCGACCGAATCCGCGATCGGCGCCTACCTCACGCACACCGCCCGGCATCATATCTATCCGGCCGCTTCGATCGTCAACCGCTCGGCCAAACGCGTCCTCAAGCTCATCTACTGGCTGATCAGCCATCGCGCGCCGATCTATGTGTTCACGGCCAGCGCGCTGTATTTTGGCGCGCAGTTCTCCGTGCTGGCGTTCCTGCATCATCAGTTCGGCAAGGATTATTTCGCCGAGCATTACGTCTATCCCGATCAGGTCAATATCACGCCGGTGCAGCCGCGTAACCTGGTACTCATCTATGTCGAAAGCCTGGAGAACACCTACCGGCAGCCGGCCTTGTTCCAGCGCAACCTGCTGGCGGGGCTCGACCAGCTCGGCGGGCTCAGTTTCGCCGCATTCCGCCAGGCGCCGGGGACCGGCTGGACCATCGCCGGCATGACCGCCTCGCAATGCGCGATCCCGCTGAAGAGCGTCAGCCTCTATGACGGCAATGCGCAAGGCCAGAATATCAAGACCTTCCTGCCCAGCGCTGTCTGCCTCGGCGATATCCTGCATCGCTACGGGTATCGCAACGTCTACATGGGCGGCGACGGCAAGGACTTTTCGGGCAAGGGCATGTTCTTCCAGGACCATCATTACGACGAAGTCTACGGGCGCGATGAGCTACGCAGCGGCGAAGCGCATGAAGAGCTGAACGAATGGGGCTTGTTCGACGATGCCCTCCTGGCGCGCGCCAGAGGCAAGCTCGACCAGTTGCATCAGGCCGGGCAGCCGTTCAACCTCACGCTTTCCACCATCGATACCCACGGCCCATGGGGGCATCTGTCACAGCTATGCAAGCATCGCGGCGCGCGCGTGTTCGAGGATGTGGTGCAGTGCTCGGCCAACCAGGTCGCCGAGTTCGTGCAGTTCATGCGCAAGCGCGGCTATCTCAAGGACACCAATGTGGTGATCATGGGCGACCATCTTGCGATGTGGAACCCGGTCTACGAGGACAAGCTTGAGCCGACCGCTATGCGTTATGTCTACAATCGCCTGATCTCGATCCAGCCGCATGCCAAGAACCGGGATGCCATCGTGCATTTCGACATGCTGCCGACCATCCTCGAATTCATCGGCTTCGAGGTCGAAGGCGGCAAGCTCGGCCTCGGCTACAGCGCCCTGTCGAACACCATGCCCCTGCCGCCGCCAGGCGAGTACGAGGATATGAGCGAGAACCTGCTCAACCAGTCCGAACGCTACCTCGATCTATGGCGGATGCACCATGCGGGCGATGGGGCGGCCGATATGGCTGCTACGCCCAGCGCTACTGCGCCTTTGACCGGCGCGCCTTGATCACTGGGCCTTGATCACTGCGGATCGCGTGGTTTGTGCGGGGCGTCCTTCGCCAGCCGGTCCCACAGCCAAGCAGGGATCAGCCGCATCAAGCGGGCGACGATGCCCATCTGCCAGGGGATGACGACGAAGCGGCGCCTGCGCGCGATGGCCTTGGCGAACTTGTCGGCAGCCACGTCCGCCTCCATGAGGAACGGCATGCGATACGGGTTGGCATCGGTCATGGGCGTACGGATATAGCCGGGTGCGATAGTGGTGACAGCGATGCCGTGCGCCAGCATCTCGACGCGCAGGCTTTCCAGATAGCTGATGGCCGCTGCCTTGGATGCGCTGTAAGCGCCTGCCCCTGGCAATCCCCGGATACCGGCCACGCTGGCGATGCCGACCAGGCTGCCATCGCCGCGGTCGATCATGCCTGGCACGAAAGGCTGGAAAGTATGCAGCATGCCCAGCACGTTGGTCTCCAGGATGGCCTTGAAGGCAGCCGTATCCTCGGCATGTTCCGTCAGCGTGCCGCGGCTGACGCCGGCATTGGCGATCACGATATCCGGTAGGCCAAAGCGTTCAATAAAATCCCGCGCTGCCGCCGCCATGGCGTCGGCGTCACGCACATCCAGCGCATAACAGGCAGCTTCTGTCGGCAGCGACGCCGCCAAGGTATCGAGCAACGTCTGGCGCCGCGACACCAGGCCAAGTACCGCGCCGCGCGCCGCGTAATGCCGGGCTAGCGCCTGGCCTATGCCGGTGGACGCACCCGTGATGAAAACACGCATGACTCAAGCCCTCACGATAAAAAACCCGCTGCGAGCGTGCTCATCAGCGGGTCGTCTGGTCTGACAGGGTGCCGGGGCTACTTCTTGCCGGCCCGGTCCTGGCGGACATTGTCGATGATGTAATCGGCAGCCTTCAGCGCCTCGACGTTACCGCCGGCCATGGTGCTGGAGGTGATGTATTTGCCGTCGATGACCAGCGAAGGTACGCCGGTCGCGCCGGAAGCGCGGAAGATCTGCGCGGCGCGGTTGAGCTTGGTGTTGATCGAGAACGAGTTGTACGCCTCTTCGACCTTCTTGCGATCGAGGCCGCTCTGTTTGGTCAGCCAGTCGATGGTGCCGGCCTCATCGTTTGGGCGCAGCACGTGCTGTTTGTGGATCGCTTCGAACAGCGGCGTATGCAGCTTTTCCAGCAGGCCCAGGGTTTCCATCGCATAGTAGGCTTTGGCCATCGGCGCCCAGTCAGGACGCGGCAGACCGGGCACACGCTTGAAATAGACGTCGCCCGGCAGCTTCTTCACCCATGCCGCCAGTTGCGGTTCCAGATGGTAGCAATGCGGGCAGCCGTACCAGAAGATCTCCATGACTTCGATCTTGGCCGGATTGTCTGTCGGGATCACTTGCGTGGTGCGGTCGAATTCGATACCGACCTGCGGGTCAGCCATCACGCTGGTGGAAAGCATCAGCATCAGCGCAGCCAGGAGTTTCTTCATGTTATTCATCCTTCATTGATTAAGCGAAATATATCGTTCGGCACTGCCTCAACGCCTGAGGGGCGTGCAAGGCTGACATGCATCGCCACGCCTATCGCGCAGCCACGGTGTTGATCTTGATGAGGTCCGTCTTGAAACCGTTCTTCACCAATTCGGCGCGCGTCTTGTTGATCTGCTCCAGATCGCCGAAAGGACCCACACGCACGCGGTGCCAGGTACCCTTATCCGGGATGGCCGCAGTCTGCACGATAGCTTCGATGCCGAGCAGGGCCAGCTTGGCTTTCATGTTGTCAGCCTCCTGTTCGGTCTGGAAAGCGCCGACCTGCAGGAAATAGGCATCCGTCGACTTGACGTCCTTCTGCGCTTCGGTCTCTTTCTGCTTGATCTCCTGCTCCGTCACCTTGCTCTCGGTGCCCGGCAGGATGGTGTAGAAATCGAAGCGCGGCTTGCCCTGCGCGTCCAGGTTCTCGTCCTTGGGGATCGCGTCCGTGCTGGCGTCGGCATTCGCATCGTCCGCACTGCCTTCGATCTTGGGGGCCTGGGTCACTTTGGAGACGAATGGACTTCCGCTGCCCTTGACCAGCACAGCCACGCCAACCGACAGGCCTACGCCCAGTAACAGGCCGACCAGGAGCCCCGTGAGAAACGGGCTACCTTTGCTGCTTGAACCCCCTCTGGCGGGAGCGGGTTTATAGTCTCGGCTCACAATCTCTCCTCGTGATAAGTCTTAGATGGTTTTATTCGGCTTAGTTGCAGCCGTTACATTTTTTCCGGCGCGCTGACGCCCAAGAGCTCGAGGCCATTGCGCAATACCTGGCGCGTCGCCGTGACCAGCGACATCCGCGCCAGCTTGAGCGGTTCGTCTTCGATCAGGAATTTCTCGGCATTGTAATAACTGTGCAAGTCGCTGGCCAATTCCTTGAGATAGGTGGCGATGTGATGCGGCGCCAGTTCGTTGGCGGCGTGCGCGACGATCTCCGGGAATTCGCTCAGGCGCTGCAGCAGCGCCGCTTCGTAAGGGCTTTGCAGCGGCGCGAGATCGATATCCTGCAACTGGCTGGTATCGCCGCCCCATTGGCTCAGCACGCTGCACAGCCGCGCATGTGCATATTGGATGTAATACACCGGATTGTCGTTGGTCTGCGCGCGGGCGAGATCGATGTCGAACACCAGTTGCGAATCGCCCTTGCGCGCAGCGAGGAAATAACGCGTCGCGTCACAGCCGACCTCCTCGATCAGGTCGCGCAGGGTGACATAGCTACCGGCGCGCTTGGACAGCTTGACCTCTTCGCCACCGCGCATCACGGTGACCATCTGGTGCAGCACGTAGTCCGGCCAGCCCTTGGGGATGCCGATATCGAGCGCCTGCAAACCGGCACGCACGCGGGTGATGGTGCTGTGGTGATCGGCGCCCTGCTCGTTGATGACGCGCATGAAACCGCGCTGCCACTTGTCGACATGGTAGGCGACGTCCGGCACGAAATAGGTATAGCCGCCCTCCTTCTTGCGCATGACGCGATCCTTGTCGTCGCCGAACTCGGTGGTGCGCAGCCACAGGGCATCGTCCTGCTCGTAGGTATGGCCGCTGGCGATCAGTGCCTGTACGGTCTTTTCGACCTTGCCTTCGGTATACAGCGCGGATTCCAGCGAGA
>CAMLMA010000123.1 GCA_946481065.1 uncultured Nitrosomonadales bacterium
CCCCGCAGCCAGCACCCCTAACCGCCGCCGCACCCGACGTCGCTCCCGCCAGGCTTACACCATCGCCTGTGGCGAAGCCGGCCGAGACGCCCGGCATCTTCGGTGAGGTGAAATCCAAAAAGCGTATTGCAGGCAGACGCAAGATCACCTGGCCATACTATGTGTTCGCGCTACTGTTATTGATGACCGGGATTGTGCAGGTGTTATATTTCATGCGGACGCCCTTGTCGACACAGTGGCCTGAACTCAAGCCTTTCCTCGTTTCTACGTGCTCCTTCGTCGGCTGCAAGGTCGATTTGCCACGTAATATCGATCAGCTGGTGATCGATGATTCGGATCTACAGGAAGATGCGGAGCACGAGGACGTCATTCGATTGAGCACACTGCTCATCAACAATGCGCCGTACGCGCAGGCTTATCCTTTACTTGAGCTCACGCTTACCGACAGGAACGACCGCCCGGTGCTGCGGCGCGCTTTCACGGCCGCCGAATATCTGAATAAGGGTCGCGACGTGAACGCTGGCATTGCGCCAGGGGAAGAGCTACAAATCAAGCTGGCCTTGACCTCCAGCGATGTCGATGTCTCCGGCTACCGGGTCTATCTAAGCTACCCTTAGCCTGTCTTGCTCTTTCATGTTTGATTCGCAACATGCCATCTCATGATTTTCATTAGGCCGTATTCATGAGTATGCGGACGCGGCTTGCCATGCGCTTCTGTACTATGTGTCCATCAGAGGTCGACTTCGTTGGTCTCGATCAATAAACATTTAGGAGATAACGCCATGTGGACCAAGCCAGCTGCTACTGAAATGCGTTTCGGTTTCGAAGTTACCATGTACGTTTGCAACCGCTAAGCGACTGCAGATAGACTAAAAAAGGAGGCCTAGGCCTCCTTTTTGTTTTGCTTCACCGGCTTCATGCAATCCGAATCGATCTGCCGGATCGCTTCCACCAGACATTCGATCGCTTTCTCCCGCCCATAACTCTTGCGCCATGCCAACGCCATCCTGCGTGACGGGATTGGCTGCTGGAACGGGATCGCCTTGATCAAGGGGTTCTGGTAACGTTCCACCGTCGCGCTGCACGGTAATACCGTTATCCCCAAGTTGGACGCCACCATGTTCCTGATGGTTTCCAGTGAGTTACCCTGCAACACCTCCCCTTTGCGAGTCAGATCCGGACATGCCTGAATCAGCTGATTGCTGAAACAATGGCCGCTGTTCAACAGCAAGACCTTTTGTTCGGCCAGCTCATCCGGGTGGATGGATCTGCGCGCCGCCCAGGAATGGTCGGCTGGGACCACGACGACAAAGGATTCGTCATACAAGGGCTGGACCTGGATACCCGGGATATCGAAAGGCAAGGCGACGATGGCGGCGTCGATCACGCCGTTACGCAGCTGCGTCTCCAGCACATGGGTCAGGTTCTCTTCCACGTCCAGCGGCATATCCGGGGCGGTACGCCGCAGGATGGGAATGATCTCGGGCAACAGGTAAGGCCCTGCGGAATAAATGACCCCGAGTTTTATCGGTCCACTAAGCTGATCGTTGCCCTGCCGGGCGATCTCCTTGATCCGGTTTGCCTCTTCCAGCACTCGTGTCGCTTGCTCGACGATTTGCTCGCCGATCGGAGTCATGCTGATATCCGTGCGGCTACGCTCGAACAGTGTGAGGCCTAATTCTTCTTCAAGCTTTTTTACAGCGAGACTCAAGGCGGGTTGGCTGACAAAGCATTTTTCTGCCGCGCGTCTGAAATTGCGTTCGCGCGCTACCGCGACAATAAAGCGCAACTCACTCAAAGTCATCGCTGGCTAGACGTCCAGGTTACTGGCACCGAGCGCGTTGGTCTCGATGAAAGCGCGACGCGGCTCCACCTGGTCGCCCATGAGTGTCGTGAAGATCTCGTCGGCAGCGATCGCATCGTCGATCTGTACCTTGAGCAGCCGGCGCACCTTGGGATCCATGGTGGTTTCCCACAGCTGTTCCGGGTTCATCTCGCCGAGACCTTTGTAACGCTGGATCCCCAGATTGTGCTTGGCCTCGTCCAGTAACCAGTCGAGCGCTTCCTTGAAAGTGGCGATCGCTTGCTGTTTCTCGCCTCGCTTGATCGTGGCGCCCTTGCCTAGAAGACCGTTGAGCATGGCCGAAATGCGGCTGATCTGACGGTAGTCGCCACTGCCCAGGAACTCTTCATCGATCACGCAGGACTGCAAATTGCCATGCACGTATTTATTCACTTCGAGCCGGTAGGCTCCGGTCTCCTGGTCATAAGCCACCAGCACTTCAGAACCGATAGCGCCCAGGATGGGCCGCAGTTTGGATGCCGCTGATTCGGCGCCGGCTTCATCCACAAGGCTGATCTCGCCAAGATCTTGCAACGCACGCAACACGCTTTCGTCATAGAGCGCCGCGATGCGGCGGATCACCGCTTCGGTCAGCACCATCTGCTTCGCGATCTCCGCCAGCGGTTCACCGGTGAGGGTTTCGCCTCCTTCGTGCGTCAGCAGTTCGGCGCCCTTGAGGGCCGATTGCAACAGGTATTGATCGAGTTCCTGCTGGTCTTTTAGGTAGCGCTCGTCCTTACCCTGTTTGACTTTGTACAGCGGCGGCTGAGCGATATAGACATGACCCCGCTCGACCAGCTCGGTCATCTGGCGGTAGAAGAAGGTCAGTAGCAAAGTACGGATATGCGCGCCGTCGACGTCCGCGTCGGTCATGATGATGATGCGGTGGTAACGCAGCTTCTCGGCACTGAAATCATCCTTGCCGATGCCCGTCCCCAGCGCCGTGATCAGTGTGGCGATCTCCTGTGAGGACAATAGCTTGTCGAAACGTGCTTTTTCGACGTTGAGGATCTTGCCCTTGAGCGGCAGGATCGCCTGGAATTTGCGATCACGGCCCTGTTTGGCTGAGCCACCGGCGGAATCCCCCTCAACCAGGTAGAGTTCGCTCAATGCCGGATCTTTTTCCTGGCAATCAGCAAGCTTGCCCGGCAGGCCCATGGTATCCATCACGCCTTTGCGACGGGTCATTTCGCGGGCTTTGCGGGCTGCCTCGCGCGCGCGCGCGGCTTCGACGATCTTACCGCAGATGATCTTGGCATCGATCGGGTTCTCCAGCAGGAAATCCGCCAGTTTCGCTGCCACAACCTCGGAGACGACCGGCTGCACTTCTGAAGACACCAATTTATCCTTGGTCTGCGACGAGAACTTGGGGTCCGGTACCTTCACCGAGAGCACGCAGGTGATGCCTTCACGCATATCATCGCCCGTGGTGTCGACCTTGGCTTTTTTGGCAAGATCGTTCTGTTCGATGTAATTGTTGAGGGTGCGCGTCATCGCTGTGCGTAAACCCGTCAGGTGCGTGCCGCCATCGCGTTGCGGGATGTTGTTGGTGAAGCACTGCACGGTTTCGCTGTAGGAATCGTTCCACTGCATAGCCACTTCGACGGTCATGCCATCCTTCTCGCCCATGGCATAAAAGGTCTTGGGGTGCAGCACGGTCTTGCTGCGATTCATGTATTCGACGAAGCCCTTCACACCGCCGGAGTAAGCGAAGTTTTCGCTCTTGCCGGTACGCTGGTCGATCAGCTCTATCTTCACCCCATTATTGAGGAACGAAAGCTCGCGGATACGCTTGGCCAGGATCTCGAAATGGTATTCAACCAGCACAAAGGTCTCGACCGAGGCCAGGAAATGCACTTCGGTGCCACGCTTCTCGGTGACCCCGGTCACTGCCAGTGGAGAAACCGGTACCCCGCGTTGGAACTCCATCTGATGGACCTGTCCATTGCGGTAGATCTTGAGCTTGAGCCAGTCTGACAAGGCATTGACCACAGATACCCCGACACCGTGGAGACCACCAGAGACCTTGTAGGAGTTCTGGTCGAATTTGCCACCGGCATGCAGCTCGGTCATGACGATCTCGGCGGCTGAGCGCTTGGGCTCGTGCTTGTCATCGTCCTTGATGTCGGTAGGGATGCCACGACCATTATCGGAGATGCTGATGGAATTATCCGGGTGGATGATGACCTTGATATCGTCACAGTGACCCGCCAGGGCTTCGTCGATGGCGTTATCCAGCACTTCGAACACCATGTGGTGCAAACCGCTACCATCGGAGGTATCGCCGATATACATACCCGGACGCTTGCGCACCGCATCCAGGCCTTCCAGGATCTTGATGCTATCTGAGTTGTAGTCTGTGTTTTTCTGTGTCATTGCCTAGTCTTCTCGTGGTTTCACGTGGAACATTGCTTAAGGGGTCGTTGCTGGTCAGATGCGCATCGGCATCACGACGTAACGATAGCTGTCGTTGCCTGGTACCGTCACCAGACAGCTACTGTTGGCATCAGCGAAGGAGAACACGACATTTTCACTATCGACGTTGTTCAACACATCGATCATGTAAGTGACGTTGAAACCGATATCGAGCGGGTCGCCTGCGTAGCTGATCTCCAGGTCTTCCTCGGCCTCTTCCTGTTCGCTATTGGTGCTGATCAGACGTAGATTGTCCTGGCCCAGCACCATGCGGATACCGCGGTATTTCTCATTCGACAGGATGGATGCGCGCTGCATGGAAAGCAGGATATTCAATCGGTCCGCGCTGAAACTGTTCTTGTGACCGACCGGGATGACGCGCGTGTAATCGGGGAACTTGCCGTCGATGACCTTGGTGATCAGCCGGATCTCGCCAAAGCTGAAATTGACCTGACCGGTACCGACTTCTATGGTCACCTCTTCTTCGCTGTCGTCGAGAAGCTTGATAAGTTCGATGACGGTCTTGCGTGGCAGGATCAGCTCCTGCTTCTCATAGTTCTGGTCCAGTTCAGTGGATGTGAAACTCAAGCGATGGCCATCGGTGCCCACGACATTGAGTTTGTTAGCGTTCACTTCAAACAGTAACCCGTTGAGATAGTAGCGAATATCCTGCTGCGCCATGGCGAACTCAACTTGCTTGAACAATCGTTTGAGTGTGCCTTGACCGATCCTGATCACTGCATGGCTGCTGGCTGTCGCCTTGCTCATCAGCGGATAATCGGCTGCCGGCAAGGTTTGCAGATTGAACCGGCTCTTGCCAGCCCTGACCTGTATGCGGCTATCCTGCGTCGTCATGGTGATCTCGGCATCTTCTGGCAAGGCTCGACAGATATCGAGCAGCTTCTTGGCAGAGACCGTGGTCGACAACTCCCCGCCGGTGCTGATCGGCGTCGCCAGAGAAATCTGCATTTCAAGATCGGTTGCAGTCAGCATGATCTTGTCCTGTTTGGCTTCCAGCAACAGATTGGACAGGATGGGTAGCGTATGACGTCTCTCGACAATGCTGCTGACGGCAGATAAAGGCTTGAGCAGTGTCTCGCGATTGATTTTGATATTCATGTTTTTGAAGCCTATTTATCTAATAGATTAAATATATATTTAAAAGCTAATAACAATAGTAATGC
>CAMLMA010000124.1 GCA_946481065.1 uncultured Nitrosomonadales bacterium
ACAGCCGCGACCAGGCGCTGGATGAGCGCCTCGATAACCTCGAGGACCCATACCGCCTCTACAAATGCCACAACATCATGAATTGCGTCGATGTCTGTCCCAAGGGACTGAGCCCGGCCAAAGCCATCAGCAAGATCAAGGAGCTGAAGATGAAAGGCCTCAAATCCGGTGGCCTCAAGGCGCCTGCGGCAGGCAAGCCCGGCAGGCAGATCAGCATCAAGCGCGTGCCATGACCATCGAAGCCGGACGCATGCTATGGCGTTGCCGCAGGGGCCTGCTGGAGCTGGATATCGTGCTGCGCGTCTTCGTCGAGCAGAGCTACGCGTCGCTGACGGAAGACGAGGCCGAAGCCTTCATCCGCCTGCTGGCGTATGAGGATAACGATCTCTGGGATCTGGTCAGCGGCAGGATGACGCTGGAGGACGCCGCGCAGATGCGCGTGCTGGAGACCTTGAAGAAACACAGGTTGTGTCTGGGCTGAAAAGCCTGGATAAACGAACGACAGGAACAGGACGGAAACCATGAACAAGCCGACTGCGACAATGGAACACCACTACCACAACGGGGAATACTGCCACGTGTTCAACCCCAGTGTGCTGGGCGATCTCTGGCCGGGCATCCAGCTCTATTATCCGCCGGTGAAATACGCGCCCTCGCTCGGCATCTACGAGGACCTGCAGCAGGCGTCGCAGCGCATGAAGAAGCATGCGCACAACACCAATGCCCATACGCTGATCTTCGACCTGGAGGACGGCTGCCGCCAGAAGGAGATGAGCCGCACGCTGTTACGCCAGGAGTTGCCGCTGCTACGGGAAAAGCATCCGAGGGTGACGGTCGCCATCCGCGTCAATCCCTTCCGTACCGATGAATACGAGCTCGATATGGACATGGTGCGCGACATGGCCGACTACATCGACGTCATCATGCTGTCGAAGGCGGGCGAGGCCTATGGCGCGCCGGAAGTGCGCGACCTGTCGAACCTGCTGGTCAACCTCAACAGCAAGATCACCATCCAGCCCATCATCGAGCACCCGAAGTCGCTCAAGATCGCGCCGGACCTCATGCAGTATTCCACCGTGCGTCATGTGGTGTTCGGTATCCATGATTTCTCCAAGGCGATGGGCATCAGCATCACGCCGCAGAACTGGACGGAAGAGCTGTTCTATTTCCTCAACCAGATCATGTTCGAGGCGCGTATCGCCGGTAAGGGCGTGATCGGCGGGGTCGAGACCCTGATCGGCTCCAGCAGCATGCCGGAGAAGTTCGTCGAACCGCATGACGTGCGCCGCTGGCTCGACCTGCATGGCGAGAACGAATCGCGCATCGTCTACAAGCATGCGGTGCAGGAAGCGGCGATGGGCCTCACCGGCAAGCAGGTCATCCATCCGGCACACATCCACCTGTGCAAGGTGGCCTATGTGCCGTCGCCGACCGAGATCCGGCAGAAGATCAACGTACTGAAAGCGGCGATCGAGGCCGATGCCTTGCTCGGCGGCGCCATCAAGTTCGAGGGCGAGATGCTCGATCCGCCGATGTTCGGCAAGGCCTTGCAGACCCTGTTGCGCGCCCATGCCCTGCGGGCGTTGAGCGAAGAGGATACGGCGTTCGCCATCACGGTGCTGCAGCAGTTGCCGGCACAGGTGATACGCCAGAATTGGCCATACGGCGTCATTCTCTAAATGTTGATGAGAGAAAAAGCCTGGACGTTGTTGCGCTTGCTTGCCGTACGGATATGTACTGTCTACGCAAGCGCGCCTAGTCCAGACCTGTTTTCTCATCAACCAGAAAATTGAGCGGACTAAAAGTCCAGGAGAAGCAAGATGGGTGCAGAGCAAATGATCACGAAGACAGCGTTGAAGCCTTTTGAGCCGTGGGTCTGGCAGGTGCCGGAATATTTCAATATCGGCGTCGCCTGCACCGACGTGCATCTCGGCAAGCCAGCCGAGCAGCGCCTGGCGATGATCGTCGAGGATGACGAGCGCGGCACCTCCGAGATCACCTTCGGCCAGCTGGCGGAGCGGACCAGCCGTTTCGCCCAGTTGCTGCATAACCTCAAGGTCAATGCCGGTGATCGCGTGCTGATCCGCTTGCCGAATTCGCTCGATTACCCGATCGCATTCCTCGGCGCCATGAAGCGCGGTGCCATCTCGGTGCCGACCTCGACGCTGCTCACTGCGGAAGAGGTGCTCTATCTCGCCAAGGATTCAGCCGCCACGGTGCTGGTGACCGACAAGGCCATGTGGCGCGACCTGCACGACAAGCTGCAGGGCTGTGCCAATCTCAAGCACGTGTTGCTCACGGGGCCAGGCGAAGTCATCGACGTGGCAGGCCTGCAGGTGCGTGACCTGGCGCAGGCGCTCGACGCCATCGGGAGCTGGGGTCCGGCGCATCGTACCCGGGCCGACGATCCTGCCTACCTGGTCTATACCTCGGGCACCACCGGTTATCCCAAGGGCGTGCTGCATGCCCACCGCGCGCTGATCGGCCGCCTGCCGGCAGCCCGTTACTGGTTCGATTTCAGTGACGATGGCGACCGCATCATGCATTCCGGCAAGTTCAACTGGACCTATGTGCTGGGTACCGGCCTCATGGACCCGTTATCCATGGGCAAGACCGTCATCGTCTTCGAGGGCAAGAACGACGCCAATACCTGGCCGCGCCTGATCGCCAAGCACAACGCCACCATCTTCATCGGCGTGCCGACCATCTATCGCCAGGTCATCCAGAAGAGCACCTTCAGCAAAGTGGACGTGCCCAGCCTGCGGCATTGCATGAGTGCGGGCGAACACCTGTCGGACGAGGTGCTGATGCAATGGCGCGAACGCTTCGGCATGGATATCTACGAAGCGGTCGGCATGTCCGAGTTCTCGTATTACCTGTGCCAGACCAAGTCGCGGCCGATCCGGCCGGGCTCCGCCGGGTTCCCGCAACCCGGACATGACATCAAGCTGCTCGATCCGGAGACGCTGAAACCTGTGAAGCCGGGCGAGGAGGGCATGATCTGCGTGCCGGAGAGCGATCCCGGCCTGTTCCTCGAATACTGGCAACTGCCGGAAGAGACGGCCAAATTGCGTCATGACGGCTGGTTCTTCACGGGCGATTACGCGCGCTACGACGAGGACGGCTATATCTGGTTCCTCGGCCGCAAGGACGACATCATCAAGAGTTTCGGCTACCGCGTCTCGCCCTACGAGATCGAGCGTGTATTGAAGTCCCACCCGGCCGTGGCCGACTGCGCGGCGGTGGCGGAAGAGATCGAGAAGGACAAGGTGCTGGTGGTGGCGTATGCTATCCTTCAGCCCGGCGCGACGGCGACCGCCGACGAACTGGCGGCCTTCGGGCGCGAACATCTCGCGGCCTACAAGGCGCCGAAGACGGTCTACCTGGCCAAGGACTTCCCAAGAACCAAGAATGGCAAGATCCTGCGGCGCGAGATCAAGCCTGCGATCGCCACGGCCAGATCGACCAGATGATTCGGCCAGCAGATAATTCAGTTTGAAGATTATGCAGACCATCCAGGAACAGGATTTCATCGAGAGTATCGCGGCGGCGCTGCAATACATCTCCTATTACCACCCGCAGGATTACATCACGGCGCTGGGCGAGGCCTACGCGCGTGAAGCGTCACCGGCGGCGAAGGACGCCATCGCGCAGATCCTGACCAACTCGCGCATGTGCGCCGAAGGCAAGCGGCCGATCTGCCAGGATACCGGGATCGTCGTCGCCTTCGTCAAGGTGGGCATGAACGTACGCTGGAACACGACACGCAGCCTGGAAGAGCTGGTCAACGAAGGCGTACGCCGCGCCTATCTCGATGCCGATAACCCATTAAGGGCTTCCATCGTCAACGATCCGGCCGGGGCGCGCAAGAACACCCGCGACAACACGCCTGCCGTGACGCATGTGACGCTGGTGCCGGGCGACAAGGTGGAAGTCGAGCTGGCGGCCAAAGGCGGCGGTTCCGAGAACAAGGCCAAATTCACCATGCTCGATCCGGGCGAAAGCATCGTCGACTGGGTGATGGACGTGGTGCCGAAGATGGGCGCGGGCTGGTGCCCGCCGGGGATGCTCGGCATCGGCATCGGCGGCAGCGCGGAGAAAGCCATGTTGCTGGCCAAGGAATCGCTGATGGCGCCGATCGACATGCATGAACTGAAAGCGCGCGGCGCCCAGAACCGCATCGAGGAATTGCGTCTGGAGCTGTTCGACAAGGTCAACGCGCTCGGCATCGGCGCACAGGGGCTGGGCGGGCTTACCACGGTGCTCGACGTCAAGATCCTCGACTACCCGACGCATGCGGCTTCGTTGCCGGTCGCCATCATCCCCAACTGCGCCGCCACGCGCCACGCGCATTTCGTGCTCGACGGCAGCGGCCCGGCTTACATCGATCCGCCGGATCTCGACGATTGGCCCAAGGTGGAATGGGCGCCGAGCGCCGAAGCACGTAAAGTGGATCTCGATACCGTCACGCACGAGGAAGTCGCGACCTGGAAACCGGGTGAGACGTTGCTGCTCAACGGCAAGCTGCTGACCGGACGTGATGCCGCGCATCGCCGCATCGCCCAGCTGTTCGAGCAAGGCAAGGGTTTGCCGCCCGGCGTCGATTTCACCAACAAGTTCATCTACTACGTCGGCCCGGTCGATCCGGTGCGCGACGAAGTGGTCGGCCCTGCCGGCCCGACGACGGCCACGCGCATGGATCGCTACACAGCCATGATGCTGGAGAAGACCGGCCTGCTGGGCATGGTCGGCAAGGCCGAGCGCGGCCCGGAAGCCGTCGAGGCCATCCGTCAGCATCGCTCCGTCTATCTCATGGCCATCGGTGGCGCAGCCTATCTCGTCTCCAAGGCAATCAAGGCTTCGCGCGTGGTCGCGTTCGAGGATCTCGGCATGGAAGCCATCTACGAGTTCGAGGTCAAGGACATGCCGGTGACAGTGGCTGTCGATTCCACGGGCCGATCGGTGCACGACACCGGCCCGGCCGAATGGCGCAAGAAGATCGAACAACAGGCCATCGCCGGCATCCCGGTCGTCGCCCAATGATCACCCTTATCGCTTTCAACCTTTACGTATAGAAACCAGAACCATGTTGAACGAATACCGCACCCACGTTACTGACCGCGCTGCCGAAGGCCTGCCCCCGTTGCCGCTGAACGCCGAGCAGGTCGCTGAGTTAGTCGAGCTCCTGAAGTCCCCGCCAGCTGGCGAAGAAGCCCTGCTGCTCGAACTCCTGACCGACCGCATCCCGGCTGGTGTCGACGCCGCCGCCTACGTCAAGGCCGCCTTCCTCTCCGACA
>CAMLMA010000125.1 GCA_946481065.1 uncultured Nitrosomonadales bacterium
TATGCCGCGGCCTGCAAAGCCGTTTAGGCCGGTTCGACTCCGGCTCGCGCCTCCACTACTTCCCTGTCACTTCTAAATCTCCGTCTCTAGCCATGTGGCACGCATCTTGCCACTTGCTTCATATTTCACGCCGAATCTTGTGCCGGACACTGGCATGGATCGATAAATCAGCTAAACTGACATAAATCGATTCAGTGCATGACTGTTCACGCTGGGCATGGTTTTGGATATTGCATCTAAACAATAAAGACGGTTTTTAGAAGAATGCAAAACGACATCACCGATACGTTACTCGAATGCCTGTTAGTGGTTTGCCGAATGAATGGGGTCGCCATCTCCCGCGATGCCCTGATCGCCGGCCTGCCGCTCAAGGAAGGCCGGCTCTCGCCGGGCCTGGTCAAGCGTGCAGCGGCACGGGCCAACCTTGTCAGCAATATCCTGAAGAGACCGCTTTCGGCCATCCGTGGCGAATTCCTGCCGGTGATCCTGCTGCTGGAAGAACAGGACGCCTGCCTGCTACTGGGTTGGGATGACCAGAGGAAGTTCGCGCGCGTGATCTTCCCCGAACTGGGTGACGCCGAAGTACGGGTGCCGCTGGAAGAACTGGCGCAACGCTACTCCGGCTACGCGATCGCAGCCAAACCCAAATTCCTGTTCGACCAGCGCGCGCCTTCGGTCGGTAACGTCAAGCTCAAGCACTGGTTCTGGGGCACTCTGGCTGAGAACGCGAAGATCTACCAGGACATCATGCTGGCGGCGTTCCTCATCAATCTTTTCGCGCTGGCGATGCCGCTGTTCACCATGAACGTGTACGACCGTATCGTGCCCAATCGTTCACTGGAGACCCTGTGGGTGCTGGTGGTCGGCATCGTCGTCGTCATCAGCGCCGATTTTGCCCTGCGCACCATGCGCGCCTATTTCCTCGATTGGGCCAGCCACCGCGTCGATATCAAGCTTTCCGGCCGTATCATGGAGCAGGTGCTGGGGCTCAAGCTCGAACAGCGGCCGAACTCCGTCGGCTCGTTCGCCCAGAATCTGCGCTCTTTCGAGAACGTTCGAGATTTCATCACTTCCGCCACCATCACGACATTGATCGATATCCCGTTCGCGCTCATCTTCGTGCTGGTGATCGCCTGGATCTCCTGGCCCATGATCCTGCCCGTACTGACTGGCGCGGTCATCATGCTGATCTACGCCCTCAGCGTCCAGACGCGCCTGCACGAGATCTCGGAAACGATGTTCCGCGCCAGCGCGATTCGCAATGCCACGCTGATCGAAAGCCTGGTCGGGCTGGAAACCGTCAAGGCGCTGGGTATCGAAGGCCAGATGCAGCGCAAGTGGGAGAAGAGTGCCGCCTTCCTCACCGAGGTCGGTGGCAAGATGAAGCTGCTGTCGACCTCCATCAACAACGGCGCGATGGGCGTGCAGCAAGTGGTCAACGTCATGATGGTCCTGCTCGGCGTCTATCTCGTCATCGAGGGCGAACTGACCATGGGTGGCCTCATCGCCTGTTCCATGCTTTCCGGTCGTGCACTGGCGCCAGTCTCGCAGGCTGCCGGCTTGATGACCCAATACCATAACTCCTCGACCTCGCTCGCTTCGCTAGACGACCTTATGAACAAGCCGGTGGAACGGCCGATCGATTCGAACTTCCTCTCCCGTAAATCCTTTGCCGGAGATATCGAGTTCCGCGAAGTGAGTTTCAATTATCCGGGCAGTGAAGTGAATGCGCTGAAGGAGGTGAGCTTCAAGATCCGCGCCGGCGAACATGTTGCCATCCTCGGTCGCATGGGGTCGGGCAAGACCACCTTGCATAAGCTGATCCTTGGCCTCTATGAGCCGACGGAAGGCGCCGTCATGGTCGATGGCATCGACCTGCGCCAGATCGACCCCGCCGAATTGCGGCGCAGCATCGGTTACGTGCAACAGGACACCAATCTATTCTATGGCACGATCCGCGACAATATCGCCGTAGCGGCGGCGCATGCGGACGACGAGCAGGTGCTCGCGGCTGCGCGCATGGGCGGCATCGATGGCTTCATCAATGCGCATCCGAAAGGCTTTGACATGCTGGTGGGCGAGCGTGGCGAAACCCTGTCCGGCGGCCAGAAGCAAGGCGTGGGGATCGCTCGGGCGATGATCACCAACCCGGCCATCGTCTTGCTGGACGAACCGACCAGCGCCATGGACCATTCGGGCGAAGAGGCCATCAAGAAGCGGCTGATCGAAGCCACGGCTGGCAAGACCCTGATGGTCATCACACATCGTTCATCGCTGTTCGATCTGGTCGACAGGATCATCGTCATCGACGGCGGCAAGATCGTCGCTGACGGCGCCAAGGATCAAGTCATCGAGGCGCTTCGCACGGGCAGAGTAGGGAAGTCGGTATGAGTCAGGATCTGTTCAAGCGCATGGGTAAGCTCCATGATTTCTTCAGTCGCCATAGATGGATCACGGCGCCGGTCCATAAATTGCTGGATATGTTCAGTTCCAAGCACACGCCGGATGACCTCGAATGGCATGAGGAAGCCGAGATCGCGCTCGAGGAGCAGGCGCCACTGCGCGCGCGCCGCATGCTCTACTGGATCGGCGGCGTGCTGCTGGCCATCATCATCTGGGCCGCATTCGCCGAGATCGATGAAGTGACGCGTGGCGAAGGGCGGGTCATCCCTTCCAGTCAGGTGCAGATCATCCAGTCCCTCGATGGTGGCATCGTATCCGAGATCCTGGTGCATGAAGGCGAGACCGTGTCTGTGGGCCAGCCGCTGATCCGTATCGATGAGACAAGGGCGGCGTCATCCTTGCGTGAGAATCGCGTCCAGTATCTATCACTGGTCGCCAAGCAGGCGCGCTTGAAGGCGTTGGCAGAAGATACCACTTTCAACCCGCCGGCCGAGGTCAAGGAAGAGAACCCGACCGTCTACTCGCAAGAGGCATCGCTCTACCTTGCCAGCAAGGAAGAGCTGGCGTCGCAGATCCAGATCGCGCGGGAGCAAAAGACCCAGCGTGAAAGGGAGCTGGTCGAAGCCAAAGCCAAGCTCGATCAGGTGGAGCGCGGGCTGGAGCTCGCCAGTCGCGAGCTGACGGTGACCAAGCCGCTGGAAGCCAGTGGCGCAGTGTCGGAAGTCGATCTGCTGAAGCTCGAACGTGAGGTCTCCAAGTATCGCGGCGACCGCGAACAGACCAAGGCACAGATCAGTCGCTTGCAGTCGGCTATCCTTGAAGCAGACAGCAAGATCGATGAGATCAGCCAGAATTTTCGCAGCAAGGTGCGCACGGATCTCACCGAGACCACGGCCAAGCTCAATAGCCTGAACGAGTCGAGCGTCGCGCTCTCGGACAAGGTGGCGCAAGCGACGCTCAAATCCCCCGTTAACGGCACCGTCAGCAGGTTGTTCTATAACACTGTAGGCGGTGTGATCCAGCCGGGTAAAGAGGTACTCGAAGTGGTGCCGACAGACGATGCGCTGATCCTCGAAACAAAGATACAACCCAAGGACATCGCCTTCATCAAGTTGCTGCAGCCGGCGACCGTCAAGCTCACGGCTTACGATTACACGGTCTATGGCGCGCTGGATGCCATCGTCGAGAACATCTCCGCCGACTCTGTCGTCGATGAGAAAGGCAATGCCTTCTACATCGTACGGGTGCGCACCCTGCGCTCCAACCTCGGCAAGGGGCTACCGATCATTCCGGGGATGGTGGCCCAGGTAGATATCATGACGGGTAAGAAAACCGTGCTTTCCTATCTGCTGAAGCCTGTGCTGAAAGCGAAGTCTTACGCCTTTACCGAGAGATAATGCGCGATCTATTCATTTGCCCGCGCAATGTCATGCGGGACAATTGGGCAGAAGCTTGCCCCAAAGCGAAGCTCTACTCCGACGTCGGATCGATCCCGAAAAAGGGTAACGACGAGGCTATCGTCTGGATCCATTGCGATCCGGCCAACGTGGCCGAAGTCTTCGCTTCCATTGGTCAGGTACTCAGTCGCCTCGAGCGTTGCAAGGTCATCATGCTCTCCAACACCCCGGATCAAGCCGAGGCTTTTCAAGCCATGTCCGCCGGTGTGGTTGGCTATTGTCACGCCTTGAGCCCACCCAGGTTCCTCAAGGAAGTACGCGCGGTGGTCGCGCATGGCGGGATCTGGCTGGGGGCTGAACTCTTGAAGAGCCTCATGCTGGCGAGCAAGCCGCTGGTCGGTAACGCCCCGCAGACCGTGGCCGATAACCTCGCGTTGCTCACCAAGCGCGAACGCGAAGTTGCGCTGGAGGCGGCCAAGGGTTTGAGCAACAAGGAGATCGCACGGGTGCTCGATATCACCGAGCGCACCGTCAAGGCGCATCTTTCGGCGAGTTTCGAGCGCCTGGGGCTGAAGGATCGGCTACAACTTGCATTGATGCTGAACGAAAGAACCCACAGCTGAAATACGCCTAATATTGTCCTTCAGGACAATATATTTTTGTCGACACATCTTCTTTAATAGCTGCATCGGTAAAAGTCTCCAGATCACCTGGAAAGAGGCATCACATGGCACAAGTCGGAACCGTCGTTGCAGTCAATGGCATCGCTTACATCATCAAGCCGAATGGCCAGCAGCATCAGATCAAGCTGGGGGATACCGTCGATCCGGGCGATACCATCGTCACCACTCGCGGCGTGATCGTTGAGCTGGAGCTCATCAGCGGTCGTGTCGTACAGATCGCATCCGAAGAATCGGTCAAATTCACTGATGAGCTGATCTTTGCCACGGACCAAACCGACCCCACCGAATTCGCCATCGACCTTGCCACGATCCAGACCATCATCAAAGCTATCGAAGAGGGGCGCGACGTCAGTGAGGTGTTGTCTGAGACGACCGCCGGTATCGATGGCGGCAATCTGACGAATTACGGTTTTTCTTTCGTCGAACTGTCGCGCATCAGCGAGCTGCTCAATAACTTCACATTCGATTTCGATCGTGCGTTCAGTAATTTCAATCCATCAACACAAACACCGCTTGGCCTGACCCGTCCGGGGGATAGCGCCGAATTCATCCAGGTCGGCACGGGTCTCGTCGGCGATACGCCAAATTCGGCACCTGTTGCCTCCGCTTCAGCCCCGGCGCAAGGATCCGAGGATGGCGCCTTGCTCTCGGGGAGTCTGTCGGCAAGCGATGCGGACGGGGATGCGCTTACTTTCCGGTTGCTGTCTGCTGCGCCTCCGGGCATGGTGTTCCACTCTGATGGCAGTTGGACGCTGGATCCTTCTGACGCCAGCTATCAGAGCATGGACGCTGG
>CAMLMA010000126.1 GCA_946481065.1 uncultured Nitrosomonadales bacterium
TTCTTGCCTTCGGCGATCTGTTCCGGCGTCATCTTCGATTCGACGAAGCGGATGCGCTTTTCGGCCTTGTAGTTGCGTTTGGCTTCGCCGTGTGCGGCATCGGACGAGATCAGCAGCCACATGTAACCCAGCACCATGTTGCGGTCCGGGCCTTCGAGCTCAAGATACATGCTGGAGAGATCGAACTGGGCTTCCTTGTCGCCTTGTTCGGCGGCCGTGGTGAACCATTTCTGCGCGGCTTCAGGATCGTACCTGACGACTTCGCCACGCAGGTAGGCGACGCCCAGCGCGACTTGCGACCGCAGGTGGCCTTGCTCGGCTGCCTTGGTGTACCACTTGATGGATTCTGCGTAATCCGGTTTCACCCACTCAGGTCGCAACAGGATGATGCCGGCGTTGTATTGGGCTTCGGCAAATCCTTGTTCGGCAGAGAGCCGATACCATTTGAGCGCCTCGTTGTAGTTCTGCTTGACGCCATCGCCACGGGAATACATGAGGCCGAGATTGTATTGCGCCTTGGCGTCACCCTGATCGGCAAGCTCGTGGTAGATGGCGGAGGCAGTTTTGAAATCGTGTGCTTCGATGGCTTGCCGGGCATCTTCGAGCGTGGCGGCATTGGCAGTGGATAGGCAAAGCAGCAAGGTCAGCGCTGCCATCATGGGGTAGGTGCGGTTCAAGTCGTTCTCCTTATGGTCGGCGGCGCCGGAATTATTCTGGTGAATTGCTAGTCAGTTTGATTATTCTGGCTGTAATAGTTCAAACTCGTGCCCATGCTTCCATCTTATGTTTTGCTCGACCTCGAAACCACCGGAGCGACACCGCTGCGCGACCGTATCACCGAGATCGCGCTGGTGCGATTCGACCACGGTATCGAGACGGCGCGTTGGCAGACGCTGGTGAATCCCGAAACGCCGATCCCGCCGTTCATCCAGAATCTGACCGGCATCACCGACGAAATGGTGCGCGATGCGCCGACGTTTGCCGAGGTCGCGCCGCTGTTGCTCGATTACCTGGAGGGCAGCGTACTGGCGGCGCATAACGCACGGTTCGATCACGGCTTTCTCAAGAGCGAGTACAAGCGCATCGGCATCAGCCTGCGGCAGAAGGTGCTCTGCACCGTGAAGCTTTCGCGCAAGCTCTATCCGGAGCATTACCGTCACGGACTCGACGCCATCATCCAGCGTCACGGTCTGACATGCTCAGCCAGGCACCGCGCCATGGGCGATGTCGAGATGCTGATCGGTTTTCTGCAGGCGGCGAGCGCAGACTTGGGGATCGAACAGGTCCAGGCCACGGCCGAGTCACTGATGCGTGGCCCCAGCTTGCCGCCGGGCCTGGATCACACATTGCTGGACGACCTGCCGGAAAGCCCCGGGGTTTACCTGTTCTATGGCGAAAGTCCGGGTGATGGCCAGCGCCAGGAGGGGCAAGCCCATGCAGGCTACGAGCTGCCGCTTTATATCGGCAAGAGCGTCAATATCCGTAGCCGCGTGCTGTCGCATTTCAGCAGCGACCACAGCTCAACCAAGGAGATGCGCATCACCCAGGAGATCAAGCGCGTGGAATGGCGTGAGACTGCAGGCGAGTTCGGGGCCTTGCTGCTCGAATCAAGGCTGATCAAGGAGATGCAGCCGATCTACAACCGTCGGTTACGCAACGAGCGGCAACTGTGTTCGTGGCGTATCGCCGATACTGCCGACACGCGGCCCCTGGTCACGCTGGTGCGCGAAAGCGAGATCGAGGCGACGATGGTCGGGCAATTGTTCGGCACCTTCCGCAGCAAACGCCAGGCGGTGGAGGTTCTGCAGCAGATCGCCGAAAACCATGGCCTGTGCGAGAAGCTACTGGGGCTGGAGAACGGCAAGGGCCCGTGCTTCGCCCATCAGTTGCGGCGCTGCAAGGGCGTTTGTGCAGGCAAGGAGGCGCCAGAGATCCACTACCTGAGATTGCAGCAGGCACTGGCGGCGCACCGGCTGAAAACCTGGCCGTATGAAGGCAGGATCGCCCTCCGCGAATATGATTCGGCGTCCAACCAGACGCAGATCCACGTGTTCGAACACTGGTGCCATCTGGTGACGGCCAGCGATGAAGCGACCCTGCACGAATCGCTCGAGACCAGGCGTCCGCTGGCGTTCGACCTTGATACCTATAAATTGCTGCTGAAGGAACTACACCGGAACAGGCTGGAGATCATTCGGCTCTAGCTACATTGAATGTGAACCCCTGAAATGAGAACGGGAGCCAGAGGCTCCCGTTATTCTGCGATTCGACTTCAGAGGAAGTCGTTCGCTTGGCTTGCTTTACACAGATGTCGTGTTAGCGATTGCACACGTACATCGTGACTTCAAAGCCAAAGCGCATTTCAGTAGCGGCTGGTTTGGTCCACATGATGACTCTCCTTATTTAGCGCAGATCGGGCAGGTGCAGTTCCAGAAGTGCTGGAGCGACCACCCGATCTGGTTGGATAACTGGTTAGACTGATTTGAAGAACGATACGTCATGATGCCTGAATCATAACAACCTTGGCGGTTGCGCGATTTGACGATGTAACCTTAACGGTTACATACATACATCGTTACTTCAAAGCCGAAACGCATTTCAGTAGCAGCTGGTTTGGTCCACATGATGTATCTCCTTCTTTATCTATCATTCACAGGGTCAGAATTGATCGCTGTGTTCGTATGACTGCAGTATCCTCCCGCAGTTTGCCTAAGTGCCTGCACCGATTCATGAATCGGGCGTCATGATTTTCATGAACATGTCTTTGAAACTGCACCTGAAAGGATTACCATGGATAACAGCTATGCTTAGATCAACTGTGGAGCATGCCATGGATAACAAGTACGGATTAGGTAGCACCAAGGTCGCAACGCATCATCACGAGACGCACCATAAATCGCCCGAGGCCGAGCTCACCTGCAAGTATTGCGGCGGCCATCACCTGATGATGAGTCAGAGCCTGCACGATCACCGCTGCGCGGATTGCGGCAAATGGCAAGAGGATGTGGAGATGAACTACTCGACGGGTCGCGCCAGCGACTATTAGTCGCAAGGCCTGTGAAAGCCGGGGCAAGCGATCACGTCATGATGACGTGATCAATCCCCCGAATAAAAAAGCCCAGCATGTCGCTGGGCTTTTTGTTTGACCTTATCAGCGCTTATCGACTGCCAAGGCCGTCGCGCCGCTGCTCGCCAATAGCAGGAAGCCGCCGGCGATCGCCAGATCCTTGAGGAACATGATCATCTGCATCTGGTCGCCGAAATTGTTATGGAACAACGCCGCGGCAAGTAAGGTAAAGCCAGCCAGCAGATACGCCACAAGCCGTGTCTGGAAACCGACGATGATGGCGAGACCGCCCAGCACCTCAAGCAGGATGGTAGGCCACAGCAGGATAGCGGGCAGACCGACAGACCCCATATAAGCTGTCGTGCCCGCCGGGTCGTTGAATTTGCCGATGCCGGCGATCACGAAGATCAGGGCCAGCAGGATACGGCCTGCCAGATGTGCGTACTTTGCCATGTTGTTTCCTCCGAGTGTTTTAGGGTTGTATCGATCGAAATCGATGCATTACCATAAATCAATTCAGACTGATGTACCATCCTTGCTCCAAGCAACCGCGGCCTGAGCGTTCTTCATGCACATCATCGGTATCCTGCTGGCAGGCGGCCATTCGCGCCGTTTCGGCAGCAATAAACTCCTGCATCCCATGGCGGACGGGCAACCCGTTGCGCTGGTTGCGGCACGCCACTTGTTGGCAGCCTTGCCGCATTCGATCGCGATCGTCCGTGACGACACTCCACTGGGCAACCTACTCAAGGCGGCGGGCATGCAAGTGATCGAGTGCACGACAGCCCAACAAGGCATGGGCGACAGTCTGGCGGCCGCAGTGCGCTTTGCCGCCGCGCAGGGTGAGGTCGATGGCTTCGTCATTGCGCTGGCGGATATGCCTTATATCCAGCCACAGACCATCACCGCAGTGGCCGATGCATTGGCTGGCGGCGCCGGCATCGCGCTACCGGTCCATGCCGGCCAGCGTGGCCATCCGGTGGGGTTTGCCGCGAGGTTCTCAGATGCACTGCAAGCCCTGGCTGGGGATGAGGGCGCGCGTGCCATCGTGCAGGCAAACCGGTCGATGGTCCTGGAGATCGCCGTCGAGGATGCGGGGGTACTGCGCGATATCGATTATCCGACCGATCTACAGGCCGATCCGGCTGCAGACTGATCCTTCAGCGCGAATGCGCTATCACAAATGAAGAAACGTACTCGTCCAGCGTTGACGGGAACGCTGGCCGGGAACTCAGCTCGCGCAACTACGCGCCATGGTCTTGGCGGCAGCCTGCGTGTAATCGCTGGACTCTGCCGCCGCCGCGCGTTGCTGGGTACGTACCTGGATCAGCTCGGCGAGGATCGCCACGGCGATCTCGGCTGGGGTACGGCTGCCGATGGGCAGGCCGACCGGGCCGCGCAGACGGGCGATCTCGCTTTCGTTAAGGTCGAACATGCGCATGCGTTCGCGGCGCTTCTCCTGGTTCTTGCGTGAGCCGAGCGCGCCAACGTAGAAGGCATCGCATTTCAGGGCTTCCAGCAGCGCCATGTCGTCGAGCTTGGGGTCATGGGTGACGGCGACGATGGCCGTGTGGGCATCCGGCTGCAATTCCAGCACCACATCGTCTGGCATGCCATGGCACCAGGTCGCGCCATCGACATGCCATTCGGCACGCATGGTTTCGCGCGGGTCGCAGATCAGCACATCGAAATCCAGCGCCTGTGCCATGCTCGCCAGTACCGTGCCAAGCTGGTTGGCGCCGATGATGAGCAGACGCCATTGCGGGCCGAAATAGCTATGGAACCATTCGCCGTCGAGACTGGGTGCGCTTCCGGGTAGGGCTTCAGCCAGTCGGCATTCACCTGTTCCCAATTTGACAGAACGCTTGATCAGCTTGCGTTGTTGCATGCCATGCATGATCTGCATGAGCGCCACACTGTCACGCAGGGGTTCGGCGAAGATCAGCAGGCGACCGCCGCAGGGGATGCCGAAGCGTTGCGCTTCATCGCGGCTGACGCCGTACTCGATGAGCGAGGCGTTCTCGGGCAACTGGCCATGGCGCGCCTTGTCGGCCAGGTCGTCCTCGATGCAGCCGCCCGACACCGAACCGACCAGATGGCCGTCGTCGCGGATGGCGAGCACCGCACCGGGCAGGCGCGGGGCCGAACCCCAGGTCTGCACCACGGTGAACAGGTG
>CAMLMA010000127.1 GCA_946481065.1 uncultured Nitrosomonadales bacterium
CGGAAGTAATTCTGGAAGGTGATCGACGCCAGCGTCTGGTTCTCCTTCTGGATCGCCATGCCTTCCTTCGCTTCGACCGCCTGATGCAGGCCGTCTGACCATCGACGGCCAGTCATCATCCGGCCAGTGAACTCATCGACGATCACGACCTGGCCGTCACGCACCACGTAGTGCTGGTCACGGTGGAACAGGGAGCGCGCGCGCAGGGCCGCATACATGTGATGCACCAGCGTGATGTTGGCGGCATCGTAGAGGCTTCCGCCCTCTGGCAACAGGCCGGCCTCGGCCAGCAGGTTCTCCGCATGTTCGTGGCCCGCTTCCGAGAGCAGGACTTGCTGCGATTTCTCGTCGACCCAGTAATCGCCCTCGCCTTCCTCGGTTTCCTGGCGAACCAGCTTGGCGGCGATACCGTTCATCTGTGTGTAGAGATCGATGCTGTCGTCCGCCTGCCCGGAGATGATCAGCGGGGTTCGGGCTTCGTCGATCAGGATGGAGTCGACCTCGTCCACCAGCGCATAATTGAGCGCACGCTGCACGCGCTCCTCTGCGGTGTAGACCATGTTGTCGCGCAGGTAATCAAAACCGAATTCGTTATTGGTGCCGTACGTGATGTCGGCCGCATAGGCCTTCTGCTTTTCGTCGTGCGGCATCTGCGACAGGTTGATGCCAACGGTCAGCCCAAGGAAGTTATAGAGCCGCGCCATCCATTCTGCGTCACGTTTGGCGAGATAGTCATTGACCGTCACTACGTGCACGCCTTTACCGGAGAGGGCATTGAGGTAGGCCGGGAGCGTCGCGACCAGCGTCTTGCCTTCGCCGGTGCGCATTTCGGCGATCTTGCCGGCATGCAACACCATGCCGCCGATCAACTGCACATCGAAATGCCGCATCTCCAGTATCCGACGGCCACCTTCACGCACCACGGCAAAGGCTTCCGGCAGCAGCTTGTCGAGCGACTCGCCGTTCTGGTAACGCTGTTTGAATTCTTCGGTCTTGGCACGCAGCTGCGCATCGGTGAGCGCCTGCATCGCGGGTTCGAGCTCGTTGATGAGACGGACATTATTGGAGTACTGCTTGACCAGCCGATCGTTACGGCTACCGAATACTTTCTTGAACAACGTGGATAACATGAAGGAACACCAACTTTCCGCGATGCGGAAGCCTTAAGGTTGACTTTGGAAGATTAGAAATACAACGAATTGGTACCTGTATATTCCTGCTTAGTTCACTTTACGCAAATATTTTCTCGGATCCAGCGCGGCCCCATTGAGGCGGACCTCGAAATGCAGATGTGGCCCTGTCGAACGGCCAGTGGTGCCGACCTGGGCGATGACCTGCCCCTTGCTTACGCGATCGCCGACTTTCACCAGCAGCAAGGAAGCGTGCGCATAACGCGTCTCCAAGCCGGATCCGTGATCGATCTTGACGATTTTACCATAGTCGGGGGTCTGTTCCGCCGTCGTCACGATGCCGTCTGCCGCCGCGTAGATCGGGGTGCCGACTTCCGCCACGAAATCCAGTCCTTCATGAAAAGCCGACCGGCCGGTGAATGGATCGATACGCCAGCCATAGCTGGAAGAGTTGTAACTTGCATTGACCGGGCTACTGCTCGGCAAGGTGTTCTTTTTCATGCGCTGCTGCAGGAACAGGGCCTCCAGCATGCTCAAGTGATCGCTGCGCTGCTCGATCTCCTGCGTGAGTTCGTTGATCTTTTGTTGCAACTGCTGCTCGGTCATGCCTTGCGCGTTGATCTCCGGACCGCCACGCCCTGGTACGGGTTGCTGTGCGGCATCTTTATCCTTGACACCGGCCAGTCGTGAAAGCCGGTCGCTCAGGGCATCAAGACGCATGACACGCGCCTGCAGTTCGCCAAGCTGCAAGGCGAGCGCATCGAGGTGTTCCTGGGGATTGTGCAAAGTGAAATTGAGCGGGTTGGGGAGCAGGTGCTTGACGCCTTGGTGCTTGCCGTCGCCCTGTGGCAGAATGATTGCGAGTGTCAGGACAACAGCGATCGCCACGACGGCGACCAGTAGCAAAGCCGCCTGGACTAGCGTCAAGGTCCTGGCTTTTGCCATGTTGTTCGAGACAAAGATAATGTTCATTCATTCCCCTTTGGGAGGCTCCGCGGCATGCGTCGCATCAATGCTTTGTTCCGAAACGATGCCGCTCTCATGGCACTGCACGACCATGCGGACAGCCTGTCTGCCATGCAAGCGACATGGTCTGCGGTCTGTCCGGACTCCCTGAAGCCACTGACACGCGTCGGCGCCCTCAACAATGGCACCTTGACGGTGTATACCGATCTAGGCGCCGTGGCGGCCAAGATCAAATTATTATTGCCAAGCTTGTTGACCAAGCTGCAAAAGCGAGGAATCGAAGTTACTGCAATTCGCGTTCGAGTGCAAGTCAAATCTGAGCCGCAGCCAAAGGCCAAAATACAGCGTAAAATCAGTGCCAAAGGCGCTTCCAGGCTGGCTTCATTAGCGAAGGAACTGGAAGGTTCGGCGCTCGGCGAAGTACTGGAAAGACTGTCGCGCAGGACCTGACCAGCGCCCAAGCCCGTCCGGACATTCGCATGGAATCTCTGCTTTATCTTCTCGCCGGCGCGCTCGCCGGATTGCTATCGGGGTTGTTCGGCGTCGGCGGCGGTCTCATCATCGTTCCCATCCTGGTGGCGCTGTTCAGCCTGCAACATTTTACCGACGCCCACATCATGCACTTGGCCCTGGGCTCCTCGCTGGCAACCATCGTCGTCACGTCCCTCGCCTCGGCCCGTGCACATCACCGCCGTGACAACGTCGACTGGGCTGTCGTCGGTCGCATCACGCCCGGCATCGTTCTCGGCACGCTACTCGGCAGCCAGCTCGCCACCTGCCTGGACAGCGATGGGCTTAAGGCCATCTTTGCCATCTTCGTGCTGGCGGTCGCCACACAGATGCTCCTGAACTTGCGCCCGAATCCGCACCGCCAGCTACCGGGTAGCCTGGCCACCAGCTTCGTCGGCGGCGTCATCGGCGTCGTCTCCAGTCTGGTCGGTATCGGCGGGGGGACGCTATCGGTACCCTTTCTGCTTTATTGCAACACGGCAATCCATCGCGCCATCGGCACCTCTGCCGCCATCGGGCTGCCGATCGCCCTGGCTGGCGCCACTGGTTACGTGCTGGCTGGCTGGGGCCAGACAAATCTGCCGCAATATAGTCTGGGGTTCCTCTACTTGCCAGCCGTTGCCGGGATCGCCATCGCCAGCAGCCTGACCGCGCCTTTTGGCGTGATGCTGGCGCAACGTTTTTCCGCGAAAGGACTCAAACGCCTGTTTGCCATACTTTTATATGGCATCGGCGTAAAAATGGCTTGGGGGTTGTTTTGAGTGCATCGCAAGAAAGATATGTCATCGAGGCGCAAGGGCTCAGCAAAGTATTCGACCAGTTGAGCGCGGTCGACGATATCAGTTTTGAAGTCCGACGCGGCGTCACGACGGCATTGCTGGGCGGCAACGGCGCCGGCAAGACCACCACGATCGCTATGCTGCTAGGCCTGCTGCTGCCCAGTGCGGGCAGCATCCGCATCCTGGGCGAAGACATGTTGCAGCATCGCCACCGCTTACTGCATCGCATGAATTTCTCGTCGCCGTACGTCGACTTGCCGCAGCGACTCACAGTCCGTGAGAACCTGACCATCTACGGCCATCTCTATCGCTTGCCAAGACTCAAGCAGCGGGTCGCGCAGATCGCGAGTGAACTCCATCTGGACGAAGTACTCGACCGTCGCTATGGGCGGCTCTCAGCCGGGCAGAAGACCCGTGTCTCCCTTGCCAAGTCGCTGCTCAATGAGCCGGAACTGCTATTGCTCGACGAACCTACCGCATCGCTCGACCCAGACACAGCGGACGCCATCCGCACCCACCTTGAGCAATATCAGCTGCGCACCGGCGCCAGCATCCTGCTGGCTTCGCACAATATGGCTGAGGTGGAACGCATGGCCGCGGATGTCATCATGATGCGACGCGGCAAGATCGTCGATACCGGGGCACCCGCAACCCTGATCGACCGCTATGGCCGCAATAGCATGGAAGAGGTCTTCATCGATGTCGCCCGCAACCGCGAGGTGACCGCATGACGCAAACCGACGTACGATTCTCGCCCCGCCGCATCGGCGCACTGGTACTGCGTCATCTCTACCTCATGCGCACGTCCTGGCCACGTGTGCTGGAGATGGTCTACTGGCCGACGGTACAGATGGTGCTGTGGGGATTCATCACGCTGTTCCTGCAGGGCAACAGCAGCTATGTGGCGCAGGCTGCCGGCATCCTGCTCTCGGCCGTACTGCTCTGGGATGTGCTGTTTCGCGGCCAACTCGGCATCGCGCTCGTGTTCATGGAAGAGATGTGGTCGCGCAACCTGGGCCATCTGTTCGTCAGCCCCTTGCGACCCTACGAGATGGTCGCTTCATTGATACTGATGAGCCTGATCCGCACACTGATCGGTGTGGGTGGGGCGGCCCTGGTCGCGATCCCGCTGTTCCATTACAACATCTTCGACCTTGGCCTGCCGCTGATCGCCTTCTTCTTCAACCTTGTCATCATGGGCTGGGCTGTGGGCCTGCTAGTGTCAGGCATCGTATTGCGTTACGGGCTAGGTGCCGAGAGCGTCGCCTGGATCGCGGTCTTCGCCATCCAGCCCTTATGCGCGATCTACTATCCGGTCGACGTGCTGCCGGGCTGGCTGCAGCCGGTCGCCTGGGCGCTGCCGGCCAGCCACGTGTTCGAGGGCATGCGGGAGTTGTTGTTCCGTCACAGCTTCAACTGGCACCACTTCAGTTATGCGGCAGGCCTCAATGTACTCTTCCTCAGTGCGGGCATCGCCGCGTTCCTCGGATACTTCCGCGCGGCGCGCCAGCGCGG
>CAMLMA010000128.1 GCA_946481065.1 uncultured Nitrosomonadales bacterium
AAGACACAAGCCCTTTTCTAAGGCACCAGCTCTTCCGGCCCAACCCCTCTGGCCTGGTTCAGGCGCCTCACTCACAAGCAGTCCAGGCTCACGGCCTGTCTGGCACACGAGCTATCCAGCGCCGCCTGTCGCCGCATGGTTGCGGGCTTTCAATGCCGGCATCAGCGCATCGGTCTGCCCCTGCTGCGCGCCCGCATGGGTGTCCTGGTGGTAATAGTCCTCGAGCACCGGATCCGGGATGCGCACAGCCAGCACCACGGTGACGGCACCAGCGACGATCACGGCCGTGGGCCCGGCCAGCAACAGCCAGACATAGCCGTATCGCCACCACGGCATTGCCGGCGGCGCTACACTCCCTGGTTCAGCCGTATCTTTCGTTTCCATCTCACGCATCCTATCCTCCAATCGATTGAGAGCGCCCGATCAGCGCGACATCAGGAACACCGAACGCTCACGCACGCGCTCGCCGCTTTGTATATTGTCGATCTCGAACACCACCCGGTGCGAACCTGGCGCCAGCGTGCCGTCGGGCACGCGCAGCCGCAGCGATATCCAGCGCGCGGCGGCACCGTCGACACGGATGGCGCCGGAAGCGTCGCCGGCATCCGTCAATAGCTTAAGGTCCGCAAGGCCTGTCGCATGCAAGCGGTAGCTCTGCGGCGCTTCGCTGGCGTTCATGATCTGCAGGCGATAGACGTTCTCCACCTGCCCGCCTTCCACCAGCCGGCTCATGACGCCACGGTCGCGGATGACATCGACCCGGAACGAATCGCGCAGCCACAGGCTCGCTACCAGGCTCAAGGCCAGCACGAGCAGGATCCCGTTATAGATCAGTACGCGCGGCCGCAGGATGCGCTTCAGCATCTGCTTACGGTTCCAGCCATGCGCGATGCCGTTCTGCGTGGAATAACGGATCAGTCCCCTGGCATAGCTCATCCTGTCCATGACGCTGTCGCAGACGTCGGCGCAGGCACCACAGCCGATGCACTCGTACTGCAGGCCCTTGCGGATGTCGATGCCGGTCGGGCACACCTGCACGCACAGGCTGCAATCGACGCAGGCGCCCAGCGCATGATCCTCGCCGAGCTTGCGCGAGCGGCTGCCGCGCGGTTCGCCACGGCGTTCGTCGTAGGTGACGATCATGGTGTCGGCGTCGAACATGGCGCTCTGGAAACGCGCGTACGGGCACATGTATTTACACACCTGCTCACGCATGTATCCGGCGTTGCCGTAGGTGGCAAAGCCGTAGAACAGGATCCAGAAACTCTCCCATGGGCCGAGCGCAAGATCGCCCAGCGCGTCGCCCAACTCGCGGATCGGCGTGAAATAACCGACGAACGTGAAGCCGGTCCATAGCGCGACAGCGATCCAGATCGCCTGCTTGCCGCCTTTCTTCGCGAACTTGCGCCAAGACCATGGCGCGGCGTCGAGCTTCATGCGCGCGGCGCGGTCGCCTTCGAGCTGCCGCTCGATCCAGAGGAAGATCTCGGTGTAGACCGTCTGCGGGCAGGCGTAACCGCACCACAGGCGCCCAGCCACCGCGGTGAACAGGAACAGCGACATGGCGCTGATGATGAGCAGGGCCGTCAGGTAGATGAGGTCCTGCGGGTAAAGCACCAGGCCGAAGATGAAAAAGCGCTTGGCTTCCAGGTCGAACAGCAGCGCCTGGCGCTGCCCCCACTCGATCCAAGGCATGCCGTAGAAGAACAGCTGCGTGGCCCAGATCACCAGCCAGCGCCAACGGCTGAAAAAGCCGGAGACGCTGCGCGGGTAGACTTTTTCCTGCGAGGCATACAGCGATACCAGCGCCTCGGCGGGCGTGCCGGTCACGGCTTTTTCCGTATCGCCGGTCACGGCTTTATCGATAACGCCGTTCACATCAGTCACTGTCGTGTCCGTCTGCGACGGCGGGCTTGTCTTCGGTGCTATTTTTTTCGCCGCTGTCTTTTTCGCCGCTATCCTTTTCGCCAGCAGCATCCCTGTCATCGCCGCCGACAGGCGCGCCCTGGTTGGAGAGTCCCCAGACATACGCAGTCAGTACATGGATCTGCGCTTCCGTGAATTTGCCGCTCCAGGCTGGCATCTGGTTGGTCTTGCCTTCGCGGATGCGTCTGATGATGGCTTCCTCGCCGCTGCCGTGCAGCCAGATATGATCGCTGAGGTTGGGCGCGCCGATCATCGTGTTGCCCTTGCCTTCGGCGCCATGGCAGGCGGCACAGACCACGAACTTGTCCTTGCCGAGTGCGGCGCGCTGGGCGTCATGGGTGCTGCCGGAAAGACTCAGCACGTAATTGGCGACGTTCTTCACGTCCTCGTCGTTGCCCACTGCGGCGGCCATCGGCGGCATCATGCCGATACGGCCCGCGCTGATGGTCTGCTTGATGATCTCCGGCGTGCCGCCGTGCAGCCAGTCATGGTCGGTGAGGTTGGGAAAACCGCGACTGCCGCGCGCATCCGAACCGTGGCATTGCGCGCAGTTGTTCATGAACAGCCGCTCGCCGATGGCGCGGGCTTCGGTGTCCTGACTCAGCGCTGCCACGTCCATGGCCGCAAATCGGGCATAGAGCGGCGCCAGGGACTGGTCTGCGGCTTTGACTTCTTCCTCGTACTGGCGCACCTGTGTCCAGCCCAGCTGCCCCTCATACTTGCCCAGACCGGGGTACGCCGCCAGGTAGACCAGTGAAAAGACGATGGTGATGACGAACAGGCCGACCCACCACTTGGGCAGGGGATTGTTCATCTCGCGCAAGTCGCCATCCCAGACGTGGCCGCTGGTGCCGTCGCCGCCCTTGATGACCTTCACCTTGCCGGTCTTCCACAGCAGGAGGCCGCAGCCGTAGATGCCGGCTAGCGTGACCAGCGTGATGAACACCGGCCAGAAATTGCTGACGAAATCGCTCATGTTGACTCCCTATTCCTCTTCAAACGGCAGATTCGCTGCCTGGCGAAAATCCTGGGTGTTGCGGCCGCGCCATGCCCAGATCACGATGCCGACGAACAAGACGAAGCTGACGACCGTGACAAGGATGCGTAAGGTGTTGATATCCATGGAGGTCTCCTATTTGAGGTGGGTGCCGAGCATCTGCAGGTAGGCGATCATGGCGTCCATCTCGGTCTTGCCCTTGACCTCATCCACCGAACCCGCGATCTGTGCATCGGTATAAGGCACGCCAACCACGCGCAGCGCGCGCATGTGCGACGGCATGGCCTCAGCATCGACCAGCGTCTTCTCCAGCCATGGGTACTCGGGCATGATGGATTCAGGCACGACGTCACGCGGATTGGTCAGGTGGATACGGTGCCAGTCGTCGCTGTAACGGCCGCCGACCCGCGCGAGATCCGGCCCGGTGCGCTTGCTGCCCCACTGGAACGGATGGTCGTAGACGAACTCGCCAGCCACCGAGTAATGGCCATAACGCAGCGTCTCGGCGCGGAACGGGCGGATCATCTGCGAGTGGCAGTTATAGCAGCCCTCTCGCACATAGATATCGCGTCCCGCCAACTGCAGCGCGGTGTAGGGCTCCACGCCCTTGATCGGCTCGGTGGTCGATTTCTGGAAGAACAGTGGCACGATCTCGACCAGCCCGCCGATGGCGACCACCAGCAGGATCAATACGATCATGAGGAAGTTGCTGGTCTCGATCTTCTCGTGGGTGAACCCGGTTTTTTCTTGCGTCATGATGGCTCCTTAAGCATGTGCCGCGACTGGCGGGATATCGGTCACCACCGCCTGGCCCTTGCTGGCGGTCTTGAGCACGTTCCACAGCATGACCAGCATGCCGCCCAGGTAGAGCAGCCCGCCGAGCAGGCGCAACAGGTAATAGGGGTGCTTGGCCTTGACGCTCTCGACGAAGGTATAGGTCAGCGTGCCGTCGGGGTTGATGGCGCGCCACATGAGGCCTTCCATCACGCCGGAGATCCAGAGTGCGGAGATATAGAGCACGATGCCGATGGTCGCCATCCAGAAATGCACTTCGATGGCCTTGATGCTGTGCATCTGCTTCTGGCCGAACAGGCGCGGCACCATGTAGTAGAGCGCGCCCATCGACACCAGCCCGACCCAGCCCAGCGCGCCGGAGTGCACGTGGCCGACGGTCCAGTCGGTGTAATGCGACAGCGCGTTGACGGTCTTCACGGCCATCATCGGGCCTTCGAAGGTGCTCATGCCGTAGAACGACAGCGAGACGATGAGGAAGCGCAGGATGGGGTCGGTGCGCAGCTTATGCCAGGCGCCGGAGAGCGTCATGATGCCGTTGATCATCCCACCCCAGCTTGGCGCCAGCAGGATCAGCGAGAACACCATGCCCAGCGATTGGGTCCAGTCCGGCAGCGCCGTGTAGTGCAAATGGTGCGGGCCGGCCCACATGTAGGTGAAGATCAGCGCCCAGAAGTGCACGATGGAGAGGCTGTAGGAATACACCGGGCGCTCGGCCTGCTTGGGCACGAAGTAATACATGATGCCGAGGAAGCCCGCCGTGAGGAAGAAGCCCACCGCGTTGTGGCCGTACCACCATTGCACCATGGCATCCTGCACGCCGGCGTAGGCCGAATACGATTTCATGAAGCTCGCCGGCATCTCGGCGCTGTTGACGATATGCAGCAGCGCGACGGCGATGATGAAGGCACCGAAGAACCAGTTGGCGACATAGATGTGCCGCACCTTGCGCCGGCCGATGGTGCCGAAGAACACGATCGCGTACGACACCCAGACCACAGCGATCAGGATATCGATCGGCCATTCAAGATCGGCGTATTCCTTGCCGGAGGTGAAGCCCAGCGGCAGCGAGATGGCGGCAGCGACGATCACTGCCTGCCAGCCCCAGAAGGTGAAGCTCGCCAGCCGTGGGCAGAACA
>CAMLMA010000129.1 GCA_946481065.1 uncultured Nitrosomonadales bacterium
GACGCTTTGGCGTTCGGCACCAGGATCTGGCGGGACATGGCGATCTTCTTGCGCGTGGGCAGATCGTTGATGTCGCGCAGCTGGGCCAGGCTGATGCCGAACTTGCGGGCGATACTGTCCATGCGTTCGCCACGCTTGGCATGGTAGGTCTGCCAGCTGACCAGCGGCTTGTCATAGCCTTCCAGATTGGATTTGAAGGTCTCTGCCGTGCCGACCGGTAGCAGGATCTCGTGCACTTTGCCACTGGCGGTGATCACCGGGCGGTTGTATTCCGGATTGAGCGAGGAGAACTCTTCGTAACTGATCTCCGCCAGCTTGGCCGCCAGATGCGCGTCGATCTGCTCCGGTGCGTTGACCTTGGTGAAATAGGGGCGATTGGGGATCGGCAGGATCTCGAGGCCATATTGCTCGGGATGGGTCATGATGTTCTTCACCGCCTGCAGTTTGGGGACGTAATTGCGCGTCTCCGGCGGCAGGGGCAGGCTCTCGTAATCTGTCGGCAGGCCCTGCTTGCGATTGCGCTCGATGGCGCGGCGCACTGTGCCTTCGCCGGCGTTGTAGGCGGCCAGTGCCAGATCCCAGGTGCCGAACATGACATGCAGGCGCTGCAGGTAGTTGAGCGCGGCATCGGTGGCCGCCGTGACGTCACGGCGATTATCCACCCACCAGTTCTGCTTGAGTCCGAAGTCCTTGCCTGTCGAGGGAATGAATTGCCAGATACCGGCGGCTTTGCTACGCGAATACGCCTGCGGGTTGAAAGCGCTCTCGACCATGGGCAGCAACGCGATCTCGGTCGGCATGCCGCGCTTTTCCACTTCTTCCACGATGTGATAGAGATAGCGCTGGCTACGCGCAACCATGCGTTTCACATAGTCTGGCCGCGCGGCGTACCAGGATTCATGGTTGCGCGTGTATTCGGAATCGAGTTCCGGCATGCCGTACCCCTCGCGGATACGCAGCCACAGGTCGTCTTCCGGCGATAGCTCGGCTGGATTTTCCAGCGCGGCGATCTCGCTGTCGTCAGGCAGGTAACTGGGGACGGGGTCGATCGGGGTCAGGCTGAAACTGAGGTTGGTGTCATGCTTGGCGGGTGCAGGCGCATCCCAGAGGATCGTGATCTCGTCGCCGGCGGCATTGGTGTCGGCGAACGCGATCGCGGGAAGCAAGGCGAGACCGGCCAGCAGTCTCAGAAATGGGGGTGCGGTCATGCAGTTCTCTGACGGCCAAAAAATTCCAACGATAGTAACGAACACTCTGCCGTGCAGTCAAGTAAAAGCTAAGCTTTATATTTACAAAATATCTTAATGATTAATAATGATTTCTTGATTCCCTGATGGCGGTGAAAACCGCTACGGGGTCTGATGAGTCGATACGGGCGGCGCGTTGGATGGTCGACTGCTCGCAGCGCAGGAAGGGATTGGTCTCGCGTTCGAGCGCAATGGTGGAGGGCAGGGTCGGCAATCCGGCTTGACGCAGGCTGCTCGCTGCCAGCGCTCGTTGCTGCAGTGCGGTGTTGTCGGGTTCAAGGCCGAGGGCGAAGCGCAGATTATGTTCGGTATACTCGTGCGTGCAATAGACTCGGGTCTCCGGCGGCAATTGCGCGAGCTTCTGCAGCGAGCTATACATCTGGGCGGGTGTGCCTTCGAACAGCCTGCCGCAGCCAGCGCCGAACAGTGTATCGCCGCAGAACAGCAGCCCATTGCCGAAGTAAGCGACATGCCCCAGCGTATGACCAGGCACCTCGATCACTGTCAGCTCCAGGTCCAGGCTGTCGAGCACGATGCGATCATTCTCGCTTACGGGTGTGTGCGGGAACGCATAGCGCTCGCGCGACGGCGCGTAGACAGGACAAGGGTGCCGCGCCAGCAAGTTGTCCACGCCATCGATATGGTCTGAATGGTGATGCGTGATGAGGATGGCGTCGAGCGACAAGTGGTGCTGTTCGAGTGCCTGGATGACAACGCTAGCGTCGCCCGGGTCTACAATGACGGCATGCTGACCTTTGCGCAACAGCCAGATGTAGTTATCCTTGAAAGCGGGTATGGCAAGAATTTCCAACATGATGTTGTCCAGTATAACGGCGATTTGATGCCGGCTGAACCATGACCCCTATCGATCGACAGCAATGGCTGCAGGGCGAGCTAGGGCAGTATCTCTGCGAGCGCGAGCAGGAAGTGTTCGATCGCATGGTGGCCGATGTGTTCGGCTTCAATGCCGTGCAGGTCGGCATGCCAGAGCTTGACCTGCTGCGTAACTGCCGCATCCCCTTCGGTTTCCGTGCAGGGGGCGCACAGGGGGATGTGGATTGCACGCCTGAATACCTGCCTCTGGGCGAGAAATGTATCGATCTCGTCCTGCTGCCACATGCGCTCGAATTCAGCCAGAACCCGCATCAGGTCTTGCGCGAAGTCGAGCGCGTGCTGGTGCCGGAAGGCCACGTCGTGATCAGCGGCTTCAATCCCCTGAGTCTGTGGGGCGCCAAGCGGGCGTGTTCCAAGCGCGTGGATTACCCATGGAACGGCGCTTTCCTGAGTCAGCCGCGTATCAAGGACTGGCTGGCCTTGCTCGGATTTGAAGTCATGGCCTGGCATATGGCATGCTATGCGCCGCCTTTGAGGAGCCCGACCTGGCGAGCACGATTCGGGTTCATGGACAAGGCCGACAAGAACTGGTGGCCGATCCCTGGCGGGGTGTATTTCGTCATCGCCAAAAAGCGGGTGCTCGGCATGCGATTGATCAAGCCCAACTGGAACAAGGCCAAGCTCAAGCCTGGGTTGTTGCCGGCGCCTACCCAAAAATCAGAACCACAGAAAAAACGACATGAATAATCCATCAGAACAAGCACAGGCCGGCTGGGTCGTGATCCATGCGGATGGCGCATGCAAAGGCAACCCCGGGCCTGGCGGCTGGGGCGCCTGGCTTAGCCATGAGGGGCGGGAGAAAGAGCTCTACGGCGGTGAGCCGCAGACCACCAATAACCGCATGGAGCTAACGGCGGTCATCCGAGCGCTGGAAGCGCTAAAACGCCCTTGCAAGGTGCGTGTCTACACGGATTCCGTCTATGTGCAAAAAGGCATCACGGAATGGATCCATGGCTGGAAATCACGCAACTGGCGAACCAGCGACAAAAAGCCGGTCAAGAACGATGATCTCTGGCGGGAGCTCGACACGCTCGCGCAACAACATGAAATCGAGTGGCATTGGGTCAAGGGGCATGCCGGTCACGTCGGTAACGAACGCGCTGATGCCTTGGCCAATCGGGGTGTCGAGACGCTGCTAATCAAGTAAGATAGCGGCTCAGAAAACCACGGGACCGATCGCTGATGAGACAGATATTCCTCGACACGGAAACGACCGGCCTCTACCCGGCGCAAGGCCACCGCATCATCGAGATCGCCGGTGTCGAGGTCATCAACCGCCAGCTCACCAAGAACCACTTCCATGTCTACCTCAATCCGGAGCGCGAGATCGATCCCGGCGCACAGGAGGTGCATGGCATCACGCTGGAATTCCTGCAGGACAAGCCCTTGTTTGCGGACATCGTCGACGAGCTTCTCGATTTCGTCGCCGGGTCTGAGCTGGTGATCCATAACGCGCCTTTCGACGTCGGATTCCTCAATACTGAACTTGGGCGTCTCGGGCGTTCCGTGATCGAGGAGTCGGCAGCCAAGATCATCGATACCCTGAAGCTCGCCAAGGAGATGCGTCCGGGCCAGCGTAACAACCTCGATGCGCTGTGTCGTCATTTTGGCATCGACAACTCGAGGCGTACCCTGCATGGCGCATTGCTGGACGCGGAACTGCTGGCAGACGTCTATCTGGCCATGACACGCGGTCAGAACAGCCTGATGATCGACATGCTGGAGCCCGTCACGGCGATCAGTGAACTCGGGCCGCTCACGCGCGAAACGCCACTGCGGGTGATAGGCGCGAGTGAAGCGGAGCTGACAGCCCATCAAGACTACCTCACAGCGCTTGCCAAAGGCGGCGCGTGTGTCTGGCAACAATACGAAGACAAGAAACCCTCATGACATCAAATCCACCATCCACCATTCTCGTCACTGGCGGCGCCGGGTTCATCGGCGCCAATTTCATCCTCGCGTGGCGGGCTGCCGGCCTTGGTCGCGTCATCAACCTCGACAAGCTGACCTATGCCGGCAATCTGCAAAGCCTGGAATCGCTGCGTGACGATGCCATGCATGAGTTCGTGCATGGCGATATCGGTGATCGGGCGCTGGTCGAGCAATTGCTGGAAACGCATCGTCCGCGCGCAGTCATCAACTTCGCCGCGGAGAGTCATGTCGATCGGTCCATCCATGGCCCCGAGGATTTCATCCAGACCAATGTCGTCGGTACTTTTCATCTGCTGGAAGCCGTTCGCGCCTATTGGGGCGGCCTGCAAGATGACGAAAAGACGCATTTCCGCTTCCTGCACGTCTCCACTGACGAGGTTTATGGCTCACTTGGGCCGGACGATCCTGCGTTCACCGAAACCACGCCTTATGCCCCGAACAGCCCATACTCGGCCTCCAAGGCTGCTTCCGACCATCTGGTCAGGGCCTACCATCACACCTACGGCCTGCCGGTGCTGACCACGAATTGCTCAAACAACTACGGGGCTTATCAATTTCCCGAAAAGCTGATTCCACTGGTCATCCATAATGCGTTGGCCGGCAAGCCGCTGCCAATCTACGGCGACGGCAGCAACGTCCGTGACTGGCTCTATGTCGGCGACCACTGCACGGCCATCCGTCGCGTGCTCGAAGTCGGGCAGATCGGTGAGACCTATAACATCGGTGGCTGTAACGAGAAACGTAATCTCGACGTGGTACATA
>CAMLMA010000130.1 GCA_946481065.1 uncultured Nitrosomonadales bacterium
AACGGCAAGTTACGCTCCAAGAAGATCGGCATGGCGCCGGGTACGCTGGTGCATGTAGGCGAGGTCAAGACCAAGGCGCCCACCATCAGCATCTTTGAATATGACGCCAGCGAAGTCAGTGAGCGGACGCTTACGGCAAATGACGCTGCAACACTTGCAATGCCGGGCGAAGGCAAGCTTTGGCTCAACGTGCACGGCCTGCATGACGCCAATCTGATGAAACAGCTGGGGGAGACCTTCAAGCTGCATCCGCTGACGATGGAGGATATCCTCAACACCACGCAGCGCCCCAAGGTCGACCGCTATGACGATTATCTGTTCATCGTCACACGCTTCTTCTACTACGATGAACGGCGCATGGCGATCAGCTCCGAGCAGATCAGTCTCGTGCTCGGCAAGCATTTCGTGCTGAGTTTCCAGGAGCGCGCGACCGGTTCGTTCGAACCCATCCGCGAACGCCTGCGCACCAATCGCGGCCATATTCGAGGTCTCGGGGTCGATTACCTGACCTATGCCCTGCTCGACATGGTGGTGGATCGATATTTTGGCGTGCTGGAAGAGATGGGCGAGGACTGCGAAACGCTGGAAGAGGTCCTGCTACGCAAATCCAACGCCAAACTGCTGAAGAACATCCATCAGCTCAAGCGTTCAAGCATGGAATTGCGCCGTGCGGTGTGGCCACTGCGCGAGGTGATCAACACGCTGGTGCGCAATGACGACAAGGTGTTCACCGACAATACCGTGCTCTACCTGCGGGATGTATACGACCATATCGTGCATTTCATCGAATCACTGGAGTCGATCCGCGACATGCTGGGCGGCATGATGGACATCTACCTCTCCAGTATCAGCAATCGGGTCAACATGGAAGTGCGGGCGCTGACCGTGGTCACCATGCTGTTCATGCCTGCGACCTTGATCTCGGGTATCTTCGGCATGAATTTCGAGGTGATGCCGTGGCTCAAGCATCCGGACGGCTTCTGGTTCGCGCTGGGGCTGATGGGCGCGATCGCTGCGATGATGGGGTTGATCTTCTGGCGCCGGCAGTGGCTGAGCCGTAGCCAGAAGTAAGGCGCTAGTTTTTCAGCTTATCGGCGTATTTGGCACGCACCTTGGCGACCTTGGGCCTGGCCACGGCCATGCAGTAAGGCTGGTGCATGTTGTTGGCATAGTAATACTGGTGGTAATCCTCGGCTGGGTAAAAGCGTGCGGCGCTAGTCACTTCGGTGACGATCGGGTCCGGCCACAGGCGTTGGGCATCCAGTTCGGCGATCATGCGCTCGGCAGCCTCTTTCTGCGTCACATTGAGATAGAACACGCCGGAGCGATACTGCGTGCCGATATCGTTGCCTTGCCGGTTCGGCGTGGTCGGATCATGTGCGACGAAGAAGATCTCCAGCAACTCATCGAAGCTGATCTCGTGCGGATCATAGCTGATCTCGATCGCCTCGGCGTGACCGGTGGTGCCGGTACAGACCTGCTTGTAGGTGGGGTCTACTGTGTAACCGCCGATGTAGCCTGAAACGACTTTCATGACACCGCGCAGTTGCGAGAAGACCGGTTCCAGGCACCAGAAACATCCACCTGCGAAGATGGCAGTCTCGATCCGGGATGGGTTGGAATCCATGGCTGATTTTCCTTCTGCTTGATCCGAAAATATTCTTTTGTACCATGAAACGGGATTAGAATTTCGGCAATACCCGCTCGGAAAGGTTCATCATGCGCACCAGATCCCTACTGCTTTCCATCGCCTTCGTCGCCTTGCTGGCGCCTTTGCCGCCAAGTGCTTATGCCGATCCGCCTTCGTGGGCACCGGCGCATGGCTGGCGCAAGAAACATGATCCATATTATGTAGGGTATTCCGGTGATCACTGGGATCGCGATTACGGCATCATCGAAGGCCGTTGCAATCGCCAGGCCATCGGTACCGTGCTCGGTGGGGCCGTCGGCGGGGCCATCGGCACGACAGCGGATCGCGAGTATCGCGCCGTCGCGGTCATCGTCGGCAGCGTGCTGGGCGCGGTGATCGGCAATCAGATCGGGAAATCCATGGATGAGGCCGACCGCGGCTGTATCGGCCACGCACTCGAGCTGGCAGCGGATCGCCGCGCGGTGACCTGGCGCAACCCTGATAGCGGTCTCGATTACAAGGTGACTCCCCTGCGCGGCTTTAACGACGGTGGTCACAAATGTCGGGAATACAGGCTGGACATCAATGGCGGTGGCATCAACGACTCCCGCAAGGAGCGCGCTTGCCAGACCGCCCCAGGGAAGTGGGAGGCCGACTGATGACGAGCAGGTCGCCTGCGTTTAGATCGGATACTGCTGTTTGTTAAACGCGCTTTACGTCGATTTCAATTCCTACTTCGCTTCTGTCGAGCAACAGGAGCGTGCAAAACTACGCGGCAAACCTGTAGGCGTGTTGCCGGTGATGGCCGAGACCACCTGCTGTATCGCCGCCAGCTATGAAGCCAAGGCCTTCGGCGTGAAGACCGGCACCAATGTTCGCGAAGCACGCAAGCTATGTCCGGACATCATATTCGTCGAGGCACGGCCCAAGCTTTATATCGAATACCATCATCGACTGGTCGAGATCGTCGAATCCTGTACCCATGTGGAACGCACCTTGTCCATCGACGAGATGGTCTGCATGCTCACCGGTAGCCAGCAGGTTCGGGAGAACGCGCTAGCCCTCGCAGCTCGCATCAAACAAGCGATCTCGCGACAGGCCGGCGATCATATCCGCTGTTCCATCGGCATCGGCCCGAATGTGTTCCTGGCCAAACTCGCTTCCAACATGCAGAAACCGGATGGCTGTGTCGTGATCGAACAGCACGAACTGCCGGAGCGCCTGTATCCCTTGCAACTGCGGGATTTCAATGGCATCGGCCCGCGCATGGCGGAAAGACTGAAGCGGCAAGGGATCACGACTGTCCGGCAATTATGCGATCTTGATCGACAACGGTTGCGTACCGTATGGGGCAGTATCGAAGGCGAGCGCATGTACGAAAAACTGCGTGGTATCGAACCTGTAGCCCGGCATCACGATCGCAAGAGCCTCGGTCACTCCCATGTGCTGCCGCCTGAGATGCGACATCGTGAGGCCGCGTTCTCGGTACTGCATCGCCTGTTACAGAAGGCTTGCCTGCGTATGCGCAGCTATGGATTGCAGACAGCGTCAGTGCAATTGCGCGTCAAGATCCTCAACCATGAGAGTTGGCGCGCCGAAAGCAGGTGCAGCCCGACGGACGATACGCTGAAGCTGATCCAGATACTGGAAAGACTCTGGCAGGGATTCCCGGCGGCTGGTCATGCGCCGTATGCGGTCGGCATCTCGTTCGGTAACCTTACCAGTGCTGATGAATATGCTGCAGAACTGTTCCAGCCGGAATTACCCACCCGGCTCAATGGCGTTCTGGACAAGCTGAATATGCGCTATGGGAAAAATACGGTATATTTTGGGGGTGCCCATAACGCACTCCATTACGCCCCGATGCGAATCGCCTTCAATCATATTCCCGACCTGGATGTAGAGAACGACAACGCTTCCGATCAAGAGGTGCTATGACACGTATCGCCGTCTTCAACCAAAAAGGGGGCGTAGGCAAGACGACCACTATCCTGAACATGGCAGCGGCGCTACATCGACGACAGTCACCAGTCCTCATGATCGATATGGATCCCCAGGGGCATCTCACGCAGATCCATGAGACGCCTCCACAGGCGCCTAACCAAAGTCTGTTCGGTTTCTATCAAGACAGTAAACCTTTGAATCAGCTGCAATTACCTTGGCAATCGCTTGGGCATCTGATCCCCTCTCACCGTGAGCTGATCAAAGTCGATTCGATCTTTGGCAAAGGACCCGCGATTCTGAACCGGCTCAAGCACGGCCTGGAAGTCATGGAAAAGGAAAGCGCACCACGTAACGTCCTTATCGACTGCTGCCCTTACCTGGGTGTACTCTCCCTCAACGCCATCTTCGCTTCGGACCTGATCCTGATCCCGATCTCGTCTGATTACCTATCCCTGCAAGGCGCACAGAAAGTCGAACACACGCTCAAGGCATTGGAACCGGTCCTCAAGAAGCGAGTGGAAAGACGTTATTTGATGACTTGCTATGACCGTCGTCGCGGGATGACATTTGAAGTGCAGGAGCAGGCGAAAGCCCATTTTGGTGAAGAAGTCTGTGATACCGTGATTTCCGAGAACGTGGCTGTCGCCGAAAGTCCACAATACAAACAGGATGTCTTCCGCTACAACCCACATAGCGCGGGCGCCCTCGATTACAGCGCCCTGATAGATGAATTACTGGAGAAAAAACTGATCCACGCCTGACGCTAGCGGCCGCTAGCGATGAGGTTCAACACATCTTCGTAACTTGAATTGGCGGCGCGCTCTGGCGTCACGATCTTGGAATCGAGGATTTCGCAGTTGCGATACATCTGCTGCAACTTGCGTTGCGCCTCGGCTTCATCACGGCCATAGATCTGTAGATTATCCACGATCGCGCCATTGCGGCTGCGGATCTGGTACACGTATTTCGTCATGAGTGGCGCGAACATGAATCGACTTTCCCCTGAGTGCTTTGCAATTAATATAGAACGATTAATTTACAAATTCAAGCTATCTCATTGAATTTACAGAGGTTGTCCATATATATTTATTTTAATTTCTAAAACCACAACATATTGTGGTTTTTATTTTTCGGAAGTGTGACAAAAATTGGCAATAAAAAACCCCTGCCACTTTCGTGACAGGGGTTTTTCTTTGTAGAAGCCTGGCGGTGACCTACTTTCGCACACGAGAAGTGCACTATCATTGGCGCA
>CAMLMA010000131.1 GCA_946481065.1 uncultured Nitrosomonadales bacterium
TCTTGCGCGCCTGCAGCAAACAGCTCAGCCCGCGGCGGAGTCTGGGTGCAGGTGATGATGCAACGGCTGCCATTCGCCGTCGATCAGGCCCTCCTGCGGCAGGAAGTGTTTTTTGTAATGCATCTTGCGGCTCTGGTCGATCCAGTAACCGAGGTATAGATAGGGCAGGCCAAGTGAGCGGCACCACTCGATCAGCCAGAGCACGTTGAACGTGCCGAAGCTGTTGGAACGGTCTGAAGCGTCGTAAAAGGTGTATACCGCAGAGAGCCCGTCGCGGACGATATCCACCACGCTGACGATGCGCAGCGCGTCATTGTCGCGAAACTCGACCATCACGCTCTCGACGTTGCTCTGCACCAGGAAATTACGGTATTGCTCGGCGCTTTCGGCATCGTCGCCGTTGTGATGGCGGGCTGTCTGATAAGCCGTGTAGAGCGCGAAGTGTTCTTCGCTGTAGCGCAGCTCGCTCACTGTCACGCGCAGATCGAGGTGCTGCTTCAGGGCGCGGCGCTGGCTGCGGTTCGGCGTGAAACGATCGACCGGCAGGCGCACCGGGATGCAAGCGTTGCAGTGCTCGCAATGGGGGCGATAGGCGAACTTGCCGCTGCGCCGGAATCCGAGCTGGATCAGCCCGCTGTAGGCTTCGGCGTCGATCAGATGATGCGGTGCGGCGATGAGCGACTGGGCGAGTTTGCCCTCTAGGTAACCACACGGGTAAGGTGTGGTCGCATAGAACTGCAAACGCTGTAGCGGCGGATCATTCGGTAATGTCACGACGGTTTACCATGTGCCAGGTGGATGCGGTGAGTGTATCAATTCTGACAAGCGTTGGGCGAATTCGTCACGCGAAATCTCGCGAGCGCCCAGCGAGGCCAGGTGGGTGGTCTGCATCTGGCAATCGAGCATGCCGAATCCCGATTCGGCAAGTTTTCGCACCAGGTGGACGAACGCCAATTTGGAGGCGTCGGTGACATGATGAAACATGGATTCGCCATAGAACATGCGGCCGATGGCGACGCCGTAGATGCCGCCCACCAGTGTGCCGCTGATCCAGGTCTCCACGCTGTGCGCGTAGCCCATGGCATGCAGGCGGCAATAGCCTTCGACGATCTCCGGCGTGATCCAGGTGCCGTCCTGCCCCGGCCGCGGGGTCGACGCGCAATGCAACATCACCTGCCGGAATGCACTGTCGACACGGATCTCATAGTCCGTCCTGCGCAGGCGTCGAGCAAGGGAACGTGACACCTTGAGTTCGGTGGGGAACAGCACCATGCGCGGGTCCGGGCTCCACCACAGGATGGGCTGGCCCGGGTTATACCAGGGGAAGATCCCTTGCCGATAGGCTTGCAGCAGGCGCGCCGGTGAGAGGTCTGCGCCCGCTGCCAACAAGCCGTTCGGTTCCCTGAGCGCGTGGGATAGCGACGGAAACGCCGCGCCAGAGGTCAGCCAGGGGATCATGCGCGGCCAGGCAGGGTCAGTTGACGAAAGCGGCGGAATACCCCGCTTCGACGATCGCTTCGCGGATCACTTCGAAATCCTCCTCGCTCTCCACATTGACCGATTTGCTGGCGAGGTCGATCTCGACCTTGGCGTGCTTGTCGGTGGCGAGGATGGCTTTGGTGATCGTGCTGCTGCAATGGCCGCAGCTCATATCTTCTACGCGATAATGGTACATGGTCGTTCCTTGTCAGTGGGGTGGTCGGTCATTCTGATCCTTACCGCCGGGGCAAGGTCAAGTATCCGGCAAGATCAGCGTATGGTCGAGTACGCTGTATTTGTGGCCTATGGCACATGCCCTGATGCGGCCTGCGTATCTCAATGCCGGGCCAAATGCTTGACCTTGACATCATGGAAAGGTTTAGGCTGTCATATTCTGAAGCCACAATCAATGAAGGAGTCGTCCGTGGCAAGACAAACGACATCGATGTTGACCGGCGAGGCAGACCTTGCGATCACCGGCATGAGTTGCGCCGCCTGCGTTGGCCGGGTGGAGAAGGCTTTGCGCAAGCTGCCTGCGGTCGCCACTGTCAGCGTCAATCTAGCGACCGAGCGCGCGCATGTCACGCTCAATGCGCCGACCACGGCGGATGCGCTGGAAGGCGCCGTCTCCACTGCCGGCTATGAGGCGCACTGGCTGCGCGAAGGGGCCACGGCCAGCAAGGATACGGCGAACGCACAGCCCGGCTGGCATATCGTCATCGCCGCCGCGCTGAGCTTGCCCTTGTTCCTGCCCATGCTCAGCGGCTTCTTCGGCTGGCCATGGCAGATCCCAGGCGCCTGGCAGCTGGTACTGGCGACGCCGGTGCAGTTCTGGTTAGGCGCGCGCTTCTATCGTGCCGCCTGGAATGCCGTCTTGCATCTGTCCGGCAATATGGACTTGCTGGTGGCAATCGGCACCACGGCAGCTTACGGCCTCTCGGTCTACCTCTGGCTGCAAGGCCATGCCCATCTCTATTTCGAAGCCTCGACCGCCGTCATCACGCTGGTGCTGCTCGGCAAATGGCTGGAGACGCGCGCCAAGCGCCAGACCGCCGACGCTATCCGCGCGCTGCAATCGCTGCGCCCCGAGACCGCGCGTCTGATCCATGACGGGGTGGAGCGGGAAGTGCCGCTGGCAAGCGTGCAGCCCGGCGATCGCCTGATCGTGCGGCCGGGCGAGCGCATGCCGACCGACGGCATCATCCGAGAAGGCGAGAGTCATCTGGACGAAGCCCTGCTCACAGGCGAGAGCAGGGCCGTGCACAAACGCTCCGGAGATCGCGTCACTGGTGGCGCGATCAATCTAGACGGGCTATTGCAGGTCGAAGTCAGCGCTGTCGGTGCCGAGACCACGCTCTCACGCATCATCCGGCTCGTGGAACAGGCGCAAGCCAGCAAGCCCGAGATCCAGCGGCTAGTCGATCGTGTCAGCGAGGTGTTCGTTCCGGTAGTGCTGGTGATCGCGCTGCTGACGTTGATCGGCTGGCTGGTGGCGGGTGCCGGCTGGGAACAAAGTATCCTCAATGCCGTCGCTGTCCTGGTCATCGCTTGCCCCTGTGCGCTGGGACTGGCGACGCCGACCGCGATCATGGTCGGCACAGGCGCGGCCGCACGTCATGGCATCCTCATCAAGGACGCCGAGGCACTGGAAAGCGCGCATCGCATCCAGCGCGTGGTGTTCGACAAGACCGGCACGCTGACGCTAGGGCAACCCGGCATCACCACCATCGGGGCGGTCACGGCGCCTCAGGAGGAAGTGCTGCGCCTCGCGGCGTCGATCGAGCAGGGTAGCCGACACCCGCTGGCGCAAGCTGTGCTGGCGCAGGCAGCGTCGCATGACCTCTCGCTGGTGCCCATGACGCAGGCCCGTGCGGTCGCGGGCAAGGGCGTCTCGGCGTTGTGGGAGGGGCGAACGCTGTATCTGGGCCATGCGCGCTGGATGACGGAGCTGGGCGTGACGCTGACGCCTGCCCTGGCGGCTGCCGAAGCGCTGGCGGCTGAGGGAAAGACGGTGTCCTGGCTTGCAGAAGCCGGCGCTGGTGAACCCCGGCTCCTCGGCTGGCTGGCCTTCGGTGATGCCATGCGCCCGGAATCGAAGGCGGCGGTCGAGCGCCTGCACGCGCTCAAGGTCACCACCATGCTGTTGACGGGCGACAACCCTGCCAGCGGCGCGCACGTGCAAGAGGCGCTGGCGCTGGACGCGGTATTGGCGGAGCAGACGCCAGAACACAAGGCGGAAGTCATCGGTGAATTGCGCAGGCAGGGCGAAGTCGTCGCCATGGTCGGTGACGGTATCAACGACGCGCCGGCGCTGGCTGCGGCAGACATCAGTTTCGCCATGTCATCCGGCACCGATGTCGCCATGCATACCGCCGGTATCACCCTGATGCGCGCAGATCCGCGACTGGTCGCCGACACCATCGATATCTCCCGGCGCACCTACCGCAAGATCTGGCAGAACCTGTTCTGGGCTTTCATCTATAACCTGATCGGCATTCCGCTGGCGGCGTTCGGCATGCTCAATCCAGTCATCGCCGGCGCGGCCATGGCCTTGAGCTCGGTGAGCGTGGTGACCAACGCGCTGACCTTGCGCCGCTGGCGACCGGCGGCAGGAGGGACCAAGGATGGAGCATAAACGCAATATCGGCGAAGCGGCGGCAGCGAGCGGCGTGTCGGCGAAGATGATCCGGCATTACGAGGCGATCGGGCTGATCCCGAGCGCGCAGCGCACTGAAGCCGGCTATCGCCTCTACGGCGATCGCGAGGTCCATGTGCTGCGATTCATCCGTCACGCCCGCAATCTCGGGTTCTCGGTGAAGCAGATCGCGGCGCTGCTCGATCTGTGGGCCGATGAACGCCGGTCCAGCAGCAAAGTCAAAGCAGTGGCGCAACAGCATATCGACGAGCTGCAACAGCGTATCCGCGAATTGCAGCAGATGAAGACGGAACTGGAGCGGCTGGTGCATTGCTGCCATGGCGACCAGCGGCCGGACTGTCCGATCCTGACCCATCTCGCGCAATAGGGCTTCAGCTTCAGCCAAGCAGGGGAATCCGCATGCGCTCTGGTCCCCTGGCGGCAGACGCAGCTGGCTTCTGGTGGGCCTTGCTGGCCGGGGTGATGTTAACCTGCGGATCGTTCGCCATCTATGCGTTCGCCTTGCGCGCATCGGTATCCATCAGCTGTAATATTTTGTAAAGTTGCTTCGTAATCAAGTAATTAAAAGGTAGAATTCG
>CAMLMA010000132.1 GCA_946481065.1 uncultured Nitrosomonadales bacterium
CGCGATGTCTTGATCGGCGCACTGCTGGGCGCGGATGAATTCGGTTTCGCCACCGCGCCGCTGGTGGTCGAAGGCTGCATCATGATGCGCAAATGCCACCTCAACACCTGCCCGGTCGGCGTCGCCACGCAAGACCCTGAACTGCGCAAGCGCTTCACCGGCCAGCCCGAGCATGTGGTCAACTATTTCTTCTTCGTCGCCGAAGAAGTCCGTGAATTGATGGCAAGCATCGGTATCCGCAAGTTCGACGACCTCATCGGCCGTGCCGACCTGCTCGACATGCAAGCCGGTATCGACCACTGGAAGGCCCGTGGCCTCGACTTCAGCAAGATCTTCTACCAGCCCAAGGTGGCCGACAGCGTCTCGCGTCGCCATACCGAGCTGCAGGAGCACGGTCTGGAACGCGCGCTCGACAACAAGCTCATCGCCGAGGCCCAACCAGCGTTGGAAAAAGGCGAGAAAGTGGTCATCGAGACGCCGATCGTCAACACCAACCGTACGGTCGGTACCATGCTGTCGTACGAGATCGCACGCCGCTACGGCCGTGCTGGCCTGCCGGACGACACCGTCACGGTCAAGCTGACCGGCACCGCCGGCCAGAGCTTCGCCGCGCTGCTGACCCAAGGCATCACCTTCGAACTGACAGGTGAAGGCAACGACTATGTCGGCAAGAGCCTGTGTGGCGGCCGCATCGTCATCAAGCCGCCCAAGGCGTTCCGCGGCAAGGCCGAAGAGAACATCATCGTCGGCAACACCGTCATGTACGGCGCGACCAGCGGCGAGAGCTACTTCAATGGCGTCGCCGGCGAGCGCTTCTGCGTACGTAATTCCGGCGCGTCGGCCGTGGTCGAAGGCGTGGGCAACCACGGTTGCGAATACATGACCGGCGGGACCGTGGTCGTGCTCGGCCTCACTGGCCAGAACTTCGCGGCCGGTATGTCCGGCGGCGTCGCCTATGTGCTGGATGAGGACGGCCTGTTTGCCAAGCGTTGCAACATGAGCATGGTCTCACTGGAAAAGGTCGAACATGTCGATAACGTCGCGGCCGACGCCGTGCACCATCTCGACCAGCCGGATGAACGCATCCTCAAGAGCCTGATCGAGAAGCATGCCGCTTACACCGGTAGCGATCGCGCCAAGGCCATCCTCGCCGACTGGGACCAATACCGTCCCAAGTTCGTCAAGGTCATGCCGAACGAATACAAGCGCGCATTGATCGAAATGGCAGAACAGAAACTTTTGGAAGCCGCATAAAATGGGAAAGATCACTGGATTTCTGGAATATGAGCGCCTGGCAGAAGCCAACCTGCCTGTGCCTGAGCGCGTCAAGAACTACAAGGAGTTCGTGCTCCACCTGAGCGACGACCAGGCCAAGGTGCAGGGTGCGCGCTGCATGGACTGCGGCATCCCGTTCTGCATGAGCGGCTGCCCGGTCAACAACATCATCCCGGACTGGAACGACCTCGTGTACCACCAGGACTGGAAGCGCGCGATCGAGGTGCTGCATAGCACCAACAACTTCCCGGATTTCACCGGCCGCATCTGCCCGGCGCCGTGCGAAGCTGCCTGTACGCTCAACATCAATGACGATGCCGTCGGCATCAAGTCGATCGAGCACGCCATCATCGACAAGGCCTGGGAGAACGACTGGGTCAAGCCGCAGCCGCCTGCCGTCAAGACCGGCAAGAAGGTCGCTGTCGTCGGCTCCGGCCCTGCCGGCATGGCCGCCGCACAGCAACTGGCGCGCGCCGGTCATGACGTGGTCGTGCTGGAGAAGAACGACCGCATCGGCGGTCTGATGCGCTACGGCATCCCCGACTTCAAGTTCGAGAAATGGCAGATCGATCGCCGCATGGCCCAGATGGAAGCTGAAGGCGTGACCTTCCGCACCAACCAGTATGTGGGCGAGAACGTCAAGGCAGACGACCTCTTGAAGGAATACGATGCTGTCATCCTCGCTGGCGGCGCAGAAGTGCCGCGTGATCTGCCGGTGCCCGGCCGCGAGCTCGACGGCGTCATGTACGCTATGGATTTCCTCACGCCACAGAACAAGGTGGTGGCCGGCGACAAGATCGAGCATCAGGTCATGGCGACCAACAAGCATGTGGTCGTCATCGGTGGCGGTGATACCGGCTCCGACTGTGTCGGCACCTCCAATCGCCATGGCGCGGTCTCCATCACGCAGTTCGAACTGATGCCGCAGCCGCCGAAGGAAGAGAACAAGGAACTGACCTGGCCCAACTGGCCGATCAAGCTGCGTACCTCCAGCTCTCACGAGGAAGGTGCCAACCGCGACTGGTCGATCACCACCAAGGAACTGATCGGCGAGAACGGCAAGGTCACCGGTCTCAAGGCCGCACGCGTGGAATGGAAGGACGGCAAGATGGTCGAAGTGCCGGGCTCCGAATTCACCCTCAAGGCCGACCTCGTATTGCTCGCCATGGGCTTCGTCAGCCCCACGCAGAAGGTGCTGGATGCCTTCGGTATCGAGAAGGACCACCGCGGTAACGCCAAGGCGACGACCGATGGCGATGGCTGCTACAAGACCTCCTCACCCAAGGTGTTCGCTGCCGGCGATATGCGCCGTGGCCAGTCGCTCGTGGTCTGGGCCATCCGCGAAGGTCGCCAGTGCGCCCGCGCTGTTGACGAATTCCTCATGGGTACCAGCGAGCTTCCGCGGTAATCATTCCTTCAAGCCACGGGGGACACAGAGCAGGCAGAGAATCTTCTGTTCGACTCTGTGGCCTCTGTGATCTCTGTGGCTAAAATGCACCCACTCAAAAACGACACCTTCCTGCGCGCTCTGATGCGCGAGCCTACCGATTACACCCCTGTGTGGATGATGCGTCAGGCTGGGCGCTATCTGCCTGAGTATCGTGAGAGCCGCAAGACCGCCGGCAGCTTCCTGCAGCTATGCAAGAGCCCGGATTTCGCCACCGAAGTTACCTTGCAGCCGCTCGACCGCTATCCGCTGCTCGATGCCTCCATCCTCTTCTCCGACATTCTCACCGTGCCCGATGCGATGGGCCTGGGCCTGTATTTCGAGGAGGGCGAAGGCCCCAAGTTCGAACGCACCTTGCGCGAGGAAGCCGACATCCGGAAACTCGCCGTGCCCGACATGGCCAGCCTGCAATACGTTTTCGATGCCGTGGCCCAGATCCGCAAAAGCATCGCCGGCCGCGTGCCGTTGATCGGTTTCGCCGGTAGCCCGTGGACGTTAGCGACCTACATGGTCGAAGGCAAGGGCGGCACCGATTTCCTCAATATCAAAAAAATGGCCTACGCGCGCCCCGAGCTACTGCACCGCATCCTCGAGATCACTGCGCAGGCTGTTACGCAGTATCTCAATGCCCAGATCGCCGCCGGCGCGCAGGCCGTGATGGTGTTCGATTCCTGGGGCGGCGCGCTGTCGCACAACGCCTACCGCGAGTTTTCCCTGGCCTATATCGAGAAGATCATGAATGGCCTGACGCGCGAGAACGAAGGCCGCATCGTGCCGCGTATCGCCTTCACCAAGGGCGGTGGCTTGTGGCTGGAAGCACAGGCCGGGATCGGCGCAGACGCGCTAGGCCTGGACTGGGCCGTGGACATCGGCGAAGCACGCAAGCGCGTCGGTGACAAGGTCGCCTTGCAAGGCAATCTCGACCCCGCGATCCTGCTCTCCACGCCAGAAGCCATCGAAAAGGAAGTCGCCAGCATCCTGGCGAGCTATGCTTCCGCTGGGGGCGACGGCCACGGCCATGTATTCAATCTTGGCCACGGCATCACCCAGTGGACACCGCCGGAGCATGCCGCTGCCATGCTCGAAGCCATCCGCAAGCACAGTCCGCAATACCATCGCTGAACCAGTATGCCGCTCGGCGCGCTAGCGTGCCGGCGAGCGCCTGTTTGATCCAGGTCAAGAACGCCTAAGCCCGGATTTTCTAGCATATCCACTCAACCAGTACGTTTGAGGGAGATGCATCATGTACAAAGACCTGTTCAGCAGTTTCTCGGGCCTGCTCAGCCTGGGGATCATCATCTTCGTGATCCTCATGGGCGCTTACCTGGCCGTCAAATTCGCGCGCCTCAGCACGCCGGGCTCCAAGGAAAAGGACTGGGTGTAAGCCAGAGCTGACAACAATATCCGCCCGCCGCCTACGGTCAGTGGGGGGAACGGTCTCTTACGCTGTATCTCCGTATGCACTTTTGGAGGAGCACGACATGCGCAAGACCAATTTCCTGAAAGCGGTATTGACCGCAACCTGCCTGCTGGGGAGCGCTGCCCCCGCGCTTGCAGACGAGGAGTTCTACGGCATTATCGAACAACGTCCGCAGACCAATCTGGGCATGTGGGTGATAAGCGGCCAGCAGATCGAAGTCACCAAGAAGACCGAACTGGAATCCGAACATGGCCCCCTCGCAGTCGGCGCCTGTGTCGAGGTCGAGCATGAGAAGAACGTCGCTGAAGAGATTGAGAGTGCAAAACCTGAGAAATGCAACAAGTGACAGGTCATCACGGTGCTCAGTATTCATAATCTACGGGCTTGGCCTAGCGAGGTCTAACGCCCTCGCTCATATGCGCCGAGTCAGCTAAGCGAAAGAGGGCGCCTGGCTTTAAGGCCAGGACAACCGGCGGGGCCCATAGTTAGGAGACCTCAGTCGATGAAGCGGCCGATCATAAAGACAACAAATCCCGTGAAGCCCAAGAAGCCCGCAAAGCCA
>CAMLMA010000133.1 GCA_946481065.1 uncultured Nitrosomonadales bacterium
CCGACGTCGAGCAGGGTCTTGAGCTTGCGCTGCACCACCGGCACGGCGTTGAAGAACTCGTGTGCCTGCTCCACCGTCATCTCCAGCACTTCGCGGATGTTCTTGCCCTTGTAGTGGATCTCCAGCGTCTCACGGTTGTAGCGATGCCCCTTGCAGACGTCGCAGGGTACGTACACATCCGGCAGGAAGTGCATCTCGACACGGATCACGCCATCACCCTGGCAAGCTTCGCAGCGGCCGCCCTTGACGTTGAACGAATAGCGTCCCGGCCCGTAGCCGCGGGCACGGGATTCAGGCACGCCGGCGAACAGTTCGCGGATCGGCGTGAACAAACCGGTGTAGGTCGCGGGGTTGGAGCGTGGGGTGCGCCCGATCGGGCTCTGGTCGACATCGACCACCTTGTCGAAGAACTCGAGGCCGTCGATGGTCTCGAAGGCCGCCGGTTCGGTGGAACTGCCGTAGAGGTGTTGTGCGACCACGCGATAGAGCGTGTCGTTGATCAGCGTGGATTTGCCCGAGCCGGAGACCCCGGTGACGCAGGTGAGCAAGCCCACCGGCAAATCGAGCGTGACGCCTTTGAGGTTATTGCCGCTGGCGGCTGTCATCTTCAGCCAGCGCTTGGGATTGGGCGGGGTGCGCTTCTTTGGCACGGCGATCTGTTTCTTGCCGCTGAGGTATTGGCCCGTGAGTGAGCCCTCATTCTTTTGTATCTCTGCCGGTGTGCCCTCGGCGACGATGTTGCCGCCATGTTCGCCGGCACCGGGGCCGATATCGACCACGTAATCGGCGGCCATGATGGCGTCCTGGTCATGCTCGACGACGATCACGCTATTGCCGATGTCGCGCAATCGGACCAAGGTCTCCAGCAGGCGGTCGTTGTCGCGCTGATGCAGGCCGATGGAAGGTTCGTCCAACACGTACATCACACCGGTGAGGCCGGAGCCGATCTGCGAAGCGAGGCGGATGCGCTGTGCTTCGCCGCCGGACAAAGTCTCGGCGGAGCGTGACAGCGACAAGTATTCGAGACCGACATTGGTCAGGAACTTGAGGCGGCTACTGATCTCCTTGACGATCTTGTCGGCGATCGCGAGTTTCTGGCCTGACAATTCAAGCTTGTCGAAAAAAGTGAGTGCCTGCTTCAACGGCGCTTCGCAGACTTCGTGGATGTTGCTGCCGCCGACTTTGACGTGGCGCGCTTCGCGACGCAAACGCGTGCCGCTGCAATCCGGGCATGCCTGCGAATTGAGGTATTTGGCCAGCTCCTCACGCACGGTGACGGAGTCGGTCTCGTGATACCTTCGTTGCAGGTTGTTGATGATGCCCTCGAACGGATGGCTCTTCTGGAAATAGCTGCCGCGCTCGTTGAGGTACTTGAACGCGATGCTCTCCTTGCCACTACCATGCAACAGGATCTGCTGGATGTGCGCGGGCAACTGCTCGAACGCCGTATCGAGATCAAAACCGTAGTGCGTGGCCAGGCTGGTCAGCATCTGGAAATAGAACTGGTTGCGCTTGTCCCAGCCCTTGATGGCGCCGGCGGCCAGCGACAGGTGCGGGAAGGCGACGACACGCTTGGGGTCGAAGAAGCTGATCTGTCCCAGGCCATCGCATTGCGGGCAGGCGCCCATCGGGTTGTTGAACGAGAACAGGCGCGGCTCGAGTTCTGCCAGTGAGTAGTCACAAACCGGGCAGGAGAACTTGGCCGAGAACAGGTATTCCTTGCCGGTGTCCATCTCCATCGCCACGGCCTTGCCTTCAGCCAGACGCAGGGCGGTCTCGAAGGATTCGGCGATACGCTGCTTCATGTCCGCGCGTACCTTCAGCCGATCCACTACGACATCCACATTGTGCTTCACGGTCTTGGCGAGCTTGGGCACGGCGTCCATCTCGTAGATCTCGCCGTCGACGCGCACGCGCACGAAACCCTGGGCCTTGAGTTCTTCCAGCAGATCGAGTTGCTCGCCCTTGCGGTTGCTGACGACCGGCGCCAGGATCATGAGCTTGGTGTCTTCCGGTAGCGCCAGCACATGGTCCACCATCTGCGACACGGTCTGCGCCTCGAGCTTGATCCCATGGTCCGGGCACTCAGGATCGCCGGCGCGCGCATAGAGCAGACGCAGGTAATCGTGGATCTCGGTGACAGTGCCGACCGTCGAACGCGGGTTGTGCGAAGTCGACTTCTGCTCGATGGAGATGGCCGGCGACAGGCCTTCGATCAGATCGACATCCGGCTTGTCCATGCGTGCGAGGAACTGGCGCGCGTAGGCCGACAGCGATTCGACGTAGCGTCGCTGACCCTCGGCGTACAAGGTATCGAACGCGAGTGAGGACTTACCTGACCCGGAGAGGCCGGTGATGACGATCATCTTGTTGCGTGGCAGATCGAGCGAGACGTTCTTCAGATTGTGGGTGCGGGCACCGCGTATGCGTATGTAATCCATGTGGCTCTGACGACGAGTGGGGCAACCTGTTAATATACGCAATTTTCAGCCTTTCATTCAAACTTTCCATGGCAAAAACCGAACAGATGTCCGCGCTTGAACTCCGGGCAAGCATGAGTCTGGCCTCGATCTACGGCCTGCGCATGCTAGGCATGTTCCTCATCCTGCCGATCTTCGCGATCTACGCCGAAACCCTGCCAGGCGACAAAAATCACGTGCTGATCGGTCTCGCGCTTGGCGCCTATGGCCTGACGCAGGCGATCTTCCAGTTGCCGTTCGGCATGGCCTCCGACCGCTACGGCCGCAAGCGCATGATCTACATCGGCCTCGTGCTGTTCGTCATCGGCAGCCTGGTCGCCGGCTTCGCCCATGACATCTATACCGTCATCATCGGCCGTGCCATCCAGGGCGCCGGTGCCGTGTCTGCGGTAGTGACGGCGCTGGTCGCCGACCTGACGCGCGAGGAGCACCGAACCAAGGCCATGGCGATGATCGGCGGCACCATCGGGATCACCTTTGCGTTGTCTTTGATCCTGGGGCCGGCGCTCAACCAGTGGATCGGCGTGCCCGGTATCTTCCTGTTGACCGGGGCGCTGGCTGCACTGGCGATCCTCGACGTGAAATTCCTGGTGCCGGATCCCCTTATCACGCGCTTCCACTCGGATGCAGAGGCGGCCCCCGGCAAGCTCAAGGAAGTGCTCAAGGATTTCCAGCTGCTGCGGCTCAATTTCGGTATCTTTGCCTTGCATGCGGCGCAGATGGCCATGTTCGTCGTCGTGCCGTTCGCCATCAAGCAGACCAGCGGCATGAACGAGAACGACCACTGGATGATCTACCTGCCGGTGATGGTGGTGTCCTTCGCGCTCATGGTGCCGGCCATCATCTACGGCGAGAAGCGTGCGCGCCTCAAGCAGGTGTTTGTCGGCGCGATCGCCATCATGCTGGGGGCGCAACTGCTGTTCGCGTCTTCCATCAGCCATTTCTGGGGCATCATCATTTCGCTGTCGGCCTATTTCATCGCTTTCAACGTCCTTGAAGCGAGTTTGCCTTCGCTGATCTCCAAGGTCGCCCCGGCTGCCTCCAAGGGCACCGCCATCGGCGTCTACAACACGGCGCAGTCTCTCGGCGTATTCGTCGGCGGCACACTGGGCGGTTACCTGTCGCATTACCACGGCTACGCTTCGGTATTCATCTTCTGCAGCGCACTCATGGGGTTGTGGCTGATCTTCGCCGCCAGCATGAAAACGCCGCCAGCGGTGAAGAGCAAGATGTATCACGTCGAGAGCCTGAGCGAGGAAGCCGCCGCCAACCTGTCGCGCCAACTCGGCACGCTGACTGGCGTGCGCGAAGCGGTAGTGCTGCCGGATGAAGGTTTGGTTATACTTAAGGTCGACATGCAGCAGGCTTTCGACGAGTCGGAAGCCATGCGATTAATAGCGGGATAGCACAAGGGGATTAAAGATGGCATCGGTAAACAAAGTGATTCTGGTCGGTAATCTGGGGCGTGATCCGGAGATGCGCTACATGCCGTCCGGCGACGCGCTGGCCTCGTTCAGTATCGCCACCACGGATACCTGGAAAGACAAGAACGGACAAAAGCAGGAACGTACCGAATGGCACCGTATCTCCATGTTCGGCAAACAAGCCGAAGTCGCTGGCGAGTACCTGAAGAAAGGGTCTTCCGTTTACATCGAAGGCCGCCTGCAGACGCGCAAATGGCAGGATAAGGAAGGCAATGAACGCCAGACCACCGAGGTCGTCGCCGACCGCATGCAGATGCTCGGTGGCCGCAGCGGTGGCGGCAATACCTATGAAGTCATGGACGACGACATGAACCAGGACGCCCCGGCGCCGCGCCAATCGGCGCCCGCAAGCGCGCCCAAGCAGTCACCGGCGCAAAAGCCGGCAGGCGGTGGCGGCTTCGACGATTTCGAGGATGATATCCCGTTCTGAGTCCTTATTTCCGATTGTAAAAGAGCAGTGACAACGGCCGCGATCGCGGCCGTTATTCTTGATGGTGTGACAGCACAGCCGTCAGGCTTTGACGGCGAACTGCAAGTCCTGCACCACGCCCCATGTCATCAACATCCCGACTAGCAGCACGCCGAAGCCGATCGCGCCGGTGCAGCCGATGGCGGTGGTGAGCATGGCCGCGGCGCCGCGTCGGTGGAGATGGAAGATCGTGAGGATGCCCTGATAGACCAGGG
>CAMLMA010000134.1 GCA_946481065.1 uncultured Nitrosomonadales bacterium
CCTGCGTCGGATGGTGAATGATCGGCGACATGCACATCGTCGCGCATGTCGAAACTAGCCGTAGATGCTTCCATTAGGTCGTTTTCCTTGTCGTTTTTGGATCAATGGGCGTCAAACAGCGCCCGATCGGTCGTCGTTGAAGCTGCGTGTGTCGCGCGTTCCGGCATCCAACGGGTGGGCCAGTAGCGCAGCGCGAGTCGTGTATACACCTCGTCCACATAGAAACCGGCGTAGCTCCTGCGCCGCCAGTTGTCGAGCAGTCGCGGCTTGAGCTGCAGGGTCATAAGGCACAGGTACAAGACTGACATGCCAGCCAACGCACCCAGGCCGAGGGCATGACGCGGCGAGTCGTGGATGCCGAGCGGTAGCGCGTGCCCGAGCAGTGCGGCCATGGTGAGGCCTGCGACGACCAGCAACCCGAACAGGGCCTGCGTCATGCCGCGCAAACGATCGCCTTTGCGGAGCCACAACAACGGCGCCCATGCCAGCCCGAGAATGCCGCTCCACCACCATGGCCAGTCGTGTTGCCCGATAGCCGTCTGGATGCCTAGCACGAGGCCGGTAGACAACAGCGGTGCGGCGAGCAGGCTCATCGCCAGCAGCGGCTCGACGGTGAGTAGCATGGCCTGCCGCGTCTGCCGGACCACCGATGAAGCCGAAAGGAAGGTATGGGCCTTGTAGAGGGAGTGTCCGATCAGGTGTAGCGCGGCGAAGGTGTAGAGCCCCAGCGCGCACTCGAGCAGCATGAAGCCCATCTGCGCCACTGTGGACCAGGCAAGCCGGACTTTGATCGTGATGCGCGTCAGCATCACCATCCCTGCCAGCACCGCGGTCGACAGGCCAAACACCAGCAGCAGCGTGCGTGCCGCGGTGGCTTGTTCGAGCAGTGGCGCGAAACGGATCAGCACGAAGCCGCCCAGATTGACGACCCCCGCGTGCAGCAAGGCTGACACCGGGGTCGGCGCCTCCATGACCTGGATCAACCAGCCATGCACAGGCAGCAACGCCGTTCGCAACACGACCGCCAGGGCCATGCACAGCGCGCTGAGTTGCATCGCTACCGAGAGTCCGTGCTGCGCCACATGTATCCAGAGCGCAGACAATGACCCGCTGCCAACTTCCATCCATGCCAGCGACGCCGCGCTGATCAGCAGTGCGTCAGCCAGGCGGTCGGCGATCCGCTTCTTGTGAGCTGCGAGCCTGGCGAACGCGCGCTCCGGATAGAAACAGAGCAGTCTTTGCAGGGCGATACCGACCAGGGCCCAGGCCAGGATCAGGACCACCCAGTGATCAGCCAGCAACAGCAAATGCACGGCCCCCAATACGATCGAGAATGCGGCGATATAGCCGCGCTGACCGTGCTCGCCCTCAAGATAGCGGCTGGAAAAGGCGCTGATGATGGTGCCTAGCAACTGCACGAGAAAAGCGATCGTCAGGCTGAGTGTCGAAGCCTGGAATGCCGATGGCATGACCATGGGGATGGGCGAAATGAAGACCAGTGCGCCGGCGATCACCATCGCCAGAAAGGATGCGCGTCGAAAAGCAAGCCACAAAGTCGGCGTCGGGATCCGGTCCAGACGGGTCAGCATCGCGACGAGCATCATGATGGCGGCCATGGCCAAGGGGCTGAATGCGCGAATGAGTTCAAATGTAGGCATCGAGAAGTCCGGGTGAAAAAATTGCGTGCATGATGCTTGCCAATTTATGTTCTGTAAATTACATTTATCCGAACTTTTTGATACTGAAAAATGAACGATGCGGCTAGAGCAACTGAACTTTCATCACCTGTTCTATTTCTGGCGCGTGGCCAAGCTTGGCCACCTGACCCGCGCCGCGAACGAGCTCCATACCTCGCAATCCGCGGTGTCGGCGCAGATCCGGCAGCTTGAGGAGCGCCTGGAAGAGACCTTGTTCACACGGCAGGGCCGACGGCTGCTACTGACGCATACCGGGCAGCTGGTCTTCGCCTATGCCGAGAATATCTTTGGCCTGGGTCAGGAGATGCTGGGGCGGCTGCAGGGTCGTTCCGCCGGGGTCACACGTTTGCGGGTAGGCAGCGTGGCCACCTTGTCACGTAATTATCAGGAGAACTGGATCCGGCCTTTGCTGGCGGATCCTTCGATCGTCCTCACCCTGGAATCGGGGCTCATGGAGGGATTGGTTTCCCGGCTGCTGCAACATCAACTGGATGTGGTGCTGGCCAACGAGACGGTTCCGACAGACCCTAACCGCCCCCTGCACTGTCGCTTCCTCGGCAGTCAATCCATCTCGCTGGTCGGGCCGCCCAGTCGCTGGCGATCCAAAAGCTTGCGCATCCCGGAAGACCTGCATGATGTGGATGTCGTGTTGCCCGGGCCGAGACACGCGATCCGCGCGCAATTCGATGCGCTGTGCGCGTCTGCCGGCGTCACGCCGCGCTTGCGGGCAGAGGTCGACGACATGGCGATGCTGCGCCTGATCGCACGCGATAGCGGCTGGCTGACCGTATTGCCGGAAGTGGTCGTGCAGGATGAGTTGAGGACGGGCACGCTCGTGATCGTCGGGCAATCGACTGAACTGCAGGAGCGCTTCTACGCCATCACCACGCCTCAACGGCACTATATCGAGCCGCTTGAAGCGCTTTTGTCCGGCGAAGCTTTCACCGGCGGCCCCGACATACCGCCTGACAGCTGATTACCGTCCTTTCGAGGTGACGCGCGCGGAACCATCGCTGCTCCGCGGACTCCTGTTATATATCCATTCGTTTTTATAGGAACCCATTACCCATGCTTGAACATCTATTGCCCGTCACCACCTGGCTCGAAGATCGTGTCGTATTGCAGATGCTGATCTACGGACTAGGCCTTGTCGGTCTCGCATGGTTCGTCAACACCTTCATCAAGGTGCTTTTGCTGAAACTGGCGTTCGGCCTGCTGCAAGCGATGCCGCTCGAGCACAGGGGCTCCGGCCGCAAGCTGATCCGTCGTCTCGCCAATATCCTGCCGGCTTTCGTCATTTCGGTTTGTATCGCACTGATCCCGGACATCCATCCGGTATTCGTCGCTGTGGTACAGAACGTCGCCAACGCTTTCATCGTACTGGTGATCGCGCTGGCGATCAGTGACGCGCTCGATGTGGCGAACAGCTTCTACCAGATGCGCAAGGATGCCCACCTGCACCCGATCAAGGGCTATCTGCAGATCGCCAAGATCCTGGTCTTCGCGCTGGCCAGCATCCTCATCGTCGCCACGTTGATCGATCGATCGCCGCTGATCCTGTTGTCAGGGATCGGTGCGATGGCTGCGGTGCTGATGCTGATCTTCCAGGATACCCTGTTATCGCTGGTGGCCAGCATCCAGATCAGTTCGAACGATATGGTGCGGGTCGGCGACTGGATCGAGATGCCGCAGCTCAATGCCGATGGCGACGTCATCGATGTGGCACTGCACACGGTCAAGGTGCAGAACTGGGACAAGACCATCACCACCATCCCCACCAAGCGCCTGATCTCGGAATCCTTCAAGAACTGGCGTGGCATGCAAGAGTCCGGCGGTCGGCGCATCAAGCGCAGCCTGCATCTCGACCAGAACAGCATTGGCTTTCTGGACGCGGAATCCTTGCAGCGGATGCGCACATTCGATGTCTTGCAGGATTATCTGGAATCGAAGCTGACAGAGATCGACGGCTGGAACCGCCGCGTGACCGACAAAGGCCTGGCGCCGGTGAATAGCCGTCGCATCACGAATATCGGCATATTCCGCGCCTATATCGAGCAGTATCTGCGGCATCACCCACGTATCCAGCAAGACATGACGCTACTGGTGCGCCAGCTTGCGCCGGGTGAACATGGCTTGCCGATCGAGATCTACTGTTTCACCAATACCGTCAACTGGAACGCGTACGAAGCGATCCAGTCCGATATCTTCGACCATTTGCTCGCGATCCTGCCGCAATTCGGTCTGCGCGTATTCCAGAACCCGACAGGCATGGATCTGACCGCCCTCGCCCACAGCCGTATGCGCGCTTAGGGCGAACACGGCTAACGCGCGATGGACAAGCCGATCCTGAGCTGGGTATCGCGCTCGCGGTTGTAGTCGAGCAAGGTCTCGCCATAGCCGGAAAATAGCTGCAGGTGGACGAAGGTGCCGGTGCGCGCGAAGATGCGCGCACTGAGCGGGTACGACAGATCGACCTGGCCGCTGGCATAGCCTGCCGTGCCCTGCCGATACATGCCATTGACGATCAGGCCATCCTCGCGTCCGTAGCGGACCATCCAGTCGGCATATCCCCGGTAACGCTGGATATCCTCGTTATCGCTCTTACTCAGGTAATCATAGATCTTGGGCATGAAGGTCAGGCGTCGGCCATGATCCATCTCGGCATGCCAGATCGGCCGCACATAGGCGATGTTGATCGAGCGCGAATCCGCGCCGGATTGCCCATTGGACTCATGCTCCAGCCCGAGGCGCCAGTCATCGGGCAGCCACTGCGTGCCACTGCCGGCCCAGCCATAATAGAGCCCAGGGCGGTAGCTGGTATCGCGAAATGGGCTG
>CAMLMA010000135.1 GCA_946481065.1 uncultured Nitrosomonadales bacterium
TATGCGATCTCCAATACCACTGGCGTATGGTCTGAAGGTCGTTCAAGTTTGCGCGGGGCTTTGTCGATGACGCAGGCTTTGCATCGCTCGACCAACGGGTTGCTGACGAGGATATGGTCGATGCGCAGGCCCATGTTGCGGCGAAAGGCGGCCATGCGGTAATCCCACCAGCTGAAGAATCCGTCGCCCTGTTCGAATAACCTGAATGTATCCTGCAGGCCGAGTGCTTGTAGTTTTTTGAAGGCTTCGCGCTCGGGCCCGCTCACCAGCACCTGGCCTTCCCAGGCTTTGGGGTCATGCACGTCGCGGTCTTCCGGGGCGATGTTGTAGTCGCCGAGCAGCATGAGCTTGGGGTGGGTTTGCAGTTCATTTTGCAGCCATGCGGTAAGCGCTTCGAGCCAGCCCAATTTATATTGATATTTCTCGGAATCGACAGCCTGGCCGTTGGGGATGTAGGCGCAGACGACGCGGATACCCTGGATGGTGGCGGCGATCACACGCTTTTGTTCGTCAGCGAAATCGGGGATGCCGTATTGCACTTCGGTCATGACGTGCTTGCTGACGATGGCGACGCCGTTATAGGTCTTCTGGCCGCTGTGGATGGCTTGATAGCCAGCTTCTTTCAGAGCATCGAACGGGAACTTGCTGTCTTCCTGCTTGGTTTCCTGCAGGCAGACGACATCGGGTTGTTCGGTGGCGAGCCAGTCGAGTAGATGGGGCAGACGCACATTCAGCGAGTTGACGTTCCAGGTCGCTAATTTCATTCCTGATTCTTTCGCGCAAAAAATAACCGCCTCCATGATACATGGAAGCGGTTATTTTTCAGTGCAGCCTAAGATTTAGGCGCTCATGCCGTTGTGACGAAGTAGCGCATCTATCGAAGGTTCGCGGCCCCTGAACGCGATGAAGGATTCCAGCGCTGGACGTGAGCCGCCCTGCGCAAGGATTTCGTTCCAGAACTTGCGGCCGGTCTCTTCCGAGAGCACGCCGTTCTCCTCGAACAGGCTGTAGGCATCGGCTGAGAGCACTTCCGCCCACTTGTAGCTGTAATAGCCTGCGGCGTAACCGCCGGCGAAGATATGGCCGAAGTTGTTGGGGAAGCGGTTCCACTTGGGTGGGCGCACCACGGCCACTTCGTCGCGCACCTGCTCGATCAGGTCGAGTGAGGTCTGTGTGCCGTGCGGATCGAAATCGGAATGCAAACGCATGTCGAAGAGGGCGAATTCGATCTGGCGCACAGTTTGCATACCGGCCTGGAAATTCTTGGCGGCGACCATCTTGTCGAACAGATCGCGGGGCAGTTGCGCGCCGGTTTCGACATGCTGCGTCATGTGGCGCAGCACATCCCATTCCCAGCAGAAATTCTCCATGAACTGGCTCGGTAGCTCGACTGCATCCCACTCCACACCCTTGATGCCCGAGACGCCGTAATCCTCGACTCTGGTGAGCATATGGTGCAGCCCGTGGCCGAACTCGTGGAACATGGTGATGACTTCATCGTGCGTGAACAATGCAGGCTTGCCGCCGACCGGGCCGGAGAAATTGCAGGTGAGGAAAGCCACGGGCGTCTCGACGCCGCTTGCGGTCTTGCGGCGGGTGATGGCTTCGTCCATCCATGCGCCGCCGCGTTTGTTGTTACGGGCATAGAGATCGAGATAGAACTGGCCGACCAGCTGGCCTTGCTTATCGCTGATCTCATAGAAGGCGGCTTCAGGGTGCCACACAGGCGCCTGCGATTTGCGCACCTGCACACCGAAGATGGTCTCGACCACCTTGAACAGGCCGGCGAGCACTTTGGCCTCGGGGAAATACTGTTTTACTTCCTGATCGGAGAAGGCGTATTTCTCCTCGCGCAGTTTTTCGGAAGCGTAGGCGACATCCCAGGCTTCGAGAGTCGTCAGGCCAAGTTTCCGAGCGGCATATTCATTCAACTCGCGCATATCCTGTTCAGCGAACGGCTTTGCGCGCTGCGCCAGATTGTGGAGGAAATCGCTGACTTGCTGCGGCGTATCCGCCATCTTGGCGACCAGCGATACTTCGGCGAAATTCCTGTAGCCGAGCAGTTGGGCTTCTTCCTGACGCAGTTTCAGTATCTGTGCGATGAGCGGTGTGTTGTCCCATTCCGGCTTGCCGAATTCGGATGCGCGCGTGGCGTAGGCGCGATATAGCTGCTCACGCAAGGGGCGGTTGTCGCCATACTGTAGTACCGGCATGTAAGAGGGTAGATGCAGGGTGAATTTCCAGCCGGCTTTGCTATCCGCCTTGGCCGCTTCCTGCGCGGCCTGCAGCACATCGGCCGGGATGCCGGAAAGCGTCGTTTCGTCCTCGACGTAGAGCGCGAAATCATTGGTGGTGTCGAGCAGGTTCTCTTCGAATTTGGCCGACAGGGTCGCCATCTCTTCCTGGATCTGCTTGAAGCGCGCTTTCTTGTCGGCTGGCAGCTCGGCGCCGCCCAGGCGGAAATCACGCAGCTCGTTATCGACGATCTTCTGTTGCGCCTTGTTCAGTGACGCGTAAGCCGCGCTATCGCGCAACGCGCGGTATTTCGCGTAGAGTCGTTCGTCCTGCGCCAGGTCAGCGTAGAAGTTGGTGAGTTTGGGCAGTGTGGCGTTGTAGGCCTCCCGCAGCGCTGGGCTATTGACCACGGCATTCATGTGGCCGACCTGCGACCAGGCGCGAGAGATGCGCTCCTGCATATCTTCCAGCGGGCGCGCGAAGTTATCCCAGGTCGGCGCCTCACTGCTCGTCGCCAATGCCTCCAGGACCTTGCGGCCGTTCTCCAGCAGGTGATCCATGGCGGGCGTCACATGCGACGCCTCGATCCGGTCGAACTTGGGCAAGCCGGAGAAGTCCAGCAACGGGTTTTGCAGCAAGGCGCTGTCGAGAGGCTGATTCACTTTTTTCCTTTGATTCAATTCATTAGTGCTTGATCAACTGATCAAACGTAAGGCAAACGGATACCGATATGGTTCACCCTTGCTGGCGGCTACCGCGGCCATGATGCAAAGCACGATGTTGGCGATCCAGACCGCAGCCATGAGGAAGAACCCGACCAGCAGGAACATCAATATCCAGCTGATGATATTTGCAATGATGACGGTGACCTGGAAATTCAAGGCCTCGCGTGCCTGTTCGCCGATAAATGCGTTCTCGTCCTTCTTCAGCAACCAGACGATAAGGGATGGGATGAAGCTGAAAACGGCGCCGCCCAGATGGGTGAGGACGACGATGTTCTTATCATCGGCGCTTGGACCGTTCGCGCCTGGCGTGGTGGTGACGTCTGACATGATGATGCTCCCCTTGTGGTTATAAAACTGTGGTTAAACGACCTTCAAGATACGAGCGGCCTGTGGTTCCCCTCCGTCAGGCCAGGTTGAGTTTTTGCAGCATGGGTTCGATCTTGTCGATATCCTGATTGCCCAGGATCTTGCGTGCGACGTTCGCCAGGTTGGGCAGGTCGCTCTGCAATATCTGCCGCTTGACGGCGAGGATATGCGAGGGATGCATGGAGAACTGGCGCAGGCCGAAACCAAGCAGCAGGCGCGTGAGCTTGGTATCGCCCGCCATCTCGCCGCAGACCGACACCGGTTTGCCCAGCTTCTGGCCAGCGCGGATGGTCATCTCGATCAATTGCAGGATGGCCGGATGTAGCGGGTTGTAGAGATGCGATACGGCGTCGTCGGTGCGGTCGATCGCCAGCGAATACTGGATCAGGTCGTTGGTGCCGATGGAGAGGAAATCCAGCTGTTTGGCGAAGGCTTCGGCGCACATGGCGGCAGCCGGCACTTCGATCATGCCGCCGACTTCGATCGCTTCGTCGAACGGCAGTCCCTCGCTGCGGAGGCTGAGCTTGGCCCGGTCCAGCAGCAGCATGGCCTGCCGCAGCTCCGAAAGGTTGGACAGCATGGGGATCAGGATCTTGATCTTGCCGTAATGCGATGCCCGCAGGATCGCCCGTAACTGGGTGTGGAAGATGTGCGGCTCGGACAGGCAGAGGCGGATCGCGCGCAGGCCCAGTGCCGGGTTGGCGCAGGTGCGCACGGTATCCGGGTTGATCTGCTTGTCGGCGCCCAGATCCAGCGTCCGGATGGTCACCGGCATGCCTTTCATGGCTTCCGCCACCTTGCGGTAGGCCCGGTATTGCTCTTCCTCATCCGGCATCTCGCGCCGGTTCATGAACAGGAATTCGGTGCGGTAGAGGCCGACGCCAGTGGCTCCCGCTGCCTTGGCCTGGGTGACGTCCTCCGGGACTTCGATGTTGGCATGCAGCTCGATCGTGGTGCCGTCCAGCGTCACTGCCTTGGTCAGCTTGAGGCGTTTGAGTTTCTGCTGTTCGAGCTCCCACTGTTCCTGCCGCAGCCGGTATTCGGCGAGCGTATCCTTGTCCGGGTTGGCGATGACCACGCCCTGGTTGCCGTCGACGATGATGAGTTCGCCGTCGCGGATGAGGTCTCGCGCCCTCTGCAGGGCGACGATGGACGGGAT
>CAMLMA010000136.1 GCA_946481065.1 uncultured Nitrosomonadales bacterium
GCGTTCTCCTGCACTGGCTTGCCGTTGACCCAGACCGTGCTCTTCTTGCCGTCGCCGCGCTTGACGTAGCCTTGCACCGATACGTCAGTCGGCGGTGCAAGCTCGATCATCGCTTGCGGATCGGCTTGCTCCGATATATCCACCGATTTGGCGTTTGCGCGCAGTTCATCGAGCCTGGCGCGCTCCGCCGGCGTGAAGAACACGCGCCCCATGTCGGCCATGGCGGTATGCGCGCCGAACAGGAGACAAAGCAGCAGAAGGATACGGCGCGTCATGGCGTGGGGCTTCCCGTGGTCACAGGCTCACGCAGCGTCAGCCAGTCGATCTCGCATTTGGCCAGCATGTTCGGCACGAAACTATCCGCCTTGGCAGTGCCGACCCGGGTCAACTCACAATCACGCATGATAAATGGCGAGCCTTGCTCCGTGCGAAGCTGTTCCATCAAGGTCAGCAGATCGCCCTCGTGCAGCATGTTGAGTTCCAGCTTCATCACTGAGCGATTCAGGGTGAATTGGCCGAGATTCGGTAGCATGCCCAGCTTGTAGGGCTCCTGCGGGGCGATGGTGTAGCTGATATTGAACAGCTTGTTGGCCTTGTGGATGCGGCGCAGGCCATCGACCCACTCGATGCGCTTTTCCTGGCCGATGAAACCGATGTCGATGAGTCGCTGATATTCGGGCAGGTATTTGATGATGGTCTGTTTCTCTTCGCCGGAGGTGCGGAAGCGCTGACCCGCCTGCGCGAGCTTCTGCTGCTGGATTTGCAGACGGCCGCCGGCATCGATCTTGTATTGCTCGGTCAGCCAGACCAGCAAGGCCATCGCCACCACCACGACCACCAGGATGATCGCGGGTAGCCTGAGCTTCTGCAGATCCTCTGGCGTCAGCTTCATGGCGAGGTCGGCTCCGGTTTGAACACGATCTTGATCTGGAAAGCGGCGGCTTGCAGTCTCGCTGCCTGCTCGTCGACCGTACTGCCGCTCAAGTTGGAGAACGAACTGAGGTTGACCGGTTCCTGGGCGATGCTGACCTGCTCGATCGCAGGGTCAGCCTTGAGCTTGTCGACCAACCGCGTCACGCTGGCGAGCGCAGCGCGGTAATCGCCCGTGAAAGCGCGGATCTCGCCGTTTAGGAAGCAGATCTGATAGAGCGTGCCAGCAGGCGCTGCATTAGCCTGCGTGGAAACGGCAACTGGCGCGGTGGCGTTCAGCGCGCTGGTGTCCTTGACGTCGATATCTTCGCTGCGCATCAGGTGCAGGCGCACGACGTCGATCTCCGGCGTCTGCGCCAGGCCACGGCCGATGGCTTCCATCACCATGCGTGGCGATCGCGCCGCCTCTACCAGCTGATGATGGATCTCAACCGCCTGCTGCAAATCGGCAGCCGGCAGCGGGGTAGCGGGGAAATCCTTGGCCACCTCGGCATAGCGCTGTTCCTGCACGCGGGTCTCCAGCGCAGCCTGGCTGATCGCGGCTTCGTCGTCGAGCGCCTGATTGAAATTGAGCGCTGCGAGCACCAGCCCGATCAGCAACACCAGCCCGCTGGCCAGATTGGTCCACTGACGTAGCGCGTTGACCTGATGGTTCTTGATCAGGGATGCCGGCGCCAGATTGTCCGGCACGTTGCCCGTCGCCAGCAGGTGCATGTGCACCAGCTCCGGGTTGCGGCGCACGGCCTCCGGATCCAGCTTCAAGGTCTTGGCGAAAGCGGCGAGATCGATCACCTTGCATTCGATGCCCTGCTCCTGCTCGAGGCTGCGCTTCACCGCCTCGACCGTGTCTGCCAGTGCCGGCAGCACGATGGTCAGCGGCGTCTCACGCGTGATGAACCGCTGGCTGACCAGATAGAGCCGGGTCTTCTCGGTCTCGACGTTGTAGAAGTAATTGAGCTGGTTTTGCGCGCTCTCGGGGATCGGCGCGAGCCGGCTGATGCGGAGGCGGCCATTGTGCAGGTAACTCTGACGGAACCCGGAACTCAGCTTCTCGCTGAGCAGGATATGCGGATCCATGATCTTGTGGCGCCGCACGATGAGCTGGCTGATCATGGAGATCAGGTATACGCCGACCAATGGCGCCTGCTGGCGCTCTATACAGGCGAGCCACTTCTGCAGGAACTCTTCCTTGTTCAGCGCAGCGAACAGGAACCGGTCGTCCTTGCGCTTGGTCTTTTCGCGATTGATGAAATGCGCGACGCGGAACGGGCTGTTGCGATAGGCCTGCGCCAGTTTGCGGGTGAGCAACTCCTGCCGCGAGCTTCCGGAGGTATGCGGCAAGGATTCCAGCCGGTAATCCTCTTCGATGGAATCGCACAGTATGTAGATGGAAACATTCAGATGCTGTTGCAGATATTGCTCAAAGGCCTGCACCCCGGCCTCGTCGCAGGCGAACATCCGACTCTCCCTGCACTGGCCGGACTGCCAGAGGCCAGCCGTGAGGCCGTCGTTGGTCGCGTAGAGGATGATCTTGGCGAGCATGGTCAGAGCTTGAGCTTGCTGAAACTATCGTAGACCGGGCCGAGGACCGAGAACATGATGAAGGCGAGGATACCGCCCAGCACCACCGTCAATGCCGGCTCGATGAGCTTGAGCATCTTCTCGATCGATTCGTTGACGTCACGATCATAGAAATAGCCGATGTTGGCCAGCGATTTATCGAGCGCGCCCGTGTTCTCGCCCACCTTGATCATTCGTACCACCAATGGCGGGAACAGGCCGGCGTTGCGGAAACTCTCGCTCATGCTGTCACCGGCGTTGATCTGCTGGTGGGCACGCTCGAGCGCATCGGCCACCACTCGGTTGGCCACGATGTCCTGGCAAGTCTTGACGGCATCGAGTACGGGGATGCCGGTCTCGTACATCAGCGCGAAATAGCGTGCGAAACGCGCCATGATGATCTTGTGCAGAATGGGCCCGGTGACCGGCAGATGCAGCATCATGTAATCGAACTGGTAACGGAAACGCGCGCTCCGCTTGAGCGCGATGCCGACGCCGAGAACAGCGACGATCGGCAGCGCCAGCAACAACCACCAGTAATCGACGAAGACACCGGAGATGAAGATCAGCACCTTGGTCTGGGTCGGCAGCTCCTGCCCGAGGTTGCCGAGAAAACTCACCATCTGCGGCACCAGGTAGATCATGAGGAAGACCACTGCGCCCAGCACCACGAACAGCACGAACAGTGGATAGGCGATCAGGCGCTTGGTCTGCGAGATCAATTCGTGTTGCCACTTGAGCGTAGTCGCAAGATTCTCGAACACTTGGGGCAGTTTGCCGGTCTGTTCGCCGGCCCGCACCAGGCTGACGAACACATCGCTGAACACGCGCGGATGCTCGGCAAGGGCCTGCGACAGCATCTTGCCGCCTTCGACCTCGGACACCACGGCGCCGATGATCTTCTGGAAATACGGATTGAGCGTACTCTCCCGCACGTCGGTCAGGCCTTCCAGCAACGGCACACCCGCGCTGCTCAGTTGCTCCAGCTGGAAGCAGAACATCACCAGATCCTGCAAGCCGACCTTGTTGGTATTGAAGACCGGGGCACTCTTCTTGGCCTCACGAAATGTCAGCAGGCTGAGCCCGATGCGGTCCAGCCGCAGTTCGAGATCGATATCGTTCGAGGCGTCGAGTTGCCCCTGGGCCGGGAGCCCCTTCTGGTCGACCGCCTTGTAATTGTAGGTCGGCATCCCGGCTATTTGCCCACGTTGAGGCGGCTTGTCAGGTCGATGACGCGGATCACTTCCGACAAGCTGGTATAACCTTCGAGGATGCGACGCGCGCCGTCGTCAGCCAGGGTGGTGAAGCCTTTTTCGAACGCCAGCGCGCGGATCTCGTCCAGCGGTGAGCGCCTAGCCACGAGCGCATCCATGTCGCTGTCGACACGCAACAGCTCGATGATGGCCATACGGCCGCGATAACCGTGGTAATTGCATTTCTTGCAGCCGATATGCCGGTAGATGGTGGCGTCCTGCCGCGGTTTGAGGCCAAGCAGCTTGCGCTCCTCGTCGTCGGGCGTATAGGCCTCTTTGCAATGCGGGCAGAGCACGCGCACGAGACGCTGGGCAACGACACCGATGATATTGCCGGCCATGATGTCGGGCGAGATGCCGATATCGAGCAAGCGCGGGAAGGTACCGAGCGCAGAGTTCGTATGCAGCGTGCTGAATACCTGGTGGCCGGTCATGGCCGCACGGAACGCCATGGTGGCGGTGTCGGCATCGCGGATCTCGCCGACCAGGATGATGTCCGGATCCTGCCGCATGATGGAACGGATACCGTTGGCGAAATCGACCTTGTTGACTTCAGCGACCGAGGTCTGGCGCATCATGGTCACGGGATATTCGACCGGGTCTTCCAGGGTCATGATGTTGAC
>CAMLMA010000137.1 GCA_946481065.1 uncultured Nitrosomonadales bacterium
TCACCGCGCCGTCGAGAAAGTTACGGCTGCGTTCGTAGGCAAGGCCGTCGATCGCATGCAATCGGCGCAAGCCTTCGACCCGGCCGCCAGCCCAGGCGTCCGGGAGGTCTGGGCCGGTCGCGTCCGGAAAGTGTTCGCGCACATAGCGTAGGCGCGCCTCGCGGTCGCAGGGCAAGTGCAGGCGACGTACGGCTGTCATTCGAAAAGCCGTGCTTGTTGCGGTGGCGGCCCGGACCTTCGCCGAGGCTGCGACTCACGCCCCTGTGCATCGCGCGCACTGCCGGGCATGCCCTTGCGTGAACCATGCTTCTCCACGATCGCGCGACTTTGCGCGCGGGCTACTTCGTCGCGCCGGACCTCAAGCAACCGCGTACGCGCTAGCCTGGTCGCCTGCTCGATCTCGATCAGGGGGGCCGGGTAATCGCGGTCGATCACGCAGCCCGCGCGCGCCTGCAACGCGGCGGGCATGCGCCAGGGTTGCAGGATCCAGCTATCCGGCACATGGGCCAGCGCAGGCAACCAGCGCCGCACGAAGGCCCCGGTCGGGTCCTGGTCCTTGGCCTGCTTGACCGGGTTATAGATACGCAAGGCATTGATGCCGGTGGTGCCCGATTGCATCTGCACCTGCGGCCAGTGGATGCCCGGTTCGTAATCGAGGAACTCGCGCGCGAGGTGCAGGCCGGGTTGCCGCCAGTGCAGCCAGTAAAGATACGAAGCCGTGCTCATGAGCATGGCGCGCATGCGGAAATTGATCCAGCCGGTCTCGCGCAACATGGCCATGCAGGCATCGACCAGTGGCCAACCGGTCTCGCCGCGGCGCCAGGCGTCGAAGCGCCGCTGCTGTTCGACATCCGCCAGCTGCAGGTCGCGCAGGCGGTCATGCGCCGGATGCAGATTGCGGAATTCCAGTTCTGGTTCACTCTCGAGTTTTTGCATGAAATGGCAATGCCAGTGCAAACGGCTCTCGAACGCGCGCAGCCCGGAAGCCAGCCCCCGCGGCGCGTGCGCGCCGAGAGCCGCCAGCGCCTGTTGTCGCTGACGCGTCTTCTGCACCACTTCTTTCATGCTGAGCACACCCCAGGCGAGATACGGCGACAGCCGCGAGCAGGCCTGGCCAGCCGTGAGCGGGCTCGACATACAGGGCCGATAATGGCTGGCGCGCGTCGTCAGGAAGCCGTCGAGGATCCTGTGTGCGCGTGTGCGGCCGCCGTGTTGCCGAGATGGCTTGTCCTCGCCGCTAGCGCGAAGAGGCGCCGCATCGCGAGGCTGCAGCCAGGTGACGCCGGTGATGGCATCCGGCAGCGATGTCTGCGGCGCCTGCATGCGGCGTTCCCAGTGACCGTTCCAGCGATCGCGGTGCGCCAACCGCCGGACCACGCCATGCTGCGGGAATTCGTGCCATGTCACGCCGTAGGTACGACACCAGGCCGCAACGCGCTTGTCGATGTTAAAGGTGATCGCATTGCCAGTCTCTTCATGACTCCATATCGCCGCCACCGCATGTTGCCGGCGGATCGTCTCCAGCGCGTCGATGACGCCATGCGGCCAGCGCAACAGGCGCAAACCGAGTTGCGCCAGTGCGGCTTCGAGCTCTGCGAGGCATTCCTCGGCGAACGCCTGGTGCTGGCGTGCGTGATCCTCGCCGGCGATGACCTCAGGCTCCCAGGCGAACAGCGGCAGCACCGGACCCTGCCGGCAGGCTTCGGCCAGCGGCAGATGGTCTTCGACACGCAGGTCGCGCTTGAACCAGACGATGTGGATCGGTGCATGCATTGGCTAGTGACGGCATTCAGGACTGGATGGAAGTTGGGTGTTGGAGCCTGTCACCGGCCGGCGGTTCCGTTTGGCTTCGTTCGATCTGCGGACGACGGCAGACGGCAGAAATCCACCCTCGGCGAATTCTGATAGCATGTTGCCGTGATCGCCGCGGAGCGGGTGCGATACGTGAAGCGCAGCCGCAGTCCGGGCCGAGGGTTCAGCAAGGCAAAGTCCGGTAAGATAGGCACGGCATCCGACAAGAAGCGACCGATCAACGACACGGAGGACGACAAGATGCTCGAGGGTACGATATGGAGTTGGGGGGTGCTGGGGCTGATCCTGCTAGCGATCGAGATGGCCACAGGCACGTTCTACATCCTGTGGTTCGGCATCGCCGCCCTCTGCGTCGCGCTCGCCCTGCTCATCCTGCCAGGCCTGCCGCTGAGCGTGCAACTGGTGATGTTCGCCGCCTTGTCGCTGAGTTCGCTGGCGATCTGGAAGCTGCATTACAAGAAAGAAGGATTGCAGTTGCGCGTGGGCCAGTCGCAGGGCGATGAGATCGGCCGCGTCGGCGTCATCACCGAGGCAGTCAGTGCTCGCCAGAACGGCAAGATCGCCTTTGCACAGGGCGTGATGGGCAGCCGCGAATGGACGGCAATCGCCGACCATGACCTCATCATTGGCGACGAAGCCGTCATCGTGCAGGTCGAGGGCAATGCCCTGCGCGTACAGAAAAACACTTAACCCAGGGGAACCCGCATGACTGAATTCACCTTCGTATTACTGATACCTGTCGTCATCCTTATCTGGAAGGGTATCCGCATCGTGCCGCAAGGCGAGGAATGGGTCGTGGAGCGGCTAGGCAAATTCAACGCCGTGCTTGGGCCGGGCCTGCATGTCATCAATCCGATCTTCAGCAAGATCAGCTACAAGGTCACCACCAAGGACATCATCCTCGACATCCCAGAGCAGGAGGTCATCACGCGCGACAACGCCGTGATCCTGGCCAACGCGGTCGCGTTCATCAAGGTCAGCAACATCCAGCGTGCCGTCTATGGCATCGAGAATTTCCAGGAAGCGATGCGCAACATGATCCAGACCAATCTGCGCTCCATCATCGGCGGCATGGACCTTAACCACGCCCTGACTTCGCGCGATCGTATCAAGGCCGAACTGAAAGCCGCCATCGCGGATGAAGCCGCGGATTGGGGCCTGACCGTGAAATCGGTCGAGATCCAGGACATCAAGCCCTCGCAGAACATGCAACATGCGATGGAGCAGCAAGCCTCCGCCGAACGCGAGCGGGTCGCGGTGGTGACGCGGGCCGAGGGTGAGAAGCAATCCCTGATCCTCAACGCCGAGGCGCGGCTGGAAGCTGCGCGCCGCGACGCCGAAGCACAAGAGGTCGCCGCCAAGGCTTCGGCCGAGTCGATCCGACTGATCGCCGAGGCGGTGAAGGATAACAATGGTTCCGCCACCTTCCTGCTTGGCGACCGCTATATCCAGGCATTGCAAAAGATGTCGAACGCCGACAATAGCAAGATCGTGGTCTTGCCGGGCGATCTGGTCAGCGCCGTCAAGGCACTGGTCGGCGGCAAGTGATGCGATCGCCAACCCATTCCGTCAACGTATAACTCAAGGAGCAAGCATGGGCAGTCTTATCGGAATCCTGATCCTGGTCGCGGATGTCTACGCCATCATCAAGATCGCGCAAAGCGGCGCTGAACCGCTGAAGAAAGCGCTATGGATCGTCGGCGTGCTGGTATTCCCGGTGCTGGGTTTCATCGCCTGGTACCTGGCTGGCCCCGGCGCCAAATAGTCAAACAGGTTTGCTCAGGCGGCGGCGCGCGCGTCGCCGCAGACCTTGCATGAAGGGTCGCGGCTCAATTTGATGCTGCGCCATTCCATCGCCTGCACGTCGAGCAACAACAGCCGGCCCTGCAGGCTCTCGCCCAGGCCAAGCATAAGTTTCATGGCTTCAGCCGCCTGCGTGGTGCCGATCATGCCCACCAGCGGCGCAAACACCCCATTCTCCGCGCAACGCAACCCCTCCTCGTCGCCCGTATCGGGAAACAGGCAGTGATAGCACGGGCTGCTGTCGTGACGCATGTCGAACACCGTCACCTGCCCCTCAAACCCGATAGCGGCGCCTGACACCAGCGGCTTGCGCAATTTCACGCAAACACGGTTCAGGGCATAGCGCGTGGCGAAGTTGTCGCTACAGTCGATGATGACGTCGACCTCGGACGCCAAAGCCTCGAACTGGGCTTCGGTCGACCTGGCCTGCACGGTGTGCACCGCCACTTCCGGGTTGATGGCCTGCAAGGTATGTTGGGCAGAGACCGCCTTGTTGATGCCCACCGACTGCGTGGTATGGATCACCTGTCGCTGCAGGTTGGTGAGGTCCACCGTATCGAAATCACAGATCGTGAGCTGGCCGATACCGCCCGCGGCGAGGTAAAGCGCCACCGGCGCACCGAGGCCACCCGCGCCGACGATCAATGCATGACTCTGGGTGAGCTTCTCCTGGCCTTCATAACCGATCTGCGGCAGCAGGATATGGCGGCTGTAACGTAAAAGCTGGTTATCGTTCATGA
>CAMLMA010000138.1 GCA_946481065.1 uncultured Nitrosomonadales bacterium
CTCGACGCCGCCGCCTGGCTCGTGCACAAGCTCTGGCACGAAGGCAAGCGCCTGAAACCACGCGAGATCGTCGCCGAATTCGCGCGTCATACCCATGCCGAACTCGACCTCATGCTGGAGGCCGCCAACTGCAGCCAGCTACGGCGCAATTTCGCCAATAGCAAGATGCTGCTGGTGCCGGATGTGCACTGGGATTGGTGCCGCCACGAAGTCATGACCATGGAACGCATGCAAGGCACGCCGGTGAGTCAAGTCGACGCGCTGCGCGCCGCCGGTGTCGACATCCCCAAATTGGCCCGGGATGGCGTCGAGATCTTCTTCACCCAAGTCTTCCGTGACGGCTTTTTCCATGCCGACATGCATCCAGGCAACATTCAGGTCGCCACCGACCAGGCCCACCTCGGTCGCTATATCGCGCTGGATTTCGGCATCATGGGCACGCTCAACGATACGGATAAGGAATACCTGGCCCGTAACTTCCTGGCGTTCTTCCGGCGTGATTATCGCGAGGTGGCAAAAGCCCACGTCGAATCCGGATGGGTGCCTGCCGATACCGCTATCGATGAGTTCGAGACCGCGATCCGCGCCATCTGCGAACCGATCTTCGACAAGCCGCTGAAAGAGATCTCCTTCGGGCGCACCTTGCTGGCCTTGTTCCAGATGGCCCGCCGCTTCGGTGTCATCATCCAGCCGCAACTCATCATGCTGCAGAAGACCCTGCTCAATATCGAAGGCCTGGGCCGCGACCTCGACCCGGATCTCGACCTGTGGAAGACCGCGCGGCCATTCCTGGAGCGCTGGATGTCGGAACAGGTCGGCTGGCGCAGCGTGCTGCAGAATATCAAGGCCGAGCTGCCGTTCTGGGGCAAGATCCTGCCGCAGATGCCCCGCATGCTTCACCAGCAACTTCAACGCGATCATGACACGCCGATCAATCAGGAGCTTCTGGCCCTGGTACGCGAGCAGCGGCGCCATAGCATGTGGCTGCGCGTGATCGCCATCGGCCTGACCCTGATCGTGCTCTTCCAGGGATTCAGCCTGTACGTGATCTGGTTCGGCATGGCGCACTGATCGTCGCGCTGGCCGCTCGCAGGCAGCTACTGCGAATCCGCCGCTTTTGCTAGAATCCACGCATCGAATGTCTTCTGCGTGAAGGATCTTCCACCGTGCTCATCTGGTTCGTCGTCGCTTATCTGATGCTGTCCATCGGCATCGGCCTCTATGCCGCCACTCGCGTCAAGAACACCAAGGATTACGCCGTCGCCGGCCGGCACCTGCCGCTACCTGTAGTCATGGCCACCGTCTTCGCCACCTGGTTCGGTGCCGAGGCAGTGTTCGGCGTCTCGGCCACGTTCGTCAAGGAAGGCCTCAATGGCGTAGTCGCCGACCCCTTCGGCTCAAGCCTTTGTCTCGTCATCGCCGGCTTCTTCTTTGCCACCCAGCTATACAAGCTCAACATCATCACGCTCGGCGACTTCTATCGCATGCGCTACAACCGTACAGTAGAAGTGCTGACCACCATCGCCATCGTCATCTCTTACCTGGGCTGGGTCGCCGCCCAGATCAAGGCGCTCGGGCTCATCTTCAGCATGCTCACGAACGGCGCCATCAGCCAGGAAGCCGGCATGATCCTGGGCACGGCCATCGTGCTCACCTACACGACGTTTGGCGGCATGCTGTCGGTGGCCATCCTCGATTTCGTGCAGATGATCGTGGTCATCGGCGGCCTGTTATTCATCGGCTACATCGTCTCCGGCATGACCGGTGGCGTGGCGCCCGTGATCGAGCATGCCCGCGCCGCCGGCAAACTCGACTTCTTCCCGAAGGGCGGGGATATCTGGGTCTGGGTCACGTTCATCGGTGCGTGGATGACCATGATGCTGGGGTCGATCCCACAGCAGGACGTATTCCAGCGCATCACCTCGGCGAAAAGCGCGAAGATCGCTGTCTGGGGCTCGGTGCTTGGGGCTTCGGTCTACTTCTGCTTCACTTTCGTGCCGATGTTCATCGCCTACTCCGCCACACTGATCGATCCGGGCCTTTTCAACACCCTGATCAACGAAGATTCGCAGCGCGTGTTGCCGACGCTGGTGCTGCAACACACCCCCCTGCTGGCGCAGGCGATCTTCTTCGGCGCGGTCATCTCGGCCATCATGAGTTGTTCGTCGGCAACGTTGCTGGCGCCTTCGATCTCGTTCGCCGAGAACATCGTGCGTGGCTACATGCCGCACTTGAGTGACCGCGGCTTCCTCAAGGTCATGCGCATCTGCCTCGTCGGGTTCGCCTGCTGCGTGCTGCTGTACGCGCTGAACTCGGAACGGTCGATCTTCGGGATGGTGGAGTCAGCCTACAAGATCACACTGGCGGGAGCCTTCGTGCCCTTGTTCTTCGGCGCCTTCTGGAAACGCGCCACCAATCAGGGTGCGCTGGCGGCGATCATCGGCGGCATCGCCGCCTGGGTGTTGATCGAGGTATTGGTCGGGGAAGATAGCCTGATACCGCCACAGCTCATCGGCCTCGGCGTCAGCGTGGTCGGCATGGTGGCCGGCTCATTGCTACCGCAGAAGATCGCGGGGCACACCAACCCGCCGCTGGGTTACCTGCATGCCCATGCAGCCCATGTGCACACGCCAGAGACGCACCATCACTAGCCAGTGACCGCCCGATTGGCGCATGCGCTTACCGCCGATCAGCCTCAGCGCTGGCAGGTCGTGCAATAGAAGGTCGAGCGCTGACCGAGTCGCAGGAGCCTGATCGGCTTTCCGCAGACCTTGCATGGCTGGCCGGTGCGGCCATAGACGAAATAGGCTTGCTGGAAATAGCCCGGGTTGCCATCCGCCCCAAAGAAATCGCGCAAACTGCTGCCGCCTGCTTCCAGCGCATCCTGCAGCGTCGCCTTGATCTCCGTCACCAGCCTTTCGCAGCGCGCGCGGCTGAGCTTGTTGGCTGGCGTATTCGGATGGATCCCTGCGCGGAAGAGCGATTCACTCGCGTAGATATTACCCACCCCCACCACCAGGTGGCTGTCCATGATGACGTTCTTGATCGGCGCGCTGCGGCTGCGAGTCTCGCGGTAAAGCCGATCCCCGGTGAACGCGGCCTCAAGCGGTTCAGGCCCCAAGGCTTCCAGCAACACGTGTTTGTGCGGTTGAGCGCCTGCCCACAATACGGCGCCGAAGCGACGCGGGTCCCGCAAGCGCAGGACTTGGCCGCCAGTGAAATGGATGTCGAAATGATCGTGTTTGGCAGGCGGCTCGTCCCGCGCGAGAAGACAGAGACGGCCGGACATGCCGAGGTGCAGGATCACCGTACCGGAATCGAAACGTGCCAGGATATATTTGCCGCGGCGGTCGAGCGCTTGTAGTCGGCTGCCGGCAAGCAGCTGTGGCAAATCAGCAGGGATCGGCCAGCGCAACGCAGGATTACGGATCACAACTTCGCGCACCTGCTGTTGCAGCAGGGGCAGCATGCCGCGTCTGGTGACTTCGACCTCTGGTAATTCAGGCATGCCGGCGCGCCGGCCTTATTTGGACAGATTGATCGGCGGATTGAGCATCACGAAGCCGGCGTCCTGAGGGAAGTGGTACAACATGCCTTCGTCCGGACGCCCCAGCAGCAACTCCGGCGATTCCTGCAGCTTGTCCAGATGCACCTTACGGCCATCCGCCAGCTTCACCTCGAGCGAGGGGTATGTGGTCTTGCGGTCCGGCGTATAAGGCTCGACGGAGAGTACGGCTGGATGTTTCCAGCTGGTCTCGAACCACTCGTTCATCTCGTTCTGCTGCGGTTTGGCGTTCGCGGCCGATGCTTTCCATTTGCCATCGACCAGATCCACTATCAGGCGGATATCTTCCCATTGCTCGAGATGCGACAGGTCGAAACCGGCGATCTTTTCGCCAGGTGCCAGGGGGTTCTTTTCCAGCATCTCGACCACTTGGGTAGAGGCCGCTTCGGAGTAAGTCACCGGTAGCAGATAGACGGCACCTTTATAAGCGACGTACTGCTCGGAGGTCAGCGTGTTGTAAGTCCCGAACAGGAACTCCTGGTCATTGAGCTTGACCTTGAGCTTGGGCGTATCAAGACCGAAACGGGCAAGGTCATCAGCAGGGAACTTGTGCGTAGTGGTCGCCGCGATGATCGAGAGGATACCCTGCACCATGCGCTGCTCTGCCCGGGCTTTGTAGGGTTTCACCAGATACCAGTAGCCGTCGATCTTCTCGAAGGCTACCGGCGCCTTGGTTGGGAATTCGACCGTGACATGATCGAAATCCGCCATCTTCAGGGTCGATACCTCGTAGGTCGGGGTATCGTTATCGACCGCCTTCGGTCGCAGGTAAAGGAAGGCGACGA
>CAMLMA010000139.1 GCA_946481065.1 uncultured Nitrosomonadales bacterium
GCGGATTGCCGATGACGCGGTCGTCGAAACGTGCGCCGATGGCGATCAGCACGTCACATTCCTGCATCGCCATGTTGGCTTCGTAGGTGCCGTGCATGCCCAGCATGCCAAGGAACTGCTTGTCGGTCGCGGGATAGCCGCCCAAGCCCATCAGCGTGTTGGTGATCGGGAAGCCCAGGTCGCGGACAAGCTTGGTCAGCATGTCAGAGGCGTCACCCAGTACTACGCCACCACCCGTGTAGACCATCGGGCGCTTGGCTTCGAGCATGAGCTTGACAGCCTTCTTGATCTGGCCGGAATGACCCTTGGTGACCGGCGTGTAGGAACGCATCTCGACCGATTTCGGATAGTCGAAGACAGTCGTCAGCGCGGTGACATCCTTGGGGATATCGACCACGACGGGGCCGGGGCGGCCGCTGGCCGCGATGTAAAACGCTTTCTTGACTGTCGCAGCGACGTCGCGGACGTCCTTGACCAGGAAGTTGTGTTTGACGCATGGGCGGGTGATACCGACCATGTCGACTTCCTGGAACGCGTCCATGCCAATGGCCGGTGTCGGTACCTGACCGCTGATGATGACCATCGGGATCGAATCCATGTAGGCCGTGGCGATGCCAGTGACAGCATTCGTGGCGCCGGGGCCGGAGGTCACCAGCGCGACGCCGACCTGTCCGGTGGCGCGTGCGTAAGCATCAGCCGCATGGACAGCCGCCTGTTCATGGCGGACGAGAACGTGCTTGAAATGGTTCTGCTTGAAGATCTCGTCGTAGATGTTGAGCACTGCACCACCCGGGTAGCCGAAGACGAACTTGACGTTCTCCTCTTGCAGACAGCGAATGAGAATTTCTGCGCCCGTGATCGGGTGAGTGCGGTCGTCCATAAACAGTGCTTGTTTGGGTGATAAATTGAGAACCCAGAACACTAACGGTTTGAGTCTGTTTGGTCAAGGTCAATCACCCTAGGTGACTGTAATTCTGGTGATATTTTTAAATTTTGAGGTCAATCGAAGGGCGGTGGGGCGACTTTGATCAATTCTTCGATCGTTGTCAGGCCAGCGGCGATTTTCTCGGCACCGTTGATCATCAACGGTTGCATGCCATGCTGGTGCGCCAAGGCTTTCAGCTTGGCGAGGTCGGTATCCGGGGTGACGAGCTTTTTCAAGTCGTTGTCGATGTTAAGCATCTCATAGATGCCGCTACGTCCTCGGTAGCCGGTCATGCGACATTCCAGACAGCCGGCGGCGGCATAGATGGTCTTCGGTTTCGGTAGTTTCCAGGGGCCGACCAGATCGTCCCATGCTGCCTGCGATACTTCGGTCGGCTTCTTGCAGCTTGGGCATAGCGTGCGTACCAGGCGTTGCGCCATGATACCGAGCAACGAGGAATGGATGAGATAGGACGGCACGCCAAGGTCCAGCAGGCGCGTGACGGCGGAGGCTGAGTCGTTGGTGTGCAGCGTCGACAACACCAGGTGGCCGGTGAGGGCCGCCTGGATCGCCATCTCGGCGGTCTCCACATCGCGGATCTCGCCGATCATGATGATGTCCGGATCCTGCCGCAACAGCGTGCGCACGCCATCGGCAAAGGTCAGGCCGATATTCTGCTGCACCTGCATCTGGTTGAATGCCGGCTCGACCATTTCGATCGGGTCCTCCACCGTGCAGACGTTGACCTCGGGCGTGGCCAGATGCTTGAGCGTGGAATAGAGCGTGGTGGTCTTGCCGGAGCCGGTCGGGCCTGTGACCAGGATGATGCCGTTGGGGCTCTTGGTCCAGCCGTTCCATTGCTCGGCTTGCGCCGGGGAGAATCCGAGTTCGATGAAGTTCTTGACCAGGATCTCCGGCGTGAAGATCCGCATGACGAGTTTCTCGCCAAAGGCGGTCGGCATGGTTGAGAGACGCAGTTCGATCTCCAGGCCATCGGCGCTCAGGGTCTTGATGCGGCCGTCCTGCGGGCGGCGCTTTTCCACCATGTCCATGCGGCCCAGCAATTTGATGCGGCTGGTGATGGCGTTCATGATGTTGCTCGGTAGCTGGTAGACCTGATGCAGCACGCCGTCGATGCGGAACCGCATGAGGCCGATGTTGCGGCGTGGTTCGAGATGGATGTCGCTGGCGCGCTGCTCGAACGCGTATTTGAATAGCCAGTCGACGATATTGACGACATGTTGTTCGTTGGCGTCGAGGTTCTTGTCCTTGCCCAACTCGACCAGTTGCTCGAAATTCTGCACCCCGACGATCTGGCCGGCCTTGGCCGTATTCGCCAGGTTGATCGAATTGGCCAGGTTGTAGATCTCGGGCAGGTAACGGTTGATATCGAGCGGGTTGGCCATCACCAGCTTGATCTTCATGCGCAATACGCGCTCGAGATCGGGGATCCACTCCCTGACGAACGGCTCAGCCGTGGCGATGGTGACTTCGCCGTTGCCGGATTTGATCGGCATGATCTTGAGGCGCTCGGCATACGCCTTGGACACGAGCTGGGCGACCGATCCGACGTCGAGCTTGAGCGGATCGACATGGTAATACTCGATATCGGCGCGCGCCGCCAGCCAGATGGTCAGGCCCTCGCTGGTGAGCAGCTTGCCGGGCGTGCGCAGGTCTTTCCATTTCTGCTCGGCGATGATGATCAGCGGATGCAGGTTCGAACTATCGAGTTTACGGTCCTTGTAGAGGCGTTCGGCCTGGTCTTTCTCCACGATGCCATCGTTGACCAGCATACGCAGCACATCCCCGAGGGTGAGTCTGCCTTCCGCAGGCTTGGCGATCGTGGCCGATTTACTCATGTGCGTTACGCCTTTTTCGAGCTTTCAGGTTTAGGTGCTGAATCGCATCGAGAGGTCAACGGCCTTCAGATGCTTGGTCAGGCTGCCGATGGAGATGCGGTCGACGCCAGTCGCCGCGATCTCGCGGACATGCGCCATATTAACCCCACCGGAGGCTTCGAGAACAGCCCTGCCGGCATTGAGCCGGACAGCCGCGCGGAGCGTGTCGAGATCGAAATTGTCGAGCAGGATCATCTCGGCACCTGCCTCCAAGGCATGCTTCAGTTCGTCCAGCGATTCGACCTCGATCTGGATCGGTACGGTCTTGTCCATGGCTCGCGCTGCGGCGAGGGCCTGTGCGATGCCGCCGGCCGCCGCGATATGGTTCTCCTTGATCAGGATGCCGTCATACAGGCCCAGCCGCTGATTCATGCCGCCGCCGACCGTGACGGCATATTTCTGCGCCAGCCGGTGGCCGGGCAGGGTCTTGCGTGTATCGAGGATGCGGCTACCGGTGCCGGCGATAGCGTCGACATAGGCGCGCGTCGCCGTGGCGGTACCTGATAGCAGTTGCAGGAAGTTGAGCGCACAGCGCTCGGCCGTGAGCAACGCGCGGGCACGGCCGCGGATGCGGCAGAGCGTCTGGTCGGCCTGGACTTTGTCACCTTCGCTAACCAGCCAGTCGATATGGGTGCCAGGGTCTACGGCCTGAAAACAGGCATCGACCCACGGGATCCCGCAGATCACGGCCGCTTCACGACAGACGATGCTGGCCTCCGCCATTTGGTCGGCCGGGATCAATGACGCTGTCAGGTCTCCTGCGCCGATATCCTCTTCCAACGCCGATCTCACGGCATGTTCGAGGGCGGTTTGCAGGGTCGGGTCTAGTCGAGTGGTTACCATGATTTCCATTATAATGCAGTGTATCCCTACCCATACGGTGAGCCGCGACATGAAACTGCTTTACTCCCTGACTAGTCCCTATGCACGCAAGATCCGTGTGGTCGCCGCGGAGAAGCGTATCGAGCTGGAGATGGTGCAGGTCGTGCTCGCCGACCCGGATTGCCCGGTCAATCATTACAACCCGCTGGGCAAGATCCCGGTGCTGGTGCTCGATGATGGCGAGAGCCTCTATGATTCGCCGGTGATCGCGGAATTCCTCGATAATCGCACGCCAGTCGCACGCCTCATCCCGCAAGACCACACGCTGAAGATCCGCGTGCGTCGCTGGGAGGCGCTGGCCGATGGCGTATGCGATGCCGCTGTGGCGGCGATCATGGAAGGCAGGCGTGCCGAAGCCGCGCGCGATGGCGCGGTGATCGACAAGCAGCTGGGCAAGGTGGAGCGTGGCCTCGCCGCCTTGAACGCCGAACTGGGTGAAGGCAAATGGTGCGTCGACGATACCTTCAGCCTGGCGGATATCGCCCTCGGCTGCTCCCTGGGTTATCTGCAGTTACGTTACCAGCATCTCGACTGGCAGACGCGCTTCCCCAATCTGGCACGCCACTACACGGCCATGATGCAGCGGCCGTCTTTCAGCGAGACGATGCCGCCCGAAGCCTGAT
>CAMLMA010000140.1 GCA_946481065.1 uncultured Nitrosomonadales bacterium
CCAAGTACAACGCTGCTCCTGGCGGCGGTGCACTGAACGTGTTCAGCCTGTAATCAGAAGTACCTAAGTAATAAAAAAGCAATAAGTAGTATGTAGTTAGCAGTAAGGTCGGCCGCGCTTGTATCCCGTGGCCGACCTCCCCGATTTCAATATCAAATTCACCTCCATAGGAATTTGATACTAAGGTCCCCTTCTCATATCTTTGAGAAGGGGCTTTTTTTTGCCTGATCGTCCTGGCTAGCTGCTTGCCGCCGCACGCCATGTCCTGTCCAGTCGCATGGCTCGCCCACACGTGGACATAAAAAAACCCCCGCACTGCTGCAGGGGTAGGGAGGAGATCGGCGCTGTGGACACCGACCTGGAGAAACGCCGTGGAGAATGGCTGGCGGAAACCCTCTAGAATCGCTTACCGATACCGACGCCGAACACCCAGGGATTGATATCCAGCTCGTCGATCTTGGTCCAGCCGGCGACCTTGAGCTTCACGTCGGTCTCGATGTTGATGTACTTGACGTCAGCGTTGATCAGCCAGCCATCCTTGAGGTTGACGTCGAGACCCGCCTGTAGCGCATAGCCCCAGCTGTCGGCATCGACCTTGATCTTGGTGCCGGCCAGCGCGCCGCTTTCCAGCTGCAGGTTGCGATCCAGCATGCGGGTGTAATTGACGCCGACGCCGACATAGGGATCGAAGGTCTGGTCGGGATTGAAGTGCCATTGCAGTAACAGGGTCGGTGGCAGGGCATCGACGCTGCCGAGGTTCTGGTTGCCGACGACAGCATTGGCGTCACCGTGGATACTGACATCGTGCCGTGTGCCGGTGGCCAGGATGAGTTCGGTGGCGAGGTGCTTGGTGAAATAGTAGGACACATCGATCTCGGGGATGACGTTGCTATCGACTTCGAGCTCGGCGCCGGGACTCATGGCGCCCGCAGCGACGTTCTTGTTGACGTATTTGCCGAGATCGCTGCTCTCGTTGGGCGATACGCTGACGGCACGGGCGCGGATGACCCAGTCGCCAGCTTCGGCGAAGGCCAGTGTCGGCGCAAGGGCGGGAGCCAGCATGGCTGCTAGCGCGATCGTGAGTAAGTTCTTGTTCATGATTGTCCTCTCTGGGCTAATGGTTATTTGAGTCGTCGAGAGGATTCTAGGGACGGGCATGAACGGCTGGTTTGATTTGGGTCAAACTTCGCTGCAAATGTCCGCCGGGGCAGCAAATGACGCATGAACGGCTTCGGGCAGATGGCCTGTTGGGATGCAATCGTCTTACAATGCGTGAAGACATCAGCGGAGGCGGCACATGATCGAATTCCCGGTAGAAGATCTGGCGATCCTCAAGGCATGTGCCATGAGCCTTGCCATCGGGTTGTTGATCGGCCTTGAGCGGGAGCGCAGCCCGGCGGCGAAAGCGGGCCTGCGAACCTTCGCTTTGACGGCCTTGTTCGGCACTCTGCTCGCCATCCTGGCGGCACGCGCGGATGCCGCCTGGCTGCTGGCGGTGGGGATGCTGTCGGTCGCAGGGCTCATCATCGCGGCCTATCTCGGCGAGGCGGGCGACGGCGATGACCGCGGCACGACGACGCAAGTGGCGCTGCTGCTGTGCTTCGTCTATGGCGCCATGATCGGCCATGGTGAAGGCGCCATCGTCGTCATGCTGGCTATCGTCACCACCATGCTGCTGTATTTCAAACCTGAGCTGCACGGCCTCAGCAAGCGCATGGAGCGGCGGGACATGTTGTCCATCCTGCAGTTCGGCGTGCTGAGCTGCATCATCCTGCCCATCCTGCCGGACCAGGGGTATGGTCCTTACCAGGTGCTCAACCCGCAGAACATCTGGCTCATGGTGGTGCTGCTGTCCGGCATCAGTCTTGCCGGCTACATCGCGCTGCGCCTCATCGGCACGCGCTACGGCGCACCATTGGTCGGCATCATGGGCGGTCTTGTCTCGAGCACGGCGACGACCCTGATCTACGCGCGACACAGCCGCACGCAGAAAGGCGTGTTCGACCTCACGGTACAAGTCATCCTGCTCGCCAATCTGGTGGTGCTGATCCGTATCGGCGTCATCTGCGCCACCGTCTCGCCACAGACCTTCCTGCAGATATTGCCGCTGCTCGCCGGCGGGCTGCTTCTGGGGCTGCCGATGGCGTTCCGCACCTGGCGCCGGTTGGGCAGTCAGGGAGAAGCGCCGATGCCGGAAGTGCAGAATCCGGCCGAGATCCGCGCTTCGGTGCTGATTGGCCTGATCTATGCCGTGGTGCTGGTCCTCAGCGCGCTGTTGTCCGATCATGCCGGCAGCCTTGGTCTCTACGCCGTGGCGCTGGTCTCGGGGCTGACCGACGTCGATGCCATCTCGCTCTCCAGCCTGCGCCTGCATAATCTCGGCCAGATACAGGCGACCCAGGCGGTCATGGCCATCGGGCTCGCGTTGATCACCAACATGCTGTTCAAGTTCGGCCTGGTCGTCGTCATTGGCGGCAAGCCCCTGGCGAGACAGTGTCTGCCGGGCATGGCCGCGATCGTGGTCGGCATGATCGCCGGGTTGCTGCTGGTCTGATGTCTGATCCGCCCCCACAAAAAAGCCCGCGAATGCGGGCTTTTTCATGATGCGCGCAGGCCTAGCCGAGCTTGTTGTCGGCGATGTGGTAGCGCGGGTCTTCCAGTACATTGACCTCGATCATGCCTTTGGCCTGGTCTAGCAGTTCCAGGCAGTCCGGGCTCAGGTGCCGCAGATGCAGGGTCTTGCCGGCCGCCTGGTAGCGCAGGGCCAGCGCGTCGATCGCCGCCAGCGCGGAGTGGTCCATGACCTTGGCGTCGCGGAAGTCGATGATGACGTCATCGTTATCGGTTTGCGGGCTGAACAGGTTCTGGAACGCAGCGATCGAGGCGAAGAACAGCGTACCTTGCAATTCGTAGACCTTCTGTCCCTGATCGTTGACGGAAGATCGGGCATTGATCTGCTTTGCGTGCTCCCAGGCGAAGACCAGCGCGGAGACGATGACGCCGATGATGACGGCGACGGCAAGATCGGCGATGACGGTGATGCCGGCCACCAGCAGGCCGACCACGATATCGGCCTTGGGCACCTTGCCGAACAGCCTGAAACTGCCCCATTCGAAGGTCTTGGCGGCGACGACGAACATGACGCCGATCAGCGCCGCCAGCGGGATCATCTCGATCCAGCGGTGGGCGAACAGGATGAAGGACAGCAGGAAGGCAGAGGTGGCGATGCCCGACAGGCGCTTCAAGGCGCCGTTGTTCACGTTGATCATGCTTTGGCCGATCATGGCGCAACCGCCCATGCCGCCAAAGAAACCGGTGACGATATTGGCGGCGCCTTGCGCCATGGATTCGCGGTTCGGCTTGCCGCGCGTATCGGTCATGTCGTCGATCAGGTTGAGGGTCAGCAGGGTTTCGATCAGGCCGATCGCAGCCAGGATCAGGGCATACGGAAAGACGATACGCAAGGTCTCCAGGTTGAACGGTACTTGCGGCAGATGGAAGCTCGGCAGGCCGCCGGCGATGGAACCGAGGTCGCCCACGGTCTTGGTGTCGATGCCGAACAGGCCTACACCCAGCGAGACCAGCATGATGGCTGCCAGGGTGGACGGGATGATCCTGGTCAGCTTGGGCAGCAGGTAGATCACCGCTACGGTGGCCGCGATGAGGCCGAACATCGTGTAGAGCGCCGCGCCTTGCATCCAGGTCACGCTGCCGTCGGCGGCAACGGTCTTGAAATGCCCGAACTGCGCCAGGAAGATGACGATGGCGAGGCCGTTGACGAAGCCCAGCATCACGGGATGCGGCACCATGCGAATGAACTTGCCGAGCTTGGCGACCGCGAACAGCGCCTGCAAGACGCCCATGACCACCACGGTGGCGAACAGGTACTCCACGCCATGCTGCACCACCAGCGCCACCATCACCACGGCTAGTGCGCCAGTCGCGCCGGAGATCATGCCCGGTCGTCCACCAAAAGCGGCGGTGATGAACGAGACGATGACGGCGGCATAGAGCCCGGTCAGCGGCGATACATGGGCGATCAGTGCAAAAGCGATGGCTTCCGGCACCATGGCCAGCGCGACGGTGAGGCCGCTCAACAGATTGGTTTTGAGCTCAGCCGGGCTGAGCCTTTCGATCTTGGGTAAGGTCAAGTGTTTCTCCAGACTGGCGGGCGCCGCATACGCTGCGGGCCGCAAGATGATTACGGGATGGTCAGGCGAGGGTGGGGCAGGCCTGCGTTCGGCAGGCTGGTTGCGGCATCACATGGGTGGCGGTATCTATGGCGGGCAGAAAACCGCTATTTTAGCAGAAATGGGATTT
>CAMLMA010000141.1 GCA_946481065.1 uncultured Nitrosomonadales bacterium
ACTACAAAGTCTCCGAGGCCAGTTGGGATGATTTCAGCGAGCAGTCGAAGTAGGCCACGCACAGGTGGCTCGCAGGCGATACACGCCTGAAAGACGATGCTAACAGCACAGCACCATCGACGTACTTCCCAGTGGTGGCGAACGGCTTCTAGTGTGCGCCCGCGGCATCCTCGGCGCCGCCGACTTTCTCCGGCTTCGCCAGCCAGACGAATGCGATCAGCACCAAGGTGATGATGGCCGAGATGTAATAGATATCGTCCGCCGAGAGCATGTAGGCCTGCTGCGTGACCATGCGGTTGATCTGCTCCAGCGCTTGCGATGTGCTCATCCCGGCCTGCTTCAGTTGTGACATGAACAGACTGGTCTGCTGATCGTAACTGGAGATGTGTTCTATCAGCTGCTCGTGATGCAATGCGGCGCGGTTATCCCAGACCGTGGTCACGATGGACGTGCCGAAGGCACCAGCCGTGATGCGGACGAAATTGGAAAGGCCCGAGGCGGAGGGGATCTGCTCCGGCGGTAACCCGGATAGCGTCAGGCTGACCAGCGGGATGAAGAAGAAAGCCATGGCGATGCCCTGGATCAGGCTGGGCAGCACGATGGCGCTGACGTCGGCCTGCAGCGTGAAATGCGAGCGCATCCAGAACACCAGCGCAAACACCAGGAAAGCCACGGTCGCCAGCAGGCGCAGGTCGATCTTGTGCACGTTCTTGCCCACCCAGGGGGAAAACACCAGCGCCAGCAGGCCCACCGGCGCCGTCACCAGCCCGGCCCAAGTCGCGGTATAGCCCATGTATTGCTGCAGCCACAGGGGTAGCAGCACGACATTGCCGAAGAACACCCCATACGCCAGGGCCAGGCTCAAGGAGCCGACCGTGAAATTACGCCGGCTGAAAAGGCGGAGATTGACCACCGGATGCTCGTCGGTGAGCTCCCAGATCAGGAAGAACACGAAGCCGACCGCGGCGATGCAGGCCAGCGCCACGATCAGCGGCGAAGCGAACCAATCCAGCTCCTTGCCCTTGTCCAGCGTGATCTGCAGGCAACCTACCCACACCACCAGTAGCGCCAGTCCGACGGCATCCACCGGCAGCTTGCGCGTGGGCGTTTCGCGCACACGGTAGATGCTCCAGGTGACCCAGGCGGCGAGGATGCCCACCGGCACATTGATATAGAAGATCCACGGCCAGGAGATGTTATCGGTGATGTAGCCGCCGAGCAGCGGCCCCATGATGGGCGCGATCAGCGTCGTCAGCGACCACATGGCGAGCGCCGTGCCTGCCTTGGCCTTGGGATAGCTGGCCAGTAGCAGCGATTGCGACAGCGGGATCATCGGTCCGGCCACTGCGCCCTGGATCACGCGGCACAGGATCAGGATGCCGATCGATGGGGCTAGCCCGCACAGGATGGACGCCGTGACGAACAACAGGATGGACAGCGTGAACAGGCGCACGGCGCCGAAGCGTTGCGTGAGCCAGCCCGTCAGGGGGATCGAGATGGCATTCGCCACGGCAAACGAGGTGATGACCCAGGTGGCCTGGTTGGGCGAGACGGCCAGATCACCGGCAATGGTAGGCAGCGACACGTTGGCGATGGACGTATCGAGCACGTTCATGAAAGTGGCGAGCGAAAGCGCGATCGTGCCCAGCACCAGGGCGCTGCCCGAAAGCGGCGGCGGGGCTGCCTGCTGTGTTGCCAACGCCATGCTTCGTTAGCCCTTGCTCGGGAGAGTGCGGGTCGAGTGGCTGGCCTGGCTGGCGCGCTTGCCGAGATTGTCGTGAATGATCTCATTCACGAGCTTCAGTGCGGCCTCGGTTTCCTGGCTGTGCAGGTCGCTGGTGACCACAGGCTCTTTACGCGAGACATCCGCCAGGGCCTTGCCGCTGGTATCGCTGATATCGACATCGACTTCCATCGAGAGGCCGACACGCAGCGGGTGCTTTTCCAGTTGTGCCGGGTCGAGCGCGATCCGGACCGGTATGCGCTGCACCACCTTGATCCAGTTGCCGGTGGCATTCTGCGCGGGCAGCAGCGAAAATGCAGCTCCCGTGCCGGCGCCCAGGCCCACCACATGGCCGGAGAACTCGACGCGGCCACCATACAGATCGGCTGTCAGCGTCACAGGCTGGCCCAGGCGCATGCTACGCAACTGGTCTTCCTTGAAGTTCGCGTCCACCCACAGCTGCTTGAGTGGCACCAGGGCCATCAGTGGCGTCCCGGTCTGGATGCGCTGGCCGATCTGCACGCTACGCCGCGCCACTTCACCCGAAATGGGCGCGGCGATATCGCAGCGCAGCCTTGCCAGGTAGGCTGCCTGCACGCGCGCAGCGGCTTGCTGCACGCTAGGGTGGTTGGCGACCGTCGTATCTTCAGTCAACGCACGGCTGGAGCGCAGCTCTTCTTCAGCGCCCGTCACTGCGGCCCGAGCGGCATTGACTGCGCTGGTGGCATTGCTGAGCGCAGTGCGGGCATGCTGTAACTCTTCCCCGGAGACTGCGCCCTCGGAGGCGACCTGTTCGCGACGGCGCAGGTCCTCGCGTGCCTTTGCTTCATCCGCAAGCGCCTGCTTCAGCGCGGAGCGGCGTTCACTGAGCGTCGATTCCGCGCCGCTGTCGTTGGCATATAAGGTACGGGCCTGACGCACGGCCAAGGCCAGCTGTGCCTTGGCTTGCTGCAGGTCGATATCGGCATCGGCTGGATTGAGCCGCACCAGCACCTGGCCGCGCTCGACGAAATCGGTCTCCTCCGCCCCGATGGCGATGACGGTGCCATTCACCTGCGGCGTGATCTGCACCACGTGCCCCGAGACGTAGGCATCATCAGTGGTCTGATGGAAGCGGCTGAAGAAGAACCAGTAGGCGCCGCATGCGAGGCCGATCAGCAGCACGACCAGCGTCGCGATGATGAGCAGCCTTTTACGCTTGCCGTTACCATTGCCCGCCTGCGCGGGCTGGCTGTGTTGATGGGCTGCTTGCGGGACGTTTTTATCGTTGCTCATAGGCGGTATCAGTTTTCTGGTTTTTGGGTTCGCCCAGCGCGGCATATCCGCCACCCAGGCTCTTGATCAAGGCAATGTTGAGATCGAGTCGGCGTGCCTTGAGGCCAAGCGCACGGCTCCGTTCACGGAGTACCTGGTCCTCGGCCGAGAGGACGTTGAGATAAGGGGAAAGACCTGCCTTATAGCGCAGGTTGGCCAGCCGATAAGCCTCTTCGGCCGCCTGCAGTGCGGCTTCCTGCTTCTGTGCCTGCTTATGTACCGTATCCAGTGAAGTGATCTGATCGGCTACGTCCTGCACGGCCTCCAGCAGGGTCTGGTTATAGCTGGCGATGGCGATATCGAGATCGGCGTTCTTCGATTTGAGATTGGCGCGCAAGCGGCCGGCATCGAAGATCGGCAGATGTACGGCCGGGCCGACGCCCAGAACCCGGCTGCCGAAATTCATGAATTCGCCCAGCCCGAACGACGACAACCCGATGAATGCCGACAGGTTGATATTCGGATAGAACTCGGCCTTGGCCGCCGCAATGCCTGACGTCGCCGCATCCGCGCGTGCGCGGGCTGCCGCGAGATCAGGCCGGCGGCCGATGATATCCACCGGCACATCGGTCGGCAAAGCCTGGATGTCCATGGCGGGCAGGGTGGGCATCAACGCTTGCAGGGCTTGAGGCTTTTCAGCGCTCAAGGTGGCGAGCGCATGCCGCGCCAGCGCGACATTGGCACGGGCGTTCTCCATATCCACCCCGGCTGCCGCCAGCGTGCCTTGGCCTTGATTCAGCTCGAGATTCGTATCCAGCCCCGTCCTCAGCCGATCCCGGATCAGCTTCAGTTCCTGCTCACGCTCGTTCAGCGCCTGCTCGGCCAGCGCCTGTTGCTGCAAAGCCTGCGCCAGCTGGAAGTATGTCCTGACGACAGCCGTGGAAACCATGAGTCGCGCTGCCTGTTGTTCAGCCTGCTGCGCCTCGGTTTCGGACAGCGCGGCCTTGAGCGCGTTGCGGTTCTTGCCCCAGAAATCAAGATCCCACGAGGCATTCACCGAGGCGTCAGCCAGGGTCTGGTAGGAGCCGCCGTAGGGTGGCGGATAGAAGGAATTCTCCGACAGCCGCTGGCGTACGACGCTGGCGCTACCATTGATTTGCGGATATATGGCTGCCCTGGCAGCTTCGGCGCTGGCCCGCGCCTGCTCCAGCCGCTTGGCGGCGATGATGACGTTCGGGCTTGCCTCAAG
>CAMLMA010000142.1 GCA_946481065.1 uncultured Nitrosomonadales bacterium
GCATCAGCGGTTTGCTCGGCTTCGCATTACTCTTTATAATCCACGCCTTCGCCGGTGTAGCTCAGTTGGTAGAGCAGCGCATTCGTAATGCGAAGGTCACCAGTTCGATTCCGGTCATCGGCACCAGATATTCCACCCAGAGGTTTGGGAGGACGCCAAAAAGCCCGCCTTGTGCGGGCTTTTTTCGTTAGCGCGTCTTGGTTATGGACCCCAGCATGCCATGACGCCCAGATGACGAGGACGCCCAGATGACGAGGACGATGGCCACGACGGTGATCGGCGCGAGGCAAGGCGATCGCAAGCTCGGTACGCAGCGCTATCAAATCAGCATCGTGAGTTCTATAATGACCAAATGAGGTTCAATCGACGTCTCGGCTGGCTGTGGGCACTGACCCTGTGGTTTGCGTTGCTGCAAGCCATGGCGCCGTTCATCCACGGCCATCTGGATATCGACCATGCCGGCCAGATGCATGGCATCCATTTCAGTGAAGACGAGCATGACCACGATTTCTCCAACCACACTGGCCATTTCCTCAACGACAGCAGTCACCTGACGCATACCGTCGTTGTCGCTACCGGCATCAAGAAAGATCAGGATGCCGCGTCGCTGGTGCCGGCGGCGATGCTGCTACTCCTGCTGGTACTGGCGCCGCAAGTCGCGCCTGGCCTGCCTCTGCCACGCCTGCAACGCGCCCCCCGACCGCTACGGCAGCGGCGACCCTCCGCACCACGCGCACCACCTGCCCACTGACATCGAACTGAACGGTCCGGCCGCTTAGCGGCTGGCAGCTTGATTTGATTGCAGGAGGGTGCCATGCGCCTTGATCACTTGTTCTTATTTATCAGCCTCATGTGCTTATCTTCAGCATATGCGGCGGATATGACCTATCGTGCCGCTTCGACGACGGAGCCGGCGACTAGCCTGACCCTGGCGACGGCGATCCAGCTCGCGCTCGATGCCAATCCCGAGATCAGCGTCGCCAGACGCGAACGCGAAGCGGTGGCCGGCGCCCAGGCGCAGGCGGCCGTACGTCCCAATCCGTCGGTGTCGGCGTTCGTGGAAGACACGCGCGACGCCACGCGGCAGACCACGATCCAGCTCAACCAGCCGTTTGAGCTGGGCGGCAAGCGTGCGGCACGCATCGAAGCCGCCGATGTCCGTTACGAGGCGGCGGATGTTGCGATCGCCGCCAAGCAGGCGGAGATCCGTGCAACCGTGATCGCCGCGTTCTATGACGTGCTGGTGGCGCAGGAACGTGCGGCGCTGGCGGAATCTTCCTTGCAGCTGGCGCAGCGCGCCAGCGATGCCGCCAGCAAGCGCGTACTCGCCGGCAAGATCTCACCGGTGGAGGAGACCAAGGCCAAGGTCGCCGAATCCGCCGTGCGCATCGACCGCAACCAGGCACAAAGCCAGCTCACCACAGCGCGCAAGCGCCTCACCGCGCTCTGGGGCAATCCGGCGCCACGCTTTAGCGAGGTGACGGGGGAGATCGACCAGCTGCCGGTGATCGTCGATCGTGGCCAGCTCAGCGCCATGCTGGCGTCCTCGCCCGTGGTGCGTCGCGCCCAGCTCGAGGTGGAGCAGCGCGCGGCGCTGGCGCGGCTGGAGGAAGCCAAGCGCACGCCGGACCTGACCGTGAGCATGGGCGCGCGTCGTAACGAAGAGCTGGGCCTGAACCAGGCCATTCTCGGGGTCTCGATCCCCATTCCCGTGTTCGACCGCAACCAGGGCAATCTGCAGGAGGCTCTGAGCCGCACCGACAAGGCGCGGGACGAGCTGACGGCGTTGCAGCTGCAGCAGGCGACCCAGCTTGACGCCGCCTATGAGCGCTATGAAGCGGCGCGGCAGGAGGTCGAGATGATCCGCAGCGACATCCTGCCGGGCGCGCAGCGTGCCTACGACGCGGCGGCCAAGGGCTTCGAATACGGCAAGTTCGGGTTTCTCGATGTGCTCGATGCCCAGCGCACCTTCTTCCTCGCCCGTTCCCAGTACCTGAACGCCGCCCTGCGCGGCCATCAGGCATATGCCGACATCGAACGGCTGGTCGGCGATATCGATCACGCGGCCAGCCTTCAACAAAACGCCCAGCAAAGCCCCCAGCAAAATACTCAGCAAAGCGCCGAACATAGCGCGCAAACCGATACGCCAAACGCCGCTGAACAAACCACGACGATGCAACCTGCTGCTACGCAGCCCAAGGAGTGACCCATGCGAACCCTGACCAGACTCAAATCCGCCCTCGGCGCCCGCCAATTCTGGCTGATCGTGAGCATCTTGCTCGTCGGCTGCGCGCTGGCCCTGCTCATCCTTGCATCCGGAGACAAGCCCACCGATGCGCCAGCGCTAAATGAAGCAGCGTTGCAGGCCCATGACCACCAGCACGCCGCGATGACGCCAGAGCAGCCGAAAGGCCCGCATGCCGGCAAGCTGTTCACGCAAGGGGATTTCGCCCTGGAAGTGACGATCTTCGAGCAGAACGTGGCGCCACAATTCCGGCTGTATGCCTACCAGGGCGACAAGCCGCTGGCGCCTGCCGAGGTCGAAGCCGAGCTCGTGCTGCAGCGCCTGGGACGACCGCCGCAGACCATCCATTTCGCGCCCGAGGCCGACTACCTGAAGGGCGATGCCGAGATCGTCGAGCCGCACTCGTTCGAGGTGCAGATCCTGGCGCGTCATGCCGGCCAGGCCTATCGCTTCCAGTATTCGCAGGTGGAGGCGCGTGTGCACATGACCGAACGCCAGCTCACCAACAACGGCATCGAAGTCCTGACTGCCGGCCCGGCGCGTATCAAGACCGCGCTCAAGCTCATCGGCGAGATCAAGCTCAATGCTGACAAGACGGTCTACGTCGTGCCGCGGCTCGGCGGCATCGTCGAATCGGTGGCTGCCAATGCCGGCGACCGTGTCAAGAAAGGCCAGGTGCTGGCGGTGATCGCCAGCCAGTCGCTTGCCGACCAGCGTAGCGAACTGCTGGCGGCGCAGAAACGCTTGTCGCTGTCGCGCATCACCTTTGAGCGCGAGAAGCGTCTGTGGGAAGAGAAGATCTCGGCCGAACAGGATTATCTGCAAGCGCGTAACGTCATGCTCGAGGACGAGATCGCCGTGCAGCGCGCGCAACAGAAGCTGCAGGCGCTGGGCGGCACGCTGACATCGGGCAACCTCACGCGCTATGAGATCCGCGCGCCGATCGACGGCATCGTCACCGACAAGCAGGTCGCCGCCGGCCAGGTGGTGAAGGAAGACGCCAGCATCTTCGTCGTCGCCGACCTCGCGTCGGTGTGGGCGGAGATGACGGTCTATGCCCGCGACATCAACGCCGTCAAGCTCGGCCAGCAGGTCACGGTGCGCTCGAGCGCGCTCAATGCCGAAGCCACCGGCACCCTAACCTATGTCGGGTCGCTGGTCGGCGCCGATTCACGCACGGCGACGGCGCGTGTGGTATTACCTAACCCCGATGGCGTCTGGCGACCCGGCGTACCGGTCGATATCGAGCTGGTGGCGGACGAGGTCGAGGTGCCGCTGGCGGTGTCGGTCGAAGGCCTGCAGCACCTGCGCGACTGGACGCTGGTGTTCGCGCGTTACGGCGATGACTTCGAAGCGCGGCCCCTGGAGCTAGGCCGCGCAGACCAGCGCTACGTCGAGGTGCTCGACGGCCTGCTGCCGGGCGAGCGCTATGCCGCCCAGAACAGCTTCCTCATCAAGGCTGAGCTCGGTAAAGCCGGCGCCAGCCACGATCATTAGGAGCAGCCATGTTCGAGAGACTGATCCGATTTTCCATCGCCCATGCCTGGCTGGTGCTGATGGCCGTGACCGGTATGGCGGTCCTGGGCGTCATGAGCTACCAGCGGTTGCCGATCGATGCCGTGCCCGACATCACCAACGTGCAGGTGCAGATCAACACGGTGGCGCCCGGCTATTCGCCGCTGGAGGCCGAGCAGCGCGTCACCTATCCGATCGAGACTGTGATGGCCGGCTTGCCGCGGCTGGAGCAGACGCGCTCGATCTCGCGCTACGGCCTGTCGCAGGTGACCGTGGTGTTCAAGGAAGGCACCGATATCTATTTCGCGCGCCAGCTGGTCAACGAGCGCATCAGCCAGGCGCGTGAGAGCCTGCCGCCGGGTATCTTGCCCATGCCCGGCCCGACTTCCACCGGCCTCGGCGAGATCACCATGTGGACGGTCGAATCGGC
>CAMLMA010000143.1 GCA_946481065.1 uncultured Nitrosomonadales bacterium
TTTTCAGGGCAGTAGTTCTTTAGATACACAGGCAGACGACAGGAGGCAATAAAATGTTTGAAATCATGGACAGGGACTCGCAAGAGGCCATCATCAAGGTGATCGGTGTGGGAGGCTGCGGCGGCAACGCAGTCATGCACATGATCGACAAGAACGTCGGCGGCGTAGAATTCATCTGCGCCAATACCGACATGCAGGCGCTGAAGAAGAGCCAGGCCAAGACCGTGCTGCAGATCGGTACGGACATCACCAAGGGGCTGGGTGCCGGCGCGCGTCCCGAGATCGGCCGCGACGCCGCGATCGAGGATCGTGACCGCATCGCCGAGACCATCGACGGTGCCGACATGCTGTTCATCACGGCCGGCATGGGCGGCGGCACCGGTACCGGCGCCGCACCGATCATCGCCGAGATCGCCAAGGACATGGGCATCCTGACAGTCGCCGTGGTCACCAAGCCTTTCGCGTTCGAGGGCAAGCGCACCAAGGTGGCGATGGAAGGGCTGGAAGAGCTTTCCAAGCATGTCGATTCGCTGATCATCATCCCCAACGAGAAGCTGATGCAGGTGCTGGGTGAGGATGTGCCTTTCCTGCAGGCCTTCGAAGCGGCCAACGACGTATTGCATAACGCCGTCGCCGGCATCGCCGAGATCATCAACTGCCCGGGTCTGGTCAACGTCGACTTCGCCGACGTGCGCACCGTGATGTCCGAGATGGGCATGGCGATGATGGGCTCCGCCCTCGCCACCGGTCCTGACCGTGCGCGCATCGCTGCCGAACAGGCCGTCGCAAGCCCCTTGCTGGAAGACGTCAACCTCGCCAACGCGCGCGGCGTTCTGGTCAATATCACGGCCAGTAGCTCGTTCAAGATGAAGGAGTACTATGACGTCATGAACACCATCAAGGAATTCACCGCTGAGGACGCCACCGTCATCGTCGGCAACGTCTTTGACGAAAGCATCGGTGACGGTCTGCGCGTGACCATGGTCGCCACCGGCTTGAACGGCATCTCTGGCCGTCGTCAGCAAAAGCCGGAGCTGCGCGTGATGACCCAGGTGCGTGACGGTACGACCAACCAGCCGATCTATGTCGGTGGGGCCACCGGCAGCGTCAGCGAAGACGAGAGCCCGGCCGTGTTCAGTTCCAACGGGCGTCGTGCGCAGATCGAAGCCATGAAGATGTCGGGTGTCGAGGAGTACGATATCCCGGCGTTCCTGCGTAAGCAGGCGGACTGAGCCGCACGCCAGATCGATAAGGACAGACTAACGGGTTGATAGTATTAATAAATTTCGACCAGGTATCGAACCATGTTAAAATTCAATACCTTGAATGGGGTGATCCGCTGAGGCATCGAGGATGCTGAAGCGATAAAACGACAAAGACGACACGGTGTTAAAACAGCGCACATTGAAAAAAGCCATCAGCGCCACGGGCGTTGGGCTGCATAACGGCGAGAAGGTCGAGATGACCTTGCGCCCGGCTGCGCCGGACACCGGCATCGTCTTCAGGCGCGTCGACCTGCCCGGCACGCCTGAGATCAGGGTCGAACCCCACATGGTGTGTGACACACGTCTGTGCTCTGCCCTGGAGCACGAAGGCGCTCGTGTCGCCACCGTCGAACATTTGATGTCCGCGCTTGCCGGCCTGGGCATCGATAATATCGTCATCGACCTCACTGCCTCCGAAGTGCCCATCATGGATGGCAGTGCCGGTCCGTTCGTCTTCCTGCTGCAGCAAGCCGGCATCGTCGAGCAACCTGCAGCCAAGAAGTTCATCCGTATCAAGAAGACCGTCGAAGTGCAGGATGGTGACAAGTGGGTGCGATTCGATCCCTATTTCGGTTTCAAGATCGATTTCACCATCGCGTTCAACCATCCTGTATTCGAGCACTCCGGTCAGCGCGTGCTGATCGATTTCGCCGACAACTCCTATATCAAGGAGATCAGCCGTGCGCGGACATTCGGCTTCATGCACGAGGTCGAGTATCTGCGTTCCAACGGTCTGGCGCGTGGCGGCAGCCTCGACAACGCCATCGTGCTCGATGAATATCGCGTGCTGAATACTGACGGCCTGCGTTATGACGACGAGTTCGCCAAGCATAAGGTGCTGGATGCGATCGGCGACCTCTATGTGCTGGGACATCCGCTGATCGGCGCTTTCACGGCCTACAAGTCGGGCCATGCCATGAACAATCAGCTGTTGCGCAATCTGCTGGCCGATGCCGATGCCTGGGAATATGCGACCTTCGATAAGGTGGAAGAGGCGCCTGGTGCCTTCCGCAACCCGATCTCGGTTCCGCAAACCTTGCAATACATCTAGCGTAGCGACCGCGAGCCATGCTGGTACTTCGCCTCCTGCTCGTACTTGGCCTGATCTCCGTCGCCGTCTCCATGGCGGTCTACATCTTCACCAAGGACGCGCGCTACCTGAAGTTCTCCTGGCAGCTCATCAAGTTCACCATCGTGCTGCTGCTCATCGCCGCTGTCATCTTCGCCATGGGCCGCATCATCCTCTTCTAGGCCGTGCCTACCCCCTGCCGGGCCGCATGTGCTATGCTTTTCACTGGTGTTCTAGAGGTGTGTCATGGGATTCTTGCGGGTATTGATCTGTTCGTTGTTGCTGGCCAGCACCCCTGCCTGGGCGCTCAGCAACGATGAGTTGTTCGCCGCTGCCCGCGACGCCTACAAGAACCGCGACGAGGCCGCTCTGGCCGATGCTACCCGCCAACTGCAGAACCAGAACTACATCCTCGCCCCGTATGCCGATTACTGGTTGACCCTGCTGCGCCTGAGTCAGGCGGATAACCAGACCATGCAGGAATTCCTCGACCGTTATCCGGATTACCCGTTTGCCGACCGCGTCAGGGGCGAATGGTTGAAGCAGCTCGGCAAGCGCCAGGACTGGCAGACTTTTGTCGACCAGTACCTGCACTTCCAGCGCGAAGACCCTGCCGTGAGCTGTTATGCCGTTGAAGCGCGCGTCAGCCTCGGCGAATCAGAAGCGCTACGTAGCGGCAAACTTCTCTGGCAGGCATCGGGCGAACCGCCAGCCAGCTGCGATAGCCTGTTCGACCGCATGCAGAAAGCCGGTGTCCTCACGGAAGAGGATATCTGGCAGCGGTTCCGGCTGGCCCTGGTCGAAGGCAAACTCCCCTTGGCCAAGGCGATCCTGCAGCGCATGCCGAACGCCACCAAGGCCAATCTCAAGCTGATCGACAGCGTCTACGCCAACCCGCAGCGCGCGCTCGACAAGAAGAGCATCTCCCTCAAGAGCCGCCTGGGACGTGAGCTCAACCTCTATGCGCTGGAGCGTGTCTCGCGTAGCCAGATGGCGGTCGCCCTCAAACACTGGGGCCATATGCAAGCGTCCTACGACGCCGGTGATCGCAGTTATCTGTGGAGCCGCTTCGCGCTCTATGCCGCGCGCCAGCATGATCCGGCCGCGCTCGAATATTACACACGCGGTAGCGATGCCACGCTGGACAAGGAACAGATCGCCTGGAAAGTGCGTGCCGCGCTGCGCATCAAGGATTGGCCGGGCGTGCAGGCAGCCATCGGCGAGATGCCGGTCAGCCAGCAGCAGGAATCCGCCTGGCGTTACTGGAAGGCAAGGGCGCTCAAGGAACAACAGCAGATCCCGCAAGCCAATGCCATCTTCGTCCCGCTGTCGCATGAGCGCAGCTATTACGGCCTGCTGGCAGAAGAAGAGCTGGGGCCGGTGATGAGTGAGCCACCGAGCTTCTACAAGGCCTCGGAAGCGGATATCAAGGAAGTCGCAGCGCTGCCTGGTATCCAGCGTGCGCTGGAGTTGCAGCGCCAGGAGCTGCGCTGGGAATCCCGGTCGGAATGGGCCATGGCGACCAAGGATTTCGACGATCGCCTGATGATCGCCGCCGCGGAGATCGCGGCACGGCAGGAGTGGTATGACCTCGCCATCATCACTGCCGACAAGACCAGATTCACCCACGACTACACCTTGCGCTACCCAACGCCCTATCGTGACCTGGTGCGAGGCTTTTCCAAGGACCAGGGGCTGGACGAGGCCTGGGTCTACGGGCTGGCCAGGCAGGAGAGCCGCTTCATCATCCAGGCCAAATCCGGCGTCGGCGCCGCCGGCCTGATGCAGGTGATGCCAGCCACGGCGAGGTGGATCGCCAAGCGCATGGGGCTCGAT
>CAMLMA010000144.1 GCA_946481065.1 uncultured Nitrosomonadales bacterium
CGAGAGATTTTAAGTCTCTTGTGTCTACCAATTTCACCACCCGGGCGAATCAGTATGACGCTTGAACAAGCGCGAATCTGCTGGATAGCGGCCGTATTCTACCACCGCGGCCGTGACAAGAGAAACCGACATGGCTAGTGGCCGGCCCGAGGCCCTGCCGTGAACCCGAGTGGCTTAACCATGTAAGCGCCAAGACAAGCAAAACAAGTCAGGCAACATCAAACAAAAAAGGGATGCCCGCAGGCATCCCTTTTTGTTATGGACGGGCTATTTCTTGCTGCTGGTTTCCTTGACGATCTGCCACTCGCCGTTGATCTTCTCCATCAGCAACTTCTTGTTGGAAGTGTCGCTATAACTGTTGCTGGAATAGATCTGGGTGAAGTCGACCAGCGCCTTGTTACCGTCGAGGTTGATGTTGATATCCTTGAGCGTGACCTTGATCTCCTCGGCGACGGCCAGACGCTGTTTGCGCTGACTGAGCCAGGCATCCCGCGTCAACGGCTTCTCAGGGGTGAAGGTTTCGGCGTAATGGCTGACATAAGCCGCGTAATCCCTCTTTTGCCAGGCAGCGACCCATTCGCCGATCCGTGCGGCGATCGCCTCGGTTTCGCTGGCCTTGGGTGCCGAGACCGGCAGCTGGCGCTGGATAGGTTTGTCGAGCGATGTCAGCGTCGCGTTGAGAGGTTTGGCCGCGGCGACGATGGCCGGCTTGTCGATCTGCAACAGCTTGGGCGCTTCGACCTTGCAGACGTTCTCACGATCGAAATACTCTTCGCGCGCGAATTCCGGCAGATCGTTGCGGGCCACGCCGAGTCGGCTCAGCAACTCCCCTTCGCCGGCGTAAGTGCGGGCATAGGCCGTTTGCAGGTCGCGCTCGGTGACGGTGTAGGTCCGGCGTGCCTGGAAGTATTCATTCTCGGTATCCAGCAAGTCGAGCAAGGTGCGCTGGCCGATATCGAACTGCTTGCGGTAGGCCTCGCGTGCCTTCTCGATCGCGAGCTGGTGCTGGTCACGATAGATGAGCTGTTCCTTGAGGCGAACGATATCGTTATAGGCGATGACGACCAGCTGACGCGTATCGACACAGGCCTTGTCGCGCAGGTCCTGCGCGCTGTTCAGCTTCTGCACGGTCTGATCGACCGCCGAACGGTCCGCCATGCCGTTGAAGAGATTGAAGCTCAGCGTGAGCTCGAGCACATCCGCGGCCGCGACGCTGTTGGCCCCGTCAGAACTCACGCCCAGGCTCTTGCGGCCTTGCAGGTCCAGCCTTGGGAAATACTTGGCCTGCTTGTTCTTCACTTCCTGATCGGTGGCGACGATGTTCTCGATGGTCGACAACAGATCCGGGTTCTGCTTGTAGGCGATCTCTAGCGATTGATTGACGGAATCCGGCACGCCCTGCTTGTAGAAATCGATGTCCGGCATCTGCTCCGGCGGCAGTTCTCCGACCAGGCGCTGATAGCGAGCGGTGACGTCATGCAGGTTGGTGGTTTCGGTCAGCAGATTCGCCTCTGCCAGCGCAAGACGGCCGCTAGCCTGCTCAAGGTCGACCCGGCGGCCGACACCAGAGCTCACGCGCTCTTCGATGCGGTCGAATAATTGCTTGTGCGCGATGTAGTTGTCCTCAGCGTAATCCACTAGTTTGCGGAATCGCAGGATATCGATGTAGGCGCGCGCGACTTCGAGCGCGGTGTTCTGCATCGTGCTCAGCAATTCGTAGTAACGTACCTTGGAAGCATGTCCCAGGCGATTGACCTCACCGGAGGTCGCAAAACCGTCGAACAGCAATTGGCGCACGACCAGCTGGGTCAGACGTTCAGGGACTTGTGCGTTGCCGATGTTGGTGCCGATCTGTTCCTGCCGACGGAAGGTGGTGTTGATGTCGGCACGCGGATAGAGCCCGCCGCGCGCGACTTTCTGTTCCTCTTGGGCAGCGCGGAACGTGTGGTAGCGCGTCTGCACCTCAGGATTCTCGGCGATGGCCTTCTCGATCGCCTGTTGCAAGGTATTTGCCATGGGTGGCTGCGCGGCAGGTGCTTGCGTGTAGGTATCAGCAAACGCTGTTGCGGCAGTGATGACAAAAACTAGAGTGGATAACCCTCGAAATATTCTTTTCATTAGCCCGGTACATGCATAATTAACGTCAACTCGCAAAGTTTGATATGCAGTAATTTATTATATGTATTCACTAAAGCCATGTCTTTATACAATAAAACACGAGAATACCCAAAACAATTTACATACACTGAAACTTAAATGCGCCTTTTAATTCACTGTGAGCCTAACTGCAATTTATGTGCCATGCATCACATTTGATTGTACAGGGGGTTTTGCTTGTCCGGGATTGATGTGACCGGCATCTTTCGGGCATGGCGCCGGCATATGGCGCTGGTAGCCATATTGGGCGGCATCCTGGCAATGATCGCGAGCTGGGCGCGTGCCGATATCGATTACGACAAGCTGGCGGATCATGCCGCCCGGCAGTATGGTCCGCAAGCGTTACAAGATGTCGAAGATCTGACACTGTTGATGGCTCAGCTCAAGACGGCGGACGAAATGACCCAGCTCAACCAGATCAATCTCTTCTTCAATCAGCGCATCCGACGCTTCGAGGACGACATCACGATCTGGGGGCAATCCGACTACTGGGCGACCCCGCTCGAGTCTCTCGGCCGCCAGCGCGGCGATTGCGAGGATTACAGCATCGCCAAGTATCTTTTCCTCAAACACCTGATCCCCGACGAGAAGTTACGGCTGACTTATGTCCGTGCGCAGATCGGCGGACCCTACAGCAAGATATTTCAGGCACACATGGTGCTCATCTATTACGAGACCCCGACCGCGGAACCGCTGGTACTCGACAACCTGATTTCGGAGATCCGTCCGGCTTCGCGCCGGAAAGACCTGCGACCGATCTTCAGTTTCAACAGCGATGGCTTGTGGGTAGGCACGGACAAGCAGGACAAGGGCAACTCGGGCGCCCACCTGTCGCGATGGAGCGATGTGTTGAGGCGGGCCAAGGCCGACGGTATAGATTAACGATTAAAATGATGCAATCAAGCGAGAGGTTGTTATGTCACTGATCAAACAATTGTGGCTGTCCATCATCATCATGATGCTGCTGGCGTTCGGCGGCAGCTTCATCGTCACGGTGATCTTCAGCAAACATTATCTTCAGGAGCAGTTGCAGACCAAGAACATGGATAACGCCACTTCGCTGGCGCTCTCCATTTCGCAGATGGAAAAGGACCCGGTCGCGATCGACCTGCTGCTCTCCGCCCAGTTCGACAGCGGCCATTATGCCTATATTGGCCTCACCGGGCCGGAAGGTCGGGTGTTGAACGAGCGCCGCAAGACCGGCAACGGCTTCAAGACCCCTGCATGGTTCATGCGATTCGTCCCGCTCAAGGTGAAGCCGGGCGTCTCACAGATCCAGAATGGCTGGTCGCAATACGGCACGCTGACGATCGAAAGCGATACCCGTTTCGCCTATGACGCGCTCTGGCGCGGTTGCCTCATGATGCTGTCATGGATATTGGTCCTGGCGCTGGCCAGTGGCGTCATCGGCACTTTCATCCTGCGTGTCGTCACGCGCCCGCTCAAGGATGTGGTCAACCTTGCCGAGGCCATTGGCGACCGTCGCTTCATCACCATCGAAGAGCCGCGCATCGACGAATTCAGGTCGGTAGCGCATGCCATGAACACGCTTTCGGCACGGATCAAGAAGATGCTGGACGAAGAGACGCAACGGCTGGAGCAGTTACGCCTTGAAGCCAACTATGACCCGGTCTCCGGCCTCATGAACCGCGAATACTTCACCAACCGTGCAGAAGGCGTGATCGGCAATGTCGAAAAATTCACGGAGGGTGCGCTGGTCATCGTCCGGCTACGCAACTTGAGCTTGCTGGACAAGCAGCTCGGGCACAATGAGACCGACCTCCTGATCCGCCGCTTGGGCAATGCGCTCGATGGCCTTTGTCAAGACCAGCACGCCTTGTTCGCCGGACGATTGAAAGGTACCGACTTCGCCATCGTCTCTGAAAAATCCGTCGACTACTTCTCGCTCGCGAGCCAGGTCAAGGGCTTGCTCGGCAAAGCCGCGAGCCTGCCGTTGAACGGCCCCGAGATCGATTTCGGCATCATCGCCTGTGGCCT
>CAMLMA010000145.1 GCA_946481065.1 uncultured Nitrosomonadales bacterium
CTCCAGCAGGCCCCTGCGGCAGCGCCATAGCATGCGTCCAGCTTCGATACTCACGGCACTCTCTTGATGCTGATCTGCCTGCCGGGCTTGCCTGCCGCAGGCGCCTTCAGCCCGCCGGCTTTGAGGCCTTTCATCTTCAGCTCCTTGATCTTGCTGATGGCCTTGGCCGGGCTCAGGCCCTTGGGGCAGACGTCGACGCAATTCATGATGTTGTGGCATTTGTAGAGGCGGTATGGGTCCTCCAGATTATCGAGGCGCTCGTCCAGCGCCTGGTCGCGGCTGTCGGCCATGAAGCGGTAAGCCTGCAATAGGCCCGCGGGGCCGACGAACTTGTCCGGGTTCCACCAGAACGAGGGACACGAGGTCGTGCAGGCACCGCACAGGATGCACTCGTACAAGCCGTCGAGCTTGGCGCGTTCTTCCGGCGATTGCAGGCGCTCGGTCTCGGGTACGGGGTCATCGTTGACCAGGTAGGGCTGCACCGAATGATAGTTGTCGAAGAACTGGGTCATGTCGACGATCAGGTCGCGCACCACCGGCAGGCCTGGCATCGGGCGCACCACCACGGGTTCGCTGAGATCGGCGAGCTTGGTGACGCAGGCGAGGCCGTTCTTGCCGTTGATGTTCATGGCATCCGAGCCGCAGACGCCCTCGCGGCAGGATTTGCGCATGCCCAGCGTGTCGTCCATCTCCTTGATGCGCAACAGCGCGTCGAGCAGCATGCGGTCGTTCGGCTGCAGCGCGAGCTCGTAATCCTGCATGTACGGCTCGAGGTCGACATCCGGGTTGAAGCGATAGATCGAGAATCTCATCTTGTTGATCTCATCTTATTGATTTCATCTTGGTGATTTCAGTAAACGCGGTCATATCAGTAAACACGTGCCTTGAGCGGGAACGATTCAACCGTCAGCGGTTGCATGCGCACCGGCCGGTAATCCAGCCGCGCGTCATGGCTGTAATACAGCGAATGCTTGAGCCATTGTTCGTCGTCCCGCTGTGGATGATCCTCGCGGCAATGCGCGCCTCGGCTCTCCTTGCGGGCTTCGGCAGCGGTCATGGTGGCGACGGCGACTTCGATCAGGTTGTCCAGCTCCAGCGCTTCGATGCGCGCGGTATTGAAGACCTTGCTCTTGTCCTTGATCCCGGTGCGGGCGATGCGTGCCTGGACCGCACGGATCTTGCCGACACCGGATTCCAGCAGATCAGGGAAGCGGAACACGCCGCAATGGACCTGCATGGCGCGGCGCATGGCATCGCCGGCCTCGGTCACGCTCTCGCCGTCCTTCTGCCCATCGAGCCGGGCCAACCGCGCCAGCGTCTGCTCGCCAGCATCTTTCGGCAAGGGCTTGTGATGCGGATGCTTGCGCACGAAATCGATCATGTGGTCACCCGCCGCACGCCCGAACACCATCAGGTCGAGCAGCGAATTCGAACCCAGACGGTTGGCGCCATGCACCGAGACGCAGGCACACTCGCCGACCGCGTAGAAGCCTTCAACGACTTGTCCCGCCGCGTTCTGCACCACCTGGCCGTCAAGATTGGTGGGGATGCCGCCCATCATGTAATGCGCGGTCGGCACCACCGGGATCGGATCCTTCACCGGGTCGACATCGGCGAAGTTTTTGGCGATCTCGCGGATGCCCGGCAGCTTGTGCTTGATGATCTCCTCGCCCAGATGGTCGAGCTTGAGCAGCACGTGGTCCTTGTCCTTGCCGACACCCCGGCCTTGCTTGATCTCGGTGGCGATGGCGCGCGACACCACGTCGCGGCTGGCGAGATCCTTGGCGCTGGGCGCATAGCGCTCCATGAAGCGCTCGCCTTCCGAATTCACCAGGTAACCACCCTCGCCGCGCACGCCTTCGGTGATCAGCACGCCCGCCCCGGCGACGCCGGTCGGGTGGAACTGCCAGAACTCCATGTCCTGCAGGGGTACGCCGGCACGTGCGGCCATGCCGAGGCCGTCGCCGGTATTGATGAAGGCGTTTGTGCTGGCCTGGAAGATGCGCCCGGCGCCGCCCGTGGCGAACAGCGTGGTCTTGGCCTGCAGGATGCTGACCTCGCCGGTCTCCATCTTCATGGCGGTGATGCCGTGCACCACACCCTCGCTGTCGCGGATGAGGTCCAGCGCCAGCCATTCGATGAAGAAATTGGTGTTGCACTTGACGTTGCGCTGGTAGAGCGTGTGCAGCATGGCGTGGCCGGTGCGGTCGGCCGCGGCGCAGGTACGCGAGATCGGCGACGCGCCGAACTCCTTGGTCATGCCGCCGAATGGGCGCTGGTAGATCTTGCCGCTTTCCATGCGATCGAACGGCATGCCGAAATGTTCCAGCTCATAGATCGCCTTCGGCGCATTACGGCACATGAATTCGATGGCGTCCTGGTCGCCCAGGTAATCGGAACCCTTGATGGTGTCGTACATATGCCAGAGCCAGTTGTCCTCGCCGACATTACCGAGCGAAGCGGCGATACCGCCTTGCGCGGCAACGGTATGCGAGCGCGTGGGGAACACCTTGGAGATGACCGCGACATTGAGACCGGACTCCGACAACTGCAGCGCGGCACGCAAACCGGCGCCGCCGCCGCCGACGATCAAGGCATCGAAAGATTGACTGGGCAAACTCATCAGATACTAGCTTTCATGACAATTATTTCCAGAGGATCCGTACCGACCACACGGCATAGCCGATGAGGGCGATGGTCACCGCGACATTCAAGACCTTGCCGATGGCATGCGGGTAGATGTAATCGACGATGATGTCGCGCACCCCCTGCCAGGCATGGATGAACAGGCTGAACAGGAACAAAAGCGTAGCGATCTTGAGCCAGGTCGCGCCAAACAGCGCCTGCCATGCCTGATAGCCCGAAGGCTGGCATAGCAGCAGCACACCCACGATCAGCAAGGTGTAGATCGCCATCACCACTGCGGTGAAGCGCTGCAACAGCCATTCGTAGGAGGCGTGGTGCACGCACTGGCAGGCTGCACGGAGTAGATGTGTCACCACCAGCATGCTCCGATCAACAAGGTCAGCAATACGCCGCCGATCAGCACCAGCTTGCTGCTGCGCCGGGCCTGGCGGATCTCCAGGCCGATGCGCATGTCCAGCGTCAGGTGGCGGATACCGGCTAGGAAGTGATGCAGGAATGCCCAGAGCACGCCCAACAGCGCCAGTTTGACCAGCGGATGCTGTGCCAGCGCCATGACCTCTTGATAACCCTCGGGCGACGACAGGGATCGCTGGAACGTCCACAGAAAGGCGGGCAGCAACATGAAGATCAGCGCGCCCGTCGCCCGGTGCAGGATGGATACCAGCGCCGGGATCGGCAGGCGGATGCTCGCCAGCTTGAGGTTCTTGGGGCGATGTCGACTGTCGTGATGCATGGTTCACCTGCGCTCGTCCGGACGCACTGCTCGCGCCACTGCGCCCGCGACATGTTCGAGCAGGCGCGGGTCGAAGGGTTTGGGGATGATGTATTCGGGGCCGAAGCTGAGCGCATCCAGATGGTAGGCATCGAGCACGGCTTGCGGCACCGGCAGCCGTGCAAGCTCGGCCAGCGCTTTTGCCGCAGCGACCTGCATGGCGATGGTGATCTGCTTCGCACGCGCATCCAGCGCCCCGCGGAACAGGAACGGAAAGCCCAGCACATTGTTGACCTGGTTGGGGAAATCGGAGCGTCCGGTCGCCATGATGAGGTCATCCCGAACGGCATGGGCCTGCGACGGCAGGATCTCGGGGTCTGGATTGGCAAGGGCGAAGACGATCGGCCTGGGCGCCATTTGCTTCAATAATTCAGCAGGCATGGCGTTGGCAGCCGAGACGCCGATGAAGACATCCGCATCTGGCATCACCTCTTCCAGTGCACGCGACGTAGTGTCGCGGGCCAGGTCACGGTTCATGTCGTGCAGGTCATCACGCTCGCTGTGCAATACCCCCGTGCGATCCACCATGGTGATATCGGTCGCACCCATCACCTTCAACAACCGGGCACAGGCACAACCGGCCGCGCCGGCCCCGAGGAACACAATCTTCACTTGCTCGATGGCCTTGCCCTGCAATTCCAATGCGTTGATGAGGCCAGCCGCGACGATCACGGCGGTGCCATGCTGGTCATCGTGGAACACCGGGATATCGAGCCGTTCGC
>CAMLMA010000146.1 GCA_946481065.1 uncultured Nitrosomonadales bacterium
CTGGATATGTTGGCGATTCAACAATCGCTCGGTGGCGGCCTGCTGATCGGACTCGCGGTCAGCTTGCTGATCGTGCTCAACGGACGCATCGCAGGGATCAGTGGGATCCTTGGCGGACTCTTGAATGCAGGAACCGTGGACGTCGCCTGGCGCGTCACTTTCCTTGCAGGCCTGGTGCTGGCGCCTATGGTGTATGGCCACTTCGGCAGCTTGCCCACCGTCGAGATCGATGCCGATACCACGATGCTGGTGGTTGCCGGCCTGCTGGTTGGGCTGGGTACCCGGTACGGCGCGGGTTGCACCAGTGGTCATGGCATCTGCGGTGTGGCGCGTCTTTCGCCTAGGTCACTGGTGGCGACGGCAGTGTTCATGTCGAGTGCCATGCTGACCGTCTATATCGCCCGCCATGTGATCGGAGCTGTGTGATGAAATTACTCGTGAGCTTTGTCAGCGGGCTGTTGTTCGGCCTCGGGCTGATCCTCTCCGGCATGACGGACCCGCGCAACATTGTCGATTTCCTCGATGTCGGCGGCGCATGGAATCCCAGGCTGCTGTTCGTGATGGCAGGCGCCGTGTTCGTCAGCTTCTTCGCGTTCCGCTATGCCGGCCGGCGCAGCCGTTCGGTGCTGGACGAGCCCATGCAGATCCCGACCAACCGCAAGCTGGATGTGCGATTGATGGTCGGCGCGACGCTGTTCGGCATCGGCTGGGGCCTGGCCGGGTATTGTCCCGGACCCGCACTGGCCTCGGTGGCGACAGGCCTGATGCAGCCGCTGATCTTTGTGCTGGCGATGTTGGTCGGCATGGCCTGCTTTGAAGTGCTGGAGCAAAGACGCAAGCCATGAGCCTGTTGCTGGTGGCATCGCTAGGCTTGTTCGTCGGCTTGTTGATGGGGCTGACCGGCGCCGGCGGCGGCATCGTTGCCGTACCGTTGTTGATGGTATTCCTGCCTGTGACGTTCGCAAATGCGGTGCCGGTGGCGATGCTCGCCACCGCGATGGCGGCGGGCGTCGGTACCATTCTGGGGCTGCGCTCGGGCTTGGTGCGCTATCGTGCCGCTGGCTTGATGGCGGCCGTCGGCATCCTGATCGCGCCATTCGGCATCTGGCTATCGCACCGATTGGATCCGATGATCCTGACCGTGCTGTTCGCTGGCGTCTTGTTGCTGGTGGCCTGCCGCACCATCTGCAACCGTAACCCGGAACTGCCTCACGCTGCGGACGAAACCTTGCCTTGCCTAGTCGACCGCAATACCGGGCGCCTGATCTGGAACAGCCGCTGTTCGAGCTCGCTGATGTTGTCTGGCGGATTGGCCGGCCTGCTCTCCGGCATGATCGGCGTGGGCGGCGGATTCGTCATCGTGCCTGCACTGCAGCGGCTCTCCGTGCTGTCCATGCACAGTGTCCTGCATACGTCGCTGGCCGTCATCTTCCTGGTCAGCACATCGGTCGTGATCGGTTATGCGGGCTTGGGGGCGATCGATTGGCAACTGGCGATCCCGTTCTCGATGACCGCCGTTTTTGGGCTTGCCTTGGGTCGCCGGTTCGTCAGCAGATGGTCACCGAGAGTGCTCAGGCTCGCCTTTGCCATATTGGCCGTCGGCGTGGCCGTGATGTTGCTGGTGCGGGCGTTCGCCTGAGCTGCGTCGGAGCGACAACTGCGCTTGCGGTATTGATGGCGTTTATCTACCCAGATAGATCTGGTCGAATACGCCGCCATCACTGAAGTGGGTCTTCTGGGCTTTTTGCCAGCCGCCGAACGTCTCGTCGATCGTGACCAGGTTCAACCTGGGGAATTGCTTCTCATACTTCGCCGCAGCGCTAGGCAGGGTGGGGCGGTAATAATGCTTGCCCGCGATGTTCTGGCCCTCTTCCGAATACAGATAGTCGAGGTAGGCTTGTGCCACTGCACGCGTCTTGTGCTTGTCGACCACCTTGTCGACGATGGTCACCGTGGGTTCAGCCAGGATCGACAGCGACGGTACGACCACTTCGAACTTGTCCGGGCCGAGTTCCTTCAATGCCAGGAACGCTTCATTCTCCCAGGAGATGGCGACGTCGCCGATGCCGCGCTCGATGAAGGTGGTGGTGGAGCCGCGTGCGCCGGAATCCAGCACCGCAACATTCTTGTAAAGCTTGCTGACGAACGCCCTGGCTTTTTCCTCGCTCCCGTATTGCTTTTGTGCATAAGCCCAGGCTGCCAGGTAGTTCCAGCGCGCACCACCCGACGTCTTCGGGTTCGGCGTGATCACCGAAACGCCAGGCTTCACCAGGTCATCCCAGTCCTTGATGGCTTTCGGATTGCCCTTGCGCACCAGGAAGACGATGGTCGAAGCGTAAGGCGCGCTGTTGTGCGGCAAGCGTTTTTGCCAGTCTTTCGGGATGAGCCGTGCCTTCTCGTGGATGGCGTCGATATCATAAGCGAGGGCCAGGGTCACGACATCCGCTTCCAGGCCGTCGATCACGGCGCGTGCCTGCTTGCCTGAGCCGCCGTGTGATTGCTTGACGGTGACCTTGTCGCCGGTCTTGGCTTGCCAGTATTTGGCGAATGCCGCGTTGTAATCCTGGTAGAGCTCGCGCGTCGGGTCGTAGGAGACGTTGAGCAGCGTGATTTCCGCTGCGCTGACGGCCAGTGGGTTCGCTAGCGCCAGCGCGGCGATCAGTGCGCTGAGTCCGAGGTAGAGGTTCTTCATGGGGTTTCCTTATCAGTCAGTTAATTGATGGCAAGTGGTTTAGAAAGCGACCTGGAATCGCGAGAACAGCACGCGCTCGGTGTCGCGGTCACGGACGTTGGCGAATGCGCTATCGAAGCGGGTCTGCTCGTAAGTCGTCTGCAGCTTGACGAACTTGTTCAGGTACCAGTTGACGCCCAAAGCCCAGGATTCGGCGCCCTTGGTGGTCGAAGTGGCACCGGCGAGACGGGTCCCGGCGGGGCCGGCGAACGCCTTGTCGTCGATGTTCAGCTCGGAGTAGCGGGCTGCCAGTTCCCAAGCGCCCCAGCCGCCCTTGTCCAGGTCGAAGTCGTTCTTCGGGGTGATGCCCTTGAAGCTGTTCTGCTCGCCAGTGAGCACATAGGTCGCGGCGACCTGCCAACCGTCATGCGCAAGCGTCTCGGCGTTCGCACCACGGGCGACGTCATGCTTGACCCGCGCGTATTCGCTGATGAGGCCGAACGGGCCGTTGTAGTAATAGAGTTGTGGCGACACGCGCGTCTGCTTGCCGTCGCCGACGACAGCCGCGTTGTAGGTGAACAACGACAATTGACCGGGTGTGCGGTAGGTCGGGTTCAGGTAGCCATCACGCTTGTAGTCGGAAGTCGTGCCGGCGATACCGAAGCCCAGGCCCTCGAGGAAGCTGTCTTGCCCCTTGAACGGTTCGGTGAAGAGGCGAGCTGCGTATTCCTTGTCCTTGGATGCGTTGCCATTGTCGCGGTTGGTGGCGTTACTGCCGCCGTCGGAGACGCCGTCAAAGACCCCGGCCGCATAGCTCAGCCTGCCTTCAAAGAGGTCGCCATGCAGCTGCACGCCGATGTCGCGATTGGGCAGTAAGGAGTTCGTCACATAAGAGCGTTCGACGAAACGCAGGTCACCCCCGGATTGCAGGCGTTCCAGGCCGACCGGCACCTTGAATTTACCGGCCTGCACTTTGAACCAGGGCTTGAAGCGCGCGTTGATGTAGGCGTCCTGAACGTTGGCGGCTTCGGGTGCGAAATCCGGCGTGAAGCGGAAATCGTACTTGCCGAACAGCGTGCCCTCGAAGGTGGGGCGCACGCGGCGCAACAGGTATTCGTCATCGAGGCCGGTGCCGCTGACGCCAGCAGCACTGTCATCGCCGATGAAGGTGCGGCTGTCCGCCTGCAATAGGCCGCGTAGCTTGAATTCGAAATTGCCGTCCGCCGATTTGAGCGCGAAGCCCTTGTCGCCAGCAACGATCACGGGGGTTTCCTTTTTCTTCGCTGCGGCTTCTTCAGATGCGATCTCGTTCTTGCGCTCGATGATCCGGATCTTCTGATCCAGTTCCTCGATGGTCTTGCGCAGGGCTTC
>CAMLMA010000147.1 GCA_946481065.1 uncultured Nitrosomonadales bacterium
TCGTGCGACGGATCTCGTCGTCGCGGCCGATGACCGGGTCGAGCTTGCCCATGCGAGCGCGCTCGGTCAGATCCATGGTGTATTTCTTCAAGGCTTCGCGGCTGCCTTCGGCTTCCTGACTATTGACCTGGTCGCCACCGCGCACAGCGCTGATCGCTTGTTCGAGCGCGGCCTTGGTCAGACCATTCTGCTTCAGCAGACGGCCGGTCTCGCCCTTGTCCTCAGCCAGCGCCAGCAGGAACATCTCGCTGGCGATGTAGGCATCGCCGCGTTTTTGGGCATGCTTGTCGGTGAGGTTGAGCAGGTTGTTGAGGTCGCGCGAAATGGCGACGTCGCCCGCGTTGTGTTCGACCTTGGGCAGGTTGTTCAGCGCCTGTTGCAGGGCGCTCTTTAATGGACCGAGGTTGGTGCCGGCATGCGCCAGCAGCGAAGCGGTGCCGCCATCCTCCTGGTTAAGCAGGGCTAGCAGCAGATGCTGTGGCTCGATGCCGGGGTTGTCGTTACCGACCGCGAGGCTCTGGGCATCAGCCAGGGCCTGCTGGAATTTGGTGGTGAGTTTGTCGAAGCGCATAGTGCCTCCCATTGCTTGAGTTACCTACTAAATGGGGCGGCTTGCGCGATTTTCAATTGGGCGAATGAAACTGCTGCGGCGGCTCCCAGTTACGTCCTTCGTCATGCGAGATCGATTGATAGACCTCGGTCTTGCCTCCATGCTGTTCATGCCACCAGATCAGCAATTCGTTGCCGTTGACCTGCAACCGCACGTCACTGCAGCTCACCATGCTCAGGCGCTTGGGCGGCGACGAGACCCAGGCGTTGCCGTCCATGCGCGCGTAACGCAGTCCGTTCGGCCCGGCCCAGGCAAGGTGCCAGCCCCATTGCTGGTTACCGCCCCCCGGGACGATGGCCACCGACTGGTAGTGGCAACTGTCGGTCTTGCTGCCGCCATACGTCACGCGCTTGATATCCATGTCGCCGTCCTCGGTCTCGTGGCTGAGGATGAGGTCGGCGGTCCCGTCAGGGAACTGGTACTGGCGGAACTCGATCTGTGTACCGTCGGCGCCCTTGGCTTCGGCCCGGGGACATTCACGGTCACGGCTATCTTCCGCATGCGCCATGGCGAACGGCCAGAACAGCAGGCCGACCACGGAGAATAGAATCATGTTGCCGCGCGCGGCGTTATATCGCTTGATCTGCATCAAAAATGCCCGAATTAGATTGTTTGTAAGTGTCAAAGTCAGTTGCTATTATTCGCTCATGACCCGTTTTAGGCAAAATCGTCGTTTCATCGCATGGCTCGCATGCCTGGCGATCTTGCTCAATACCCTGGCCCCGGCGATCTCGCACGCCATGGCTTCCGCCAAGGGCGAACAAACCCCCTGGGCGCAGATCTGCAGCACTTCCGGGGCCCGTTTCATCCCGCTCGACCTGAACACCGATACGCCCCCGCAAGACCGGCAACCCATGGCCATGGACCATTGCGCCTATTGCCTGACGCACGCCGGTTCGTTCGCCATATTCACCGCATTACCGTTGCCGCTGGTGGCGGGCACTTTGGCTTACGATCACCCGCCCCGTTTCTATCAATCCCCCCGTCGTCAGTTCGTCTGGACGACGGCCAGCCCCCGCGCGCCACCCGTTCTCGCCTGATCGTGTCCGCCATCGCCGCCAAGGCGCGATGGTCTCGTCATATCCAGGGAGAACAATATGCAATACCGTTACAAACCGCTGTGCACGCTCGTGCTCGCCTGTCTGCCGTGCATCGCACAGGCGGACCATATCCATCACGACCCGGCGCTCGTGCTCGATACCATCGATATCACCCATCAACGCGATGCCTTGGGGGCTTCGTTGACACAGCCCGACCTGAAGCATGCCCGCGAGGAGATCGCCCAGACCGCCGGCGGCGCCGGCATCGTCGATGCCGAGCAGGTGCGTGAAGGCCGCGTGTCCAATTTCAGCGATACGCTGGGGCTGGCGACCGGCGTGTTCGTGCAGTCGCGCCATGGCGCCGAAGAGAGCCGGCTGTCGATCCGCGGCTCTGGTCTGCAACGCACCTTTCACGGCCGCGGCATCAAGCTCATGCAGGACGGCATCCCGGTCAACCTGGCCGACGGCAGCTTCGATTTCCAGACCATCGAGCCCATGGCCACGCGTTACATCGAGGTCTTTCGCGGGGCGAATGCACTGCGCTATGGCGCCAGCAACCTCGGCGGCGCCGTCAATTTCGTCTCGCCCACCGGCTACGACGCGCCCAGACTGGAGCTGCGCGGCGAGATCGGCAGCTTCGACTATCGCCGCAGCGGGGTCGCTACCGGCGGCGTCATCGGCGATCTCGATTATTTCGTCAGCAGCAGCACCTTCTCGCAGGACGGCTTCCGCGATTACGCCTACCAGCGCGCCGAGCGCACCAACGCCAACCTCGGATATCGCTTCAACGACGATATCGAGACCCGCTTTTACCTGGGTTACGCCAACAGCGTCTCCGAATTGCCGGGCGGCCTGACCAAGCGTCAGCTCACGCTGAATCCGGAACAGGCGAACGCCGCCAACGTCACCGGCCGCAACAAGCGCGATATCGACCTCTGGCGCATCGCCAACAAGACGACGCTACGCTTCGGCGCCACGCGCCTGGAGCTGGGCGCCTATTACGTGGACAAGACGTTGTTCCACCCCATCTTCCAGGTGCTCGACCAGGACAACCGCGACTATGGCCTCGACGCCCGCCTGATCCACGAAGGCGAATGGCTGGGGCATCGTAACGAGTTCGTGCTCGGTTTCGCGCCCAGCCGCGGCGTCACCGACGAAACGCGCTGGTTCAACGTCAACGGCCGGCGCGGAGCGATGGCCAACGCCAACGAGCAGATCGCGAGCAACACCGAGATATACGGCGAGAACCGTTGGTTCGTCACGCAGGATGTGGCCTTGATCGCGGGGCTGCAGCACAGCCGCGCGAAGCGTGAATTGAACGACCGCTTCTTCGCCACGGCAGCCCAGGACGAAAGTTTCGACGTCACCTACACGCGCACCAGCCCCAAGCTCGGCGTGCTCTATCAATACGCGCCAACGGTGCAGTTCTTCGCCAACGTCTCGCGCAGTTTCGAGCCGCCCTCCTTCGGCGAGCTGGCCGGCGGCATCCGCCCCAATATCGTCAGCGCGCAGAAAGGCACCACGTTCGAGATCGGTTCGCGCGGCAACAGCGCGCGGGTGGATTGGGATTTCGCGGCCTACTATGCCCGCCTGCAGAACGAGCTGCTGCAGACGCAGGTCTTCGCCGCCGGCAATAACGGCATCCCAAGCCCGCAGACCACCAACGCCGGCCGCACCGTGCATGCCGGTATCGAGATGGGCATGACCGCACGCCTGCCGGCACATCTGGAATGGCGCCATAGCCTGCTCATCAACGACTTCCGCTTCGATCATGACCCGACCTTCGGCGACAGCCGCCTGCCGGGCATTCCACGCAGCCTGCTGCGCGGGGAATTGATGTATCGCAATGGCGGCTTCTATATCGGCCCCACCATCGAGACCTCGCCGCAGCGCTACGCCGTCGATTTCGCCGAGACCCTGTATAGCGACAGCTACACCCTGTTTGGCTGGAAGATGGGGCAACAGGTGAACACGCAGCTTTCTTGGTTCCTCGAAGGCCGCAACCTCACCGACCGCAAATACGCATCGACCACCAGCGTCGTCTTCGATGCCAGCCGGCCGGGTACCAGCCAGGCCCTGTTCATGCCGGGAGACGGGCGCTCGGTCTATATGGGCATGCAGTGGCGTTACTGAAGGCGCTGCCTGGTACAAGCTGCCTAGTACAAACCGATCGCGCGCATGAACAGCCGCATGAGATAAGCTGCCACGGCCAGCGCCAGGACGCTGGCCGACCAGATCAGCACCAGCCAGCCGACACGCTTGAGCCAGAGT
>CAMLMA010000148.1 GCA_946481065.1 uncultured Nitrosomonadales bacterium
TGGAAATGCTGCGGATCCTTGGCGTGGGTCAACTCGCCGTCCTGCGGGTAATGCAGGTCGTAGAGACGCGACAGCCAGAATCGCAAAGCAGCCATGCGTAATAAGCTGGGCCATGCCTCGCACTCCGCCGCAGTGAATGGCCGGGCGCCGTGATAAGCCCGTAGCAATGCTTGCAGGCGTGGCTGATCGAAGGTGCCGCCCGCTGCCACGCACCAGTCATTGGCGGCAATGGCGACATCGTAGAGCAGCACATCGTTACAGGCATAATAGAAATCGATGAGCCCGCCTAGCGCATCGCCATCGAACAAGACATTGTCACGAAAAAGATCGGCGTGGATCACGCCATGCGGCAGGGCACCGAGATCCAGGCTGGCTTCGTAATCCAGTTCCGCCTGCAGCATCCGCTGGTCCGCCTCGTTCAGGAAACGCATCACGCTGTCTGCCGTCGCCTTGCGCCAGGCTTTGTCACGAGGATTGCCCATGTGCTGGCCGAACGACTGTCCGGCCAGGTGCAATTGCGCGAGCACCCGACCCACTGCTTCACACTGCGCCAGGCTGGGCTGCGCCACATCCTTGCCGCGCAGGCAGGTCACCAGTGCTGCCGGCTTGCCGTTCAATGCGCCAAGGCTGTGCCCGCGCTCATCGGCCACTGGATGCGGACAAGGCACCCCGTGGTCGGAGAGATGCGCCATGAGATCGAGGAAATACGGCAATTCATCCGCCGCATTGCGCTCGAACAACGTCAGCACATAGCGCCCGCTGTCGGTCGTGACGAAATAATTGGTATTGGTGATGCCGGCCGCGATGCCTTTAAGCTCGCGCAGTTCCCCCAGGGGATAGGCTTTCAGCCATTGCTGCAGTTCTTCAGTGGTGACGGTGGTGAATACGGACATAAAACTTTAAGAGGGCTTTTCAGCCCTCTTCAAGAAAACTAGAAATTGAACAGCACCCATTTAGGAATGACGAGTGGCGCGGTCGGCCCTTCCATGCGGGACCAGCCGCTATCCTGGTCCTCTTTCATCAGGTAGTAAGGCACGCCATGCGGCGGGGTGACTTTCATCATGTAGAGTTCGCCGTTGATGCGGTATTCCTCCACAGTGTCCTCACCCTTCTTGATGATGGTGATGGCCGGTTCAGCAGCGGGGTCGCCGTCGACCACGCCTGGCGGAGGCGGTACGTCGGGCAATGGTTCCAGCTTGGGATCGCTCTCTGCGGCGAATGCGGCCACAGGCAGGGACAAAGCCAACACGATCATGGTGCGTAACAGGCGCATGCTAACCTCTTGCAGTAGGGTATGGCGTGATTCTAACAAAAAGCACCCGGCTACAGCGTAATCCCGGTAAAAAACTCCCTGTCGGATAACGCCGACAGCGATAGCGCCAGCGGTCGTTCAAGGGATTGGCTAGAGATAGAGCTGGATCTGGCGTTCGGCCGCCGAAGGTTCGAACCCGCGGGTCTCATAGTGCTTGAAGATGGCCTCGACCACCTTGGCCGGTTCGTCGATCACCTGCACCAGGTCCATGTCCTCGGGCGATACCATGCCCTCCGTCACCAGCGTATCGCGGAACCAGTCGAGCAGCCCTTTCCAGAAATCGCTGCAAACCAGGATGATGGGGATCTTGCGCGTCTTGCGGGTCTGGATCAGGGTCAGGGCTTCCATCAGTTCGTCGAGCGTACCGAACCCACCGGGCATGACGACATAAGCCGAGGCGTTCTTGACGAACATGACCTTACGCATATAAAAGTGCGAGAAATTCTGGCTGAGATCCTGGAACGGGTTACTGACCTGCTCGTGCGGCAATTCGATGTTGAGGCCGACACTCAGCGATTTGCCGTAATACGCGCCCTTGTTGGCGGCTTCCATGATACCGGGGCCACCGCCGGAGATGACGCTGAAGCCGGCGTCAGAGAGCTGGTGTGCGATCTCCGCGGTCAGTTTGTAATAGGGATGGTCGGGCGCAGTACGCGCGCTACCGAAGATGGAGACCGCCGGCGTGATTTGCTTGAGGCGCTCGGTCGCGTCGACGAACTCTGCCATAATCTCGAAGGCATGCCACGACTCGCGCGCCGTGTGATTGTTTTGCAGCATGTCGGGATCGATCACTTTTGGGATTTTTTTAGCAGCAGACATAGCGGATATCCAAATGAAAACGTTGTTGTTAGTCGACGGTTCGTCCTATCTTTATCGCGCCTTCCACGCCATGCCCGATCTGCGCAACAAGCAGAACGAGCCGACCGGTGCGATCCAGGGCGTGCTCAACATGCTGCGCCGCCTGCATAAAGACTATCCGTCCGATTATAGCGCTTGCGTCTTCGATGCCAAGGGCAAAACCTTTCGCGACGACATCTACCCCGAATACAAAGCCAACCGCGCTGCCATGCCCGACGACCTGCGTGCGCAGATCGAACCTTTGCATGAAGCGATCAAGGCCATGGGCTGGCCGTTGCTGGCGATCGAAGGCGTCGAGGCCGATGACGTCATCGGCTGTCTGGCGAAATGGGCAGAGCGCGAAGGCATGCGCGTGATCATTTCCACCGGCGACAAGGACATCTCGCAGCTGGTGAACGCGCACGTGACCGTGGTCAACACCATGCGCGACGCCTTTCGCAAGACCGACGAGGTACTCGACGTGGCAGGCGTCGAGAACAAGTTCGGCATCCCGCCCAGCCTCATCGTCGACTACCTGACCCTGATCGGCGACACGTCGGACAACGTGCCGGGCGTGGAGAAGGTCGGCCCCAAGACCGCGGTCAAATGGCTCAAGGAATACGGCAATCTCGACAATATCGTAGCCAACGCCGACCAGATCAGCGGCGTGGTCGGCGAGAACCTGCGCAAAGCGCTGGACTGGCTGCCGACCGGACGCGAGCTCATCACCATCCGCTGCGCGCTCGATCACATCGACGGCATCCCCAATGATTTCGAGCACCTGCGGCCACAGACGCCGGACAAGCCCAAGCTGGCCGAGCTGTTCGAGCGCTTCGATTTCAAGACCTGGCGCCGCGAACTGGAGAACATGCCAGGCGAGGCCGTCCCGGCAGCGGCAGCACCCTCCTCGCCAGCGCAAACGCCCAGCGCGGCCAGCAGCCACTCACCTGCCACACAAGACCTGTTCGCGGCACCCGCGACCCGATCCCGCGATTACGAAGTCATCCTCACCGAAACCGCGCTCGACACCTGGCTGAACAAGATCAAGCAGGCCAGCCTGATCTGCTTCGATACCGAGACCACGGCGCTCGACCCGATGGCCGCGCGGCTCGTCGGCATGTCTTTCGCTGTCGAAGCCGGCCAGGCCGCTTACCTGCCGCTGAAGCACGACTACGCCGGCGCGCCGCAGCAACTGGATTTCGCCACCACGCTGGCCAAGATCAAGCCGCTGCTGGAAGACCAAGCGATCAAGAAAGTAGGCCAGAACCTCAAGTACGACAAACATGTGCTGGCCAATCACGGTGTCGCGCTCAACGGCATCGCGCACGATACGCTGCTGCAATCCTATGTCCTGGAGAGCCACCGCTCGCACGGCATGGATGATCTTGCCATGCGCCACCTCGGCGTGCAGACCATCACTTTCGAGGAGGTCGCCGGCAAGGGCGCGAAACAGGTGGGCTTCAATCAGGTGTCGGTCGAACAGGCGACGGATTATGCCGCAGAGGACGCCGACATCACGCTGCAGCTGCACCAGAACCTCTACCCGCAGATCCAGCCTGATCCGAAACTCGACTATATCTATCACCAGATCGAGATGCCGGTGATGGAGATCCTGTTCACCATCGAACGCAATGGCGTACTCATCGATAGCCAGATGCTGAGCCG
>CAMLMA010000149.1 GCA_946481065.1 uncultured Nitrosomonadales bacterium
TTACCTGGGCGCGCTGCAGCATGACAGCTTGCGCATCCTGTTCACCACGCTGGTCGTGGTGGTGCTCATGATCTATGTGGTGATGCCGCGCTACACGCGACTGGTGAGATCCTGGCTGATGCGGTGAGGGGAATGCTGGCCTCATCGCTGGCGATTTTGCTTGGCCAGCGACTGGTTGGCCGGTTAGAGGACGGATCTGTCAACGGCAGATCCGTTACGGGTGGATGGTTTGATCGATCTGCTCGCTGATCGCTTTACTGATCTCGCGCAATGCCCGCGCGTGGGCGCCAGCCAAGGCATCGAGGCTAGCGTCAGCTACGGGCTCGCGCACCAGCGCATGACCTGAGATGGGGGTCTGTTGTGTACGTAGATCGCGAATCGTCCAGCGCGCCTCGACGGTCGCGGCGACGCCGCGCTCGGAATCGAAGCGCTGGATATCGAGACCGATGCGGATATCCGGCTGGCGCCGCAGGTCATGGGCAACGCTGTAGACCTGGTAGCCGGGCAGTATTCGGGAAAGATCATCGGCCAGCGCGCTGCCCAGCTCGTATTTGAGCGGCTGCGACCAGCGGCTGGTCTCCAGCACCTGCACGCGGTCTTCCCGGCGCAGCACGATCTGGCTGCGATCGACCGCCACCGGTAGCCGGATCGGTGCCAGTTCGACGGCTGGCCGATCGTCGTCGGCATGGGCTATCGATTCTTTACCTGCGCCAGCCGACTGCACGCCGTTTTCGCCAGCACGGCTCAGCGAGTAGTAGGTGTTGCCGCTGGTGCTGGCGCAAGCCGCGAGCAGGCATGCCAGCAAGGTTGCCGCATAACGCCGGCTCACGGTTTATTCTCCTTCTTGTCCTTCAGGCCCCAGATCAAGGCATCGGGATTACGCTCGATGGTATCGGCCAGGGTGCGCAGTGATTCAGCCGCGCGGCCGACCTCGCGCATGGCGTCACGCGTGTCCTGCTGCAGCGGCGAATCCGAAGCCAGCAGTTTGTCGAGCGTATTGAGCGTGCTGCGCAGATCCTGCAGTCCGGCGCTCACTTCCGGCACGGTTTCGCCGTCGATGCGTTTGGCGAGCTTGTCGATGCTCTGCGCGGTCTGGTCCATGCTCTTCAGGGCCTTGCGCAGATCGCCGCTGATCTGGTCGACCGGGATCTTCTCAAGCTTGGCCAACACGCGGTTGAGCGTGGCCTGCAGTTCTTCAAGATTGCCGCGCACGGTTGGGATCTCCATCGGATCCTTACGCCAGCTGACGGTCTTCTTTTCCGCATCCGGGAAGAAATCGAGCGCGATATAGAGCTGGCCGGTGAGCAGGCTACTGTTGCGCAGCTGCGCGCGGAAACCGCGATGGTTGATGGCCTGGCGCAGCCCTTGTTTGATCGTCTCCTGGTGATCGGCAGTGTTGGTGGCATCCTGCAGGGCGCTGCCATGCAGCCGGATGCGCTCAGGATAGAGTGCGATGGTGACGGGGAAATAGAACCACTCGCGCTTTTGCTCGTATTCCACGCCGACGGATAGCACTTCGCCGACCGTGATGCCGCGGAAATCGACCGGTGCGCCCGGGGCCAGCCCGCGCAGCGAATCATTGAACTGCAGATGGAAGACCAGTGGCGCGCTGTCCGGCGTCTTGAGCGCCTCGGCATAGTTGGCGTGCAGGTCAAAATGACTGTTTTCCTTGGCTTTGGTTGTCCCCGGGCCGAAGTCCGGGCTCTCGAAGGCGATGCCGCCGAGCAGCACCGACACCACCGATTGCGACTGCAGCTTGATGCCGTTGGCGTCCATCGAGAGATTCACGCCGCTGTCGTTCCAGAAGCGGCTATTGCTGGCGACGAACTTGTCGTAGGGCGCGTTGATGAAGATCTTGATGATGGCGCGTGCGCCGTCCTTGTCGAGTTCGTAGGCGACTACCGAACCTACCTGGATGTGTCGGAAATACACTGGCGAGCCGATATCGAGCGAGCCGACATCCTTGGCATGCAGCACGAAATGGCTGCCGGGCATGCCGCCCGTGAGGACTGGCGGGGTTTCCAGGCCGACGAATTCGGTGCTGGTCTCTTTCGATTTGCCGACGTCGACGCCTATGTAGGCACCAGACAACAGCGTGCCGATGCCGAGCACCTTGCCCCCCGTGACGCGCGGCCGCACCACCCAGAAGCGGGTGTCGGCGGCGATGAAGCTCTCGGCTTCTTTCGCCAGTTGTGCCGTCACCACCACGTGCGAACGGTCGTCCGACAGCTTCACGCTCTGCACTTCGCCGATATCGACATCCTTGTGGCGGATACGCGTCTTGCCGGCTTCGATGCCTTCTGCCGTGAGAAAGGTGATGGTCACAGTGGGGCCACGCTGCGCCAGTGTGTTGATCAATAGCCAGCCGCTGATCAGCACCGCGATCGCCGGGATCAGCCAGACCAGTTGCGGCAAGCGACGGCGGCGGTTGATGAGCACCGCTTCAGGGATGGGGTTGTCTTCTGACATCGTCTTCCTTCAGGTTATCCCAGATCAGTCTCGGATCGAAAGCCATCGCCGCCAGCATCGTCAGCACAACGACGGCGCCAAAAGCCAGGGCACCGGGTCCGGCATGGACCACGGCAAGGGTTTGCATCTGCACCAGCGCCACCAGCATGGTGACCACATAGATATCGAGCATCGACCAGCGGCCGATGAGCTCCACCAGGCGATAGAGGCGTGTGCGTTCATAAGGCCACCAGTGCGCGCCGAATTGCACCGAGAACAATAGCATGGCGAGGATGACGATCTTCGCCAGCGGAATGACGATACTGGCAAGGAACACCACCACCGCCAGCGGCCATGAGCCGGAAGTCCACAGATAGATGACGCCGCTCATGATGGTGTCTTTCTGCGAGCCGAACAGCGAGCCGGTTTCCATCACCGGCAGCAGGTTGGCCGGCACGAACAGCACGAGCGCCGTGATGAGCAAGGCCCAGGCACGCTCGACGCTATAGGGCTTGCGCGCATGCAGGGCTTGTCCACAACGGCTGCAAGCGTAGACGCCGCTATTGCCGGGCAAGCGCGAGACTTGGCTGCAGGTGTGGCATGCAGCCAGCCGGTAGGTCGATGGATCAGCGGCTGGCATGGGCCACCTCATGGTTCGTCTGTTGCCACAGGCTGCTGATGCTGAAGCGGCTATTGATGGCGGCGAACAGCAGCATGAGCAAGGCAAACGCCCATATGCCGATACCGGGGATGATCGTCGCCAGGTGCGAGAGCTTTTGCACCGAGACCAGCAGGCCCAGCATGAACACCTCGACCATGGCCCACGGGCTGATCGCCGTCAGCAAACGCAGGGCGAGCGGCGTCGGTCGTGGCATTGCCAGCAGATAGGTCGTGATCACCAGTTCCAGCAGCGGCATGACGATGGCGGTGAACAGGACCAGCGAAGCCACCAGCCGCATATCGTCTTGCCAAAGCGCGACCACGGCGCCCCACAGCGTCGTGCTGTGGAATTGCCCTTGTGCCGCGATGGTGACGATGGGAAACAGATTGGCGATGACGAACACGATCAGCGCGGTGATGGTCAGCGCTAGCGTGACTTCCTGGCTGGTGCGGTTGCGGCGGTACAGCACCGCGCCACAACGGCCGCAGGCTGCGGCAGCACCCGGTGGCAAGGCGATCTCGCGTTGCAACAGGTCGCAATCATGGCAGGCGATGAGCCCGGCGGATCTCATGGGGCGTTCTTCGGCATGGGTCTGGACATGCTATTGGTACTTTTTATGCATTGCAACCCGTGTCTGCCAGTGGCTGCGCGGTGAGCAGCCTGTCGGCAGCCGGCATCGGAAAGCTCCGCATTGGCAAGCCC
>CAMLMA010000150.1 GCA_946481065.1 uncultured Nitrosomonadales bacterium
ATCAATGGCTAGACGGTTGCTGGGTATCCTGCCGGTCGTTTTCGGCGTCCTGCTGCTGACCTTCCTGCTGGTGCATCTGGTGCCGGGCGACCCGGTCGAGGTGATGCTGGGCGAATCGGCGAGCGGCGCCGACCGCGCGGAGCTGCGTGCCGAACTGGGGCTGGATCAGCCTGTCGTCGTGCAGTTCGGCCATTATCTGGCCAGGCTCGCACAGGGCGATTTCGGCACATCCATCCATAGCGGCAAGGCGATCTCGTCGCTATTGGCCGAACGCTACCCGGCGACGCTGAGGCTGGCCCTGCTGGCTTTGTGCATCGCCCTCTGTATCGGGCTGCCGCTGGGTATCGTCGCCGCACTCAAGGCGGATCGCTGGCCTGACCATGTGGCGACCACGCTCAGCCTGACGCTCTCGGCCATGCCGCATTTCTGGCTCGGGCCTCTGCTCATGCTGGTGTTCGCCCTGTGGCTCGGCTGGCTACCGGTGAGCGGCATGGAGAACGGCGCTTCGATCATGCTGCCCGCGCTGACGCTGGGGTTTGGCCTTGCGGCCATCCTCACGCGCATGACGCGCGCCAGCCTGCTGGAAGTGCTCAACGAGGATTTCGTGCGTACCGCGCGGGCCAAGGGGTTGGACGAGTCGACCGTGATCCTCCGCCATGCCTTGCGCGCGGCGCTTCTGCCCGTGGTGACGGTGGTCGGCTTGCAGATGGGCAGCCTGCTGGCCGGCACCGTCATCACCGAGACCGTGTTCGCCTGGGACGGCATCGGTCGCCTGCTGGTCGAATCCATCGAGAAGCGTGATTACCCGGTGACCCAGGCCTGCGTGCTGGTGATCGCGCTCAGTTATGTGCTGGTCAACCTGGGCACGGACCTCCTGTATGCGCGTCTGGATCCACGAGTGAGACTCGACTGATGCGGCGTCTGCCTTACCTCATTCTGCTGTTCTGGATCGCGGCCGTGTGCATCGCCTGGCAGCTCGACCTGCATCCCAACCTGATCAGCCTGGACCGTATCCTGGCAGCACCAGACCATGCCGCATGGCTGGGTAACGACGATCTCGGCCGCGATATCCTCGCGCGGCTGTTGAGCGGGGCCGAAGTCTCGTTCCTGGTGGCGACCATCGTCACCGGCATCACGCTCAGCTTCGGCGTGATGGTGGGCTTGGTATCCGGCTTCTACGGCGGCTGGATCGACCGGACACTGATGCAGATCACCGATGTGTTCCTGGCTTTCCCCGGCATCCTGCTGGCGATCGCGTTCGCCGCCGTGCTCGGTCCCGGACTCAATAACCTGATCCTCGCCTTGTGCCTGACTTCGTGGGTGGGCTATGCGCGGCTGACGCGTGCACAGGCCTTGTCCCTGCGACAAAGCCCGCATGTGCTGGCGGCGGAGTCGCTCGGCGCCGGCGTGCCGCGCATGATGCTGCGCCACATGCTGCCGTTGCTGGCGGCGCCTCTGGTGGTCGAGGCGACTTACAGTATCGCCGGCCTGGTCATCGCCGAAGCCAGCCTGTCCTTCCTCGGTTTGGGGATCCAGGCGCCCGAGGCCTCCTGGGGTGCCATGTTGCGCGACGGCGTACGCTTTTTGCTGGTCGCGCCGCATTACGTGCTGGCAGTCGGTGTCAGCCTGATGTCGCTCGTGCTGGCGATCAACCTGCTGGGTGACCGTTTGCGCGACCATTGGGACGTGAAGCGCGTATGAAACCTGCTGCGCGACGTATCTGCTTCTCTATGCGCCGCTCGCAAGGTTTCTCAGCTGATATGATGCAGAAAATTCACACTGCCCAGCTATGACTAAACCGCTGACCAAACCACTGAATCAACCGCGCCAATATCGTTATTACGACCTCATGATGGCGGCCTTCGTCACCGTGCTGGTCTGTTCCAACCTCATCGGCCCGGCCAAGGTGGCGCAGATCGAGCTGCCGTGGGTCGATACGCTGACCTTCGGCGCCGGCATCATGTTCTTCCCGATCTCGTTCATCTTCGGCGACATCCTGACCGAGGTCTACGGCTATGCCCGCTCGCGGCGCGTGATCTGGGCCGGTTTCATGGCACTGGCGTTCGCCTCGTTCATGGCCTGGGTCATCGTGGCGCTGCCGCCAGCGCCGTTCTGGCATAACCAGCACGAATACGAAGTGGCGTTCGGCTCGGCATGGCGCGTGTCGCTGGCCTGCCTGGTGGCGTTCGCCGCCGGCGAGTTCGTCAACTCCTACATCATGGCGAAGATGAAGATCTGGACACAGGGCCGGCACTTGTGGGGACGCACCATCGGTTCCACCATCTTCGGCGAAGGCGTCGATACGCTGCTGTTCTTCCCGCTGGCGTTCTACGGCACCGGCGTCATCCCGGACGACCAGATCCTCTATATCGTCTGGATCCAATTCGTGGCCAAGGTCGGGGTGGAAGTGGCATTCACGCCGATCACCTATAAAATCGTGGCCTGGCTGAAAAAGGTCGAAAATGAAGACTATTACGACCGCGAAACCGATTTCAATCCCTTTACCTTGAAGAGTTAAGTTATGTCCCTAGGCCCAGTGATGCTGGATGTGGTCGGCACCGAGCTGACCGATGACGATATCCGCCGCCTGCAACATCCGCTGGTCGGTGGCGCCATCCTGTTCGCCCGCAACTTCGTCTCGTGCAAGCAACTAAAAGCGCTGACCGCGGCGATCCACGCCATCCGCCAGCCCCCCTTGCTGATCGCGGTGGACCACGAAGGCGGCCGTGTGCAGCGTTTTCGCGAAGGCTTCACGCGCATCCCGCCCATGCGCGAATTCGGCAAGATCTGGGATAAGCATCCCAAGCGGGCGCGCCAACTGGCGGAGGAGGCCGGCTGGATACTGGCGGCTGAACTGCGCGCGCACGGCATCGATTTCAGCTTCACGCCTGTGCTCGACATGGATTACGGCGAGAGCCTGGTGATCGGCGACCGTGCCTTCCACCGCGACGCGCAAGCCATCAACGAACTTGCCTTTTCGCTCATGCAGGGCCTGAAGAAGGGCGGCATGCCGGCTGTCGGCAAGCATTTCCCTGGCCACGGCTACGTCCGTGCCGATTCGCATGTGGCGATGCCGGTGGATGAACGCAGTTTCGACGAGATCGCCCAGGTCGACATGCAGCCGTTCCGCCAGCTGATCGACGACGGCTTGCCGGCCATCATGCCGGCGCATGTGATCTATGCCAAAGTGGATGACAAGCCGGCCGGGTTCTCCGAGAAGTGGCTGCAGAAGGTACTGCGCCAGCGCCTGGAATTCAACGGGGTGATCTTCAGCGACGACCTGTCGATGGAAGCGGCGTCGGCCGGCGGCAACGTCACCGAGCGCGCGCTGGCGGCGCTGCGTGCGGGCTGCGACATGGTCCTGCTGTGCAATCAGCCGGCGATGGCGGACGAATTGCTGGCCAATCTCAAGTGGGACATCACCGGCCAGAGCCTCGCCCGCCTGGCACGCATGCATGGCCGTCATCATCCGGCCGACATGGTCGCGCTGCGCGAGGACGCGGCGTTCATGCAGGCCATCCACCAGGTCGGGCAGGTCGGCAAGACCGAGCCCAACCTGCCGTTCATCACCTGAGCCGTATAGGGTCCGGACACAATCTGTCACATAAATCCCATTGAAACTTCGGCCGGGTTTGGCTAGTCTTACACACAGGTTTTATTCACACGAGGAAACACACGCAATGCAAACCAACTATCAAGTCGCGAACAGTACCCAGGCGCTTTCTCCCGAAAGCCACAAGGTATTGCGCAATACCTACATGATGCTGGGCCTGACCATGGTGCCTACCGTCATTGGCGCT
>CAMLMA010000151.1 GCA_946481065.1 uncultured Nitrosomonadales bacterium
GCATAAAAAAACCGGACACGGGTCCGGTGAGGCTGGGGAGCGATCGGGCCGATCAGACAGAGCAGCACCGATCAGTACAGCAAACGATTCAGGTCAGGATATTCATAGCAACAGGAAACTCAGCGCGGCGATGGCGCCACCGATGACGGCACCGGCCACCACATCACTCGGATAATGCAGGCCCAGGATCACGCGCGACATGCCGACCATCACCGTGAACGGCAGCAGCAACCAGGTCAGCTCCGGATAGTAGGTGAGGCCTACGCTACAGAATGCGACGGCGTGCAGCGTGTGTCCGGAAGGGAAACTGAAGCGGTCGAGCGGGCGGCCCGTGAGCCAGATATCCTGATGCACTTCATACGGGCGCGGGCGCAGGGTCTTGCCCTTGAGCCACTTGTAGACCAGCGTACCGGTGAGGCCGGCCAGACCCATGTGGATCGCGGGCACGACACCGGCATCGCCCTGAGTGAGCACGATACCGAGCATGACGGTATACCAGAAGATGCCATCCCCCAGCCGGCTGATGAGGCGGAACCACTGGCGGACCAATAGATTATGGCTGGTGCGATTGACACGGATGCAAAGCGAACTGTCCCATTCGCTCATGCGATCCAGGTAAAGACTCATCTTGTGAGGCATAGCGAGACCTCCTTGTTTGTAGGCTCCGGGTAGGAACCTTTGCTATGGATGAATGGTGTTTTCATGCGTGCAGGATGGCACGCCTATATGACAGATTGATGAATCTTAAGGAGAAATTTCAGGCGGCAGGGATGCCGCCTGAAAGGATCAGGCTGCGGCTTTTTTCACCACGTCGGCGATGGCTTCCGCCAGTTTCTGTACCTGGTCACGGGATTGCCCCTCGACCATGACGCGGATCTTGGGCTCGGTCCCGGAGGCCCTCAGCAACACCCTGCCGCTACCGTTCAATTCGGACTCGGCGTCCTTGACGGCTTTCTGCAGGACCGGGTTGCCCGAGATTTCGATACGCTTTTTCACTTTGACGTTGACCAGCACCTGCGGATACAGGGTCAGGCTGGCGCCAAGTTCGGCAAGGGATTTGCCGCTCGCGCGCATGGCGTTCAGCACCTGCAGGGCGGCGATGATGCCGTCACCGCTACTGTGCTTGTCCAAAGCGAGGATATGGCCAGAGTTCTCGCCACCGACTTGCCAGGCATTCTGATTCAGCAGTTCCAGCACATAGCGGTCGCCGACCTTGGCACGTGCGAACGGGATATCCGCCTTGGCCAGGGCATGCTCCAGTGCCAGGTTGGTCATGAGGGTACCGACGATGCCGCCGCCCAGTTCGCCACGCGTCTTGCGATGCATGGCGATGATATAGAGCAGCTGGTCACCGTCGAGCAACTTGCCCTTGGCGTCGACCATCATGACGCGGTCACCGTCGCCATCGAACGCGATACCGAGGTCGGCCTTGTGTTCGACCACGGCCTTGCACAACGCTTTGGTGTGGGTCGAGCCGCAGTCCTGATTGATGTTGAGGCCATCCGGCTGGTTGCCAATGGCGACGACTTCGGCGCCGAGTTCGTGGAACACCGGCGGGGCAACATGGTAGGTCGCGCCGTTGGCGCAATCCAGCACGATCTTCAGGCCGCGCAGGTCGAGCGCGTTGGGGAAGGTGCTCTTGCAGAATTCGATATAGCGGCCGGCCGCATCGTCGAGGCGACGTGCCTTGCCTAGCTTGGCGGAAGGCATGACGACCATCGGCTGGTCGAGTTCGGCTTCGATGGCGAATTCGATGGCGTCCGGCAATTTGGTGCCTTCGGCAGAGAAGAACTTGATGCCATTATCTTCGTAGGGATTGTGCGAAGCGGTGATGACGATACCGACTTGCGCGCGCAAAGCACGCGTCAGGTACGCCACAGCGGGCGTCGGCATGGGGCCGGTGAGCAGGGTATCGACACCGGCTGCGGAAAGCCCGGCTTCGAGGGCTGCTTCCAGCATGTAACCGGAGATGCGGGTGTCCTTGCCGATCAGCACCGTCGGGTTGGCGCTGCCGGTGTGGGTATCGATATTGGTCAAGACGCGGCCAGCAGCGTAGCCGAGCCGCATGACGAAATCCGGCGTGATCGGGGCCTCGCCCACACGACCACGGACACCATCGGTACCAAAATATTTTCTACTCATCTTTTATGCTCTTAAATAACCGCGAATCAACGCAAATGTGGGCCAATCAGGCAAACACCGCATTGTAATGCTTGCCACATAGCCCCAGCCAGCAATGCAATAGAATAAACGGGTGCACTGGAACATCAGCTCCAGGTTTATCCACGTTCACTGGCGGCAGCCAGGCGTTTTCAATCCAGCACCGCAGCGACTACCTTAAGGGCATCCGCGGTGGCTTTCACGTCATGTACACGCACGATTCTAGCGCCTTTCATCACCGACAGCACGGAAGCTGCGATACTCGAATGCAAGCGCACACTGACATCCCCGCCAGTGAGCTGTCCCAATATGGATTTACGCGAAAGCCCAACCAGCAGCGGGCGCCCCAGGTCGAGCAGTTCAGGCAGGGCCTGCAACAGGGCGATGTTATGTTCCGTGCGCTTGCCGAAACCGAAGCCCGGGTCGAGCAAGATGCGTTCGCTGGCGATACCTGCCGCCTCGGCGGCCGCCATGCGCTCGGCGAGGAAGGCGCGCACTTCGGCCACGACATCATCGTATCTGGGATCGACTTGCATGGTCGCAGGCAGGCCTTGCATGTGCATGAGACAGATGCCGGCATCGGTACTGGCGGCGATCTCGAGTGCGCCCGGCTCCTGCAGGGCACGGATGTCGTTGATGAGGCTGGCGCCGGCATCTAGGGCCGCCTGCATCACTTGTGGCTTATAGGTATCGATCGACAGCGGCACCCGGGTCACTTTAGCGAGCGCCTCGATCACCGGAATCACACGGCGCAGTTCGTCTTCGAGCGAGACTGGTATAGCACCAGGGCGGGTCGATTCACCACCGATATCGAGGATGTCGGCACCGTCTTCCACCAGCTGCATGGCATGCGCGACGGCATTGTCGACCGCTACGAACTTGCCGCCGTCTGAAAACGAATCGGGCGTGACATTGACGATGCCCATGATGTGGGGCCGCGAAAGATCGAGTGCGTATTGACCGCATTGGAATCGGGGAGCAATGGTCATGTCAGTTCAGTCGGATATCAAAGAAAAAGCCACAGCGAGTATCGACTCACTGTGGCTCGTTGTTAGCGGCAAGTTCAAGACTTGGCGGCAGGTTGTGGCGTAGGCTCCGCGGATGGGCCGGAAGGGCCGGTGTCTCGCGGCGACTTGAGCGTGATAGGTGCCGGCTTGGGTGGGCGTGGCGGCAGGCCTGCCATGATGTCGTTGATCTGTTCGGCATCGATGGTTTCCCATTCCAGCAGGGCAGCAGTCATCGCTTCGACCTTATCGCGGTTCTCTTCAAGCAGCTTGCGGGCGACCGCATACTGTTCGTCGAGGATGCGGCGCACTTCGGCGTCGACCTTCTGCTGGGTGGCCTCGGACACGGTGCGCGAAGACATGCGACCGAAGAACGAATCCTGATCGTTGTCGACATAGACCATCGTACCCAGGGTATCCGACATACCGAATCGGGTCACCATATCACGTGCCAGCTTGGTGGCTCGCTCGAAGTCGTTCGATGCGCCGGTGGACATCTGGTGCATGAACAGCTCTTCGGCGATACGGCCACCGAACAGGATGGAAATGTCTTCCAGCATCTTGTCCTTGTAGTTGCTGAT
>CAMLMA010000152.1 GCA_946481065.1 uncultured Nitrosomonadales bacterium
GCCATGGCGTGGCCCCAGTACATAGGCACACATGAGCCCGGCCACGCCGGCATTGATGTGAACCACAGTGCCGCCGGCGAAGTCGAGCACGCCCTGGCTCGCCAGCCAGCCGCCGGGTTCCCATACCCAATGCGCCACCGGCGCGTAGATCAGCAAGGACCACAGCACCATGAACACCACCATCGCCGGGAAACGGATACGCTCGGCGAATGCGCCCGTGATCAGGGCCGGCGTGATGATGGCAAAGGTCAGCTGGAACATGATGAAGACCGATTCCGGAATGCTGGTGGCAAGATGGCTGACGGACAATTGCCCATCGGCATTGAGAAAGGCCAGACCATCGAGCATCAGGCGATCGAAACCGCCGATGTAGAGGTTGTTCGGCGTGAATGCGAGACTGTAACCGGCGACGACCCAGACGATGGTCACCAGGCAACAGATGGTGAAGCTCTGCAAGGTCGTGGAGAGCACGTTACGTTTACGCACCATGCCGGCATAGAACAAAGCCAGACCCGGAATCGTCATCAGCAGCACGAGCGCGGCAGAGGTCATCATCCAGGCGGTGTCGCCTGCGCTGATCTGGTCGGCCGCCACCATATGCGGTCCGCTCGGCGCGGCTGCCTCCTCGGCAGGATCCGCCGGCGTAGGTGCCGGGACGGGCGTGGCTAGGGGTTCTGCGACGGCCGGCTGCTCAGCCTCTTCCGTTGCTGCTGTCGGCGTCTCCGATGTCGCTTCCTGCTCTACGACCACCTCCTCTGTCGGTGCCGCAGGTGTTTCCGCGGCCGCCACTTGCAAGGGTTTCACAACGCTTTCGAAGCGGGTATATGCCTGGTGGTAAGGTACCGCAGGAGCTGCAGTCGCCTCCTCGGACTGCGCAGGCATGGGCATGATGACGCCAAGTGCCGCCAGCCCAAGTGCAGTCAGCCACAGTAGTGACAGATCCTTGCCCCCCGATAAGTACTTGATTACGTTCATTGCTGACCTCGCTTATGCATCAATAATTCGGAATCGAACAGACTGCTGGCTAGAAGAACTGCTTGCATGGGTAACCCTTTGGGCCATCGGCCTGTTCCGCCTGTGCGATCGCCATCTCCAGCAACCGGCCGGTCGCCGTTTCGCCCAGGTTGTCCACCAGCCACATGCGGATATGTCCCATCAGTGTCTTCAGTTGCCCAGGGCGATAGCTGCGCGTCTGCACGGTATGGTTGGTCTCGATGAATTGGATCATCTGCTGCTGCTGCGCTTCCGACCAGGGCAGGTTCTCGACCACTTGCTGGATGAATACGCTGAGATCCAGGGCCAGGCTGTCGCTCTGATTGGCAACCTGGTCCATGAGCGCACGCAGCAATGCCTGGAAACCGAGGAACTCGGCACTCTCGCTGGCTGGCGCCGCTGTCTCTGCAGGCGCGGTCTTGCCACTGCTGCTGGATACGGCTTTTTCAGCTACCGGCTTGGTGCCGGAGAGATCAGGTGCCGCGCGCAACTCCTCTTCGCGCGCCATCAGCGCACGGTTGATCGATTGCAGCATCTCGCGCTGCAGCTCACTCTTGCCGAGCTGCGTACAGACGTTGCGGACGAACACATTGAGGCCATTGAAGACGGAACCGGAACTACCGATGTGGCTGACCCACTGATTGAGTACGGTGATCGCTTCGTCTTCGCTCAGCACCGAGCAAAGACCGTGATGCACTGCGCGACGTTGACGCAGGAATTCGGGACTGACGTTGTTTTCCATTATTAGCTGATTCACCTTGTTGTTAATCGAACGGCATTGTCTTTTCACAACATGCCCCATTTTGTGGCGGGGCCTTGTAGATGGTGCGCGATTGTCGTGCGTCTGCCCGATGTTCGGATCAGGCCGTGCATGCTGCGCCTTGTCCATCCTCGCAGCCAGTATTGTCGCGGCATCCGGTGGCATGCCGATACCCGCCGTTAGGTATCCACCACTGTCTACGAAGGAGGAGTCGCAAGACTTGTGCCAAGCCCCATTCCTGCCCGCGATCGAGGCCGGCGACCGGCAATAAAAAACCCCGTCGCGTATGCAACGGGGTTCTAGTCAGCGCCCGGCTATCGGGCCGGTATGGATTCAGGGCATCAGCTCAATTTGCCATGACATTGCTTGTACTTTTTGCCGGAACCGCAAGGACATGGCTCATTGCGACCGACCTTGATGCCTTCGCGCTCGAACGGGCGGATCGCGTCTTGCGGCTCGGGGGCATTGCCAAGCGCATCGTCGTAGTCGGCGTGCTGATAGCGCACGTTTTCTGGCTCCGCCGGCTTTTCCACGGCTTCGACGTCGGCTTCGCTGCGCACCTGCACCAGCATGGTCACCTGCGTGACCTCGCGCTTCACGGTATCGAGCAGGGCTGCGAAAAGTTCGAACGCCTCGCGTTTGTATTCCTGTTTGGGATTCTTCTGCGCGTAGGAACGCAGATGGATGCCTTGGCGCAGATGGTCCAGCGCCGCCAAGTGCTCGCGCCAGTGATTGTCGAGACTCTGCAACATGATCGCGCGCTCGAATTGGCGCATGACATCGGCAGACGCCATCGCCTCCTTGGCCGCATAGTTGGTTTCCGCCTGCGCCAAGATACGCTCGCGCAGGGTTTCCTCGTGCAGGTCTGGATTGTCCGTCAGCATCTGTTGTAACGGCATCTCGAGGCCGACATCGGCTTGCAGGGCTTTTTCAAGGCCTTCGATGTCCCACTGTTCCTCGACACTGCCCGGTGGAATATGGGTAGCGATGATATCGATGATGACGTCCTGGCGCATGGCTGCGATGGTCTCGCCGACATCGGTCGCTTCCAGCAGTTCGTTACGTTGCTGGTAGATCACCTTGCGTTGGTCGTTGGCGACATCGTCATATTCCAGCAGTTGCTTGCGGATATCGAAGTTGCGGCCTTCGACCTTGCGCTGGGCATTCTCGATCGCGCGCGTCACCCAAGGATGCTCGATCGCTTCGCCTTCAGGCATCTTCAGCCGCTCCATGATCGCCGATACGCGGTCGGAGGCGAAGATGCGCAGCAACTGGTCTTCCAGCGACAGGTAGAATCGGCTCGAGCCCGGGTCGCCCTGACGGCCGGAGCGGCCGCGCAGCTGGTTATCGACGCGGCGGGATTCGTGACGCTCGGTACCGATGATGTGCAAGCCGCCGGCTGCCAGCACGGCTTCGTGAACCTTCTGCCAATCGGCCTTGATGGCGGCGATACGGCTTTCCTTGTCGGCGTCGCTCAATGTCTCGTCGCTGCGCACAGCGGCGACATCCGGTTCCGGATTGCCGCCGAGGACGATGTCGGTGCCGCGGCCGGCCATGTTGGTGGCGATGGTGATGACGCCTGGACGCCCGGCCTGCACGATGATCTGTGCCTCACGTTCGTGCTGTTTGGCGTTCAGTACCTGGTGATCGAGCTTGGCCTTGTTCAGTAGCTCGGAGATCAGTTCGGAGTTCTCGATGGAGGTCGTGCCGACCAGCACTGGCTGGCCACGTTTCTGGCATTCGACGATATCCTCGATCACCGCATCGTATTTCTCCTTGGCGGTGCGATAGACCTTATCCATCTGGTCCTTGCGCTGCATGGGCCGATGGGTAGGGATGACGACCGTCTCAAGACCATAGATCTGATTGAATTCGTAAGCTTCGGTATCGGCGGTGCCGGTCATGCCGGACAGCTTTCCATACATACGGAAGTAATTCTGGAAGGTGATCGACGCCAGCGTCTGGTTCTCCTTCTGGATCG
>CAMLMA010000153.1 GCA_946481065.1 uncultured Nitrosomonadales bacterium
CCATCGTACTGGTCGGCAACGTCACCGCGGTGTTGGTGATCCCGGTGGTGCTGGGGCTGGTGCTTTAAGCGCCGGGACGACGGCTTAACCGGCCAGCCGTTCCCGCACGAAGCCGATATGGCCCTTCAGGCCGTACAGGAGGTCGCCGAAGGACGGCGGGATCTTGATCTTGTTGACCGATTGCTCGATCTTCTCGAGACGCTCGATCAGGCGCTGCCGGCGTTCATCGGTGAGATCGGCGGCGAACGCCTCCTGCTCGATCTCCAGCAGCACCTTGTACCAGGGGTAGATGCGCGACTGGAAGCGCCAGCGGTAGATCAGCGGCGCGACCTTCATGGTCGGGATCAACAACAGGAAGATGGGCACCAGCACCGCCAGCAGGCGGTTGATGAGGCTCGCCAGCCAGAACGGGAAGGTGCTGTAGAGGAAGCTTTTGCCCGAGGTGTAATAGCGCGTCGCGTCCGGGCTGGTGCGGATGTCATTCTCGATCACGCGCGGGAATTCGCCGCTCTTGCGGAATAGGCCGGCGCTACCGTGCACTTCACGCGCGGCTTCGAGCAAGAGGTCTGATAGCGCGGGGTGCAGGCTATCGCGGGCGATGAGTTCGACGGTGGGCGCCACCAAATAGAGATCATTGACCGGGATGTTCTTGCCGAGATCGAGCGACCCCTGCGGCAATACCAGCTTGTTGAGGTATTTGACGCGACGCGCGTAGCCGTCGGCCTGGATGAAATTGAAGATGTTGATGCCCGGCGACTGGATCAGCTTGCGCATGAGCGCGATCGAAGCGGTATCGCCCATGACGAACATGGCGTCGATCTCGCCGGCGAGCAGCGCCTTGACTGCCTGTTCAGCCGATTCGGTACTGAGTGTGGCGTTGCCGCTGTCGATATCGTTGAGCTTGAGCAGCTCGAGCGCCAGGCTGTGGGTGCCGCTGTCTTTCTGGCCGATGGCGATGCGTTGGCCCTTGAACTCGGACAACAGATGCCGACCCTCGCCACGATAGAACACGAACAGCGGCTGGTAGGCGATGCTGCCCAGCGACATCAGCCGCGCGTTAGGGTCGCTAGCTTCGCCTGCCGGGGCTTTAGCGGCTGCGCTATCTGTGCCGCCAGCTGCCGGGTCGCCGGCTTCTCCGCCCTGTACGAACGCCACATCGACCTTGCTCTTGGGATCGGCGAGTCGCTTGAGGTTGTCGACCGAGCCATTGGACGCGACGATGGTGAGCTTGACGCCTTCCTTGGCCAGGATCGCCTGGTATTTCTTGGCATAGCGCTCGAACGAGCTGCCGGGCGGGCCGCTGGCGATGGTCAGCTTGGTCGGTGCGGCGGCGTTGATGAAGCCGAACACCAGCGCACAGATGAGGATACCGCTCACCGCGATGACGATCAGGCTCCAGACGAAGCTGCGGCCGTAGAGCTCGGTGATGCGATGCCAGGTGGAATTGAACAGGGCTTTGAGTTGCGTCATGTCTGCAGTCTAACATTCTCCGATGCATTCCCCGAGCCGGTCTGTATGGCTGCGCCTCGACCAGCCCATGAGGCTCGGCCGCCTCGCGATCAGTGCGTGCTGGCGTGATCGAACCCGATGGTGACGCACAATCCGCCATCGCTGGCATTGGCAAGACGGATGCTGCCGCCGTGCTTGTCGATGGCGCGCTTGGCGATGGCGAGACCAAGGCCATAGCCGTTCGCCTGCCGAACCTCTTGTCCGGGCAGGCGGAAGAACGGCTGGAACACGGAAGCCAGCGCATCGTCCGGGATACCCGGGCCATGATCGCGAATCGTCAGCGTCAGCCGGTCGCCTGGCCCACGATCGAGCGTGATCTCGACCGGGCCGTGGCTGCCGCCATACTTGATCGCGTTACGGATCACGTTCTCGAAGGCGCGCCGCAGCAACTCACGCTGGCCCTGGATATCAGCCTTGACCCGCGGCTGGTAGTCGATGCGCTGACCGGCGGCCTGGGCCTCGAAACGGACATCGCGCACCACCTCGTCCAGCAACTCGTCGATGTCGACCTTTTCCTGATGTTCGTTGTTGAGCCCCGACTCCAGCCGCGCAAGCGTGAGCATTTGTCCGAGCAGCTCGTCGAGGCGCTCGGCTTCGCGCTCGATGCGTGCCAAGGCCATGGCGACCTTGTCCGGCTGCTGCTGGGCCAGGCCAACGGCGAGGCGCATGCGCGCCACCGGTGACCGCAGCTCGTGCGAGACGTCGTGCAGCAGCTGGCGCTGTGCGTTGAGCAGGGTCTGCAGCCGCATCGCCATGAAATCGAAATCCTGCCCCAGGTCCGACAGTTCATCGTTACGGCCGCCGATCAGGTGGCTGACGCGCGCGTCAAGATCGCCTTCGGCCAGGCGATTGCTGACCTTGCGCAAATGCCGGATCGGCCGGCTCAGATATGTGGCGAACACGGCGCTGAACAGCAGGCTGGCGAACAGCGCGATCAGCACCTGGATCTCCGGCGGCGGCGGGCGGTACGCAGGTCCGCCGGCCTTGGCGTTGGTGGCCGGCACGAACAGCACATAACTTTTCCCCTGCGGCGAAACCACACGCTTGACGCTGTCGGTCTTGCCCTGCCCAAGCGCGAGGAGCGCGTTCTTCAGGGCATCTGCCGGCACCGCGCGGCCGAGCACGTCGTGGCCACCGTCATCGACGATCAGGATCTCCGGCGGCTTGCGCTTGCCCGGCCATTCGGCGAGCAGGCGCTCCACGCCGAGCACGTCGTCATACCTCAGCTGGTTGGCGGCAAGGCCGACGACGAACTCGCTGCGCGGGTCACGCAGGAAACCCTCATCGTTATTGAGACGGTCCTCGTGCAGATAGACGGCACCGCCGATGGCCGCGCCTACCACGACCAGCGTAACGGAGAGCCCGATGAACAACTTCCAGAAAAGACGGCCCATGCGCTAGCCCGGTATGAACTGATAGCCGATGTTGCGTACGGTCTGGATCGGCGAGCGACCATCTTCCAGCGTACCCAGCTTTTGCCGCAGGTTACTGATGTGCACGTCCACGCTACGGTCGTAGCGGGTCTCGGGGCGGCCCAGCGCCTGCTGGAACAGATCGGCCTTGCTCACTACGCGACCGGCGTTGCGCACCAGCACGTCGATCAGCGCATATTCGCTGGTGGTGATCTCCAGCACGGCGCCGTTCCATTCGATCACGCGTTCGGCCGGATGGATGGCGATACGGCCCACGCGCAACGGCGCCAGCGGACGCTGGGCGGCAGGTTCGTCGCGCACGGCCACCCGGCGCTGGATCGCATGCAGGCGTGCCACCAGCTCGCGCGGGTTGAAGGGTTTGGTCAGGTAATCGTCAGCCCCCAGCTCGAGGCCGACGATACGATCGATGTCGTCTCCTTTGGCGGTCAGCATGATGACGGGTACCTGGCTCTGCGTGCGGATCAGGCGCAAGGTGTCGAAACCGTTGAGGCCCGGCATCATCACATCCAGCACCACCAGATCGAACTTGCCGGACTGGGCGAGCGTCGCCCCTTGCCGGCCGTCATGGGCGACTTCCAGGACAAAATCCTCGGCCTCCAGATATTCGGCCATCATCTGGCAGAGTTCGATGTCGTCGTCGATGAGCAGTACTTGCAGCAATGCTGAGTCCCTTGTTTATTGAGATGGTACCGGCGATCACCTGCGCGCTGCGGTCCAT
>CAMLMA010000154.1 GCA_946481065.1 uncultured Nitrosomonadales bacterium
GCCGGGCGAAAAGGCAAACCCTGTATAATCCGTGACTTCACAGAACGCAACCTAAACACGCAGACAAGCACATGCTGCAAAGCTACCTTCTTATCCTGATCGGTACCGTTCTGGTCAACAACATCGTGTTGATCAAGGTGCTCGGTCTCTGCCCGTTCATGGGGGTCTCCAAGAAGCTGGAAGCCTCTATCGCCATGGGGCTGGCCACCGCCTTCGTACTCACCGTCGGCTCCGGTACCAGTTACCTCATCAGCGAATACCTGCTGGGCACCGACCTGTTCTATCTGCGCACATTGTCTTTCATCGTCGTCATCGCGGCCGTCGTCCAGCTCACGGAAATGTGGATGGAGAAGAATTCCCCCGTGCTCTATCAGGTGCTCGGCATCTATCTGCCGCTGATCACCACCAACTGTGCCGTGTTGGGCGTGCCGCTGCTCAACGTGCAGGCGGACCACAACCTTGTCGAGTCCTTGCTGTTCGGCCTGGGCGGGGCGGTCGGTTTTTCGATGGTGCTGATCATCTTCGCGTCCATCCGTGAACGCCTCGAAGCCGCCGACGTGCCCGTGATCTTTCGCGGTTCAGCCATCGCGTTCGTCACCGCAGGGTTGATGAGCCTCGCCTTCATGGGCTTTGCCGGGTTGGTGCGCTAATGTTGACGGCCTTGCTGGTGATGGTCGGGCTCGCCCTCATCCTGGGGTTGTTGCTTGGTTATTCGGCCCTTAAGTTCAAGGTCGAGGGGGATCCGCTGGTCGATCGTATCGACGCCATCCTGCCGCAGACACAGTGCGGCCAGTGCGGTTTCCCCGGATGCAAGCCCTATGCGACGGCGATCGCCAAGGGCGAGGCAGATATCAACCAGTGCCCCCCGGGGGGTGATGCCGGCGTGCACGCGCTGGCCGACCTGCTCGGCGTGGAATATAAGCCGCTGAATGCGGAGCATGGGCTGCCCAAACCGAAATCGGTGGCGTTCATCGACGAGAACACCTGCATCGGTTGCACGCTGTGCATCCAGGCCTGCCCGGTAGACGCCATTCTCGGCGCGGCCAAGCATATGCACACCATCATCGCCTCCGAATGTACGGGCTGCGAGTTGTGCCTCGCGCCGTGCCCGGTGGATTGCATCACCATGGAGCCGATCGCCGAGACGCCGGATAACTGGAAATGGCGCTACCCGGTGTTCGCCATCCAGCCTGCAGCACCTGAGATCAAGGACTCGAAAGCGGCATGAACGCGATCACCGAATTATCGAAACTGTTCAAGTTCAACGGCGGCGTACATCCGCCCGAGAACAAGCTGCAGTCCTGCGCGACGCCGATCCGCAAGTTGCCGATGCCGGCAAAGCTGGTTCTGCCCTTGCGTCAGCATGTCGGTAATCTGCCCAAGCTGCGTGTGGCGGTCGGCGAACAGGTGCACAAGGGGCAGTTGCTGGCCGAAGCCGAGGGCACGATCTCGGCTGCCGTACACGCGCCGACCTCGGGCCGCGTCGCCAGCATCGGCGATGCGCTGATCCCGCACCCGTCGGGTCTGCCAGACGTCTGTATCACATTGGAGCCGGACGGCCTGGACGAATGGTTGCCGCATACGCCGCCGGACTGGCGCACAGCCGACAAGCAGCAGCTGGTCGCCAGCCTGCGCAGCTCCGGTATCGTCGGACTTGGCGGAGCGGCATTCCCCAGTCACATCAAGCTGCGCGCGGACGGCAGTTCAGGCATCGAGATCCTGGTGATCAACGGCGCCGAGTGCGAGCCCTTCATCACCTGTGACGATTTGCTCATGCGCGAGCGTGCCGAAGAGGTGGTGCGCGGTATCGAGATCGCCTATTACCTGCTCGGGGCAAAACAGTGCCTGATCGGCATCGAGGATAACAAACCGGAGGCAGCCGCTGCGATGCGCGCAGCCTGCGAAAAGAGTGAATATCCACTGCAGGTGGTCGTCGTGCCGACGATCTATCCAAGCGGGGATGCGCGTCGGTTGATCCACGTGCTGACGGGTCGGGAGATCCCGAGCTTCAAGCGATCGACCGACATGGGTATCCAGTGCTTCAACGTCGGCACGGTGCAGGCCATCTACCGTTACTTCCAGTATGGCGAGCCAGCCTTGTCGCGCATCGTCACGGTCACGGGCAATGTCGCTGCGCCGGGCAATTTCGAAGTGCTGCTCGGCACGCCGGTGACGACGCTGCTGGCAGCGGCAGGCGGCGCCTTGCCGGATACCGACGATTACCTGATGGGCGGACCGATGATGGGTTTTTCGCTGCCCTCGGCCGAAGTGCCGGTGACCAAGGCCACCAATTGCATCATCGCCGGTGCACCCAAGTTGTTTCCGGCGCCTGAACCGGCCCTGCCATGCATCCGCTGCGCGCGTTGCGCGGATGCTTGTCCGGTCAACCTGCAGCCGCAGGAGCTCTACTGGTTCGCCAAGTCCAGTAATCTGGAGAAGGCGCGCGATTACAAGCTGTTCGATTGCATCGAGTGCGGATGCTGCAGTTATGTGTGTCCCAGCCATATCCCGCTGGTGCAGTATTACCGTTTCGCCAAGAGCGAGATCATCGCTCAGGATCGGGCCAAACAGGCGGCGGATGTCGCTCGCGAGCGTAACGAGTTCCGCCTGATGCGGATCGAGCGCGAGAAGCAGGAGCGCGCGCAGAAGCATGCGCAGAAGGCGGCTGGCGCAAAGACGGAGGGCGCGACTGGCGAAGGCAAGACCCTGGAAGACGCGAAGAAAGCGGCTATCGAGGCCGCGGTCGCCCGCGCGCAGGCGCAGAAGGCCGCTGTCGAGCCACAGAACGTCAGCGACTTGCCGCCAGCGGTGCAGAGTGAGATCGCCGAGATCGACGCCAGGCGCAGCGAGGCCGCCCTGCAAGTGGAAAAGCGGCAGCTGCAGGAAGCGATCGGTACCAACCAGGCGAATGCCGCCAACCAGGCTCCGGATGAACAGTCCGTAGCCGAGCGCGCAACACCCGGCTCAACGCCGACCACTGAACAATAAACTGGCCAAGCCTGCCGCGTCGCGGCGGGTCGGGTAGAGACGAGAAGAAGATGAGCAGATCGCCATATTTGGTAGAGAAAACCAGTGTCAGCATCATCATGCTGAAGGTCCTGCTCGCCTTGATCCCGGGCATCGTCGCCTATGTCTGGATCTACGGCACCGGCATCCTGGTCACGCTGACGATCGCTTCGGTGACAGCGCTTGCCAGCGAAGCGATCGTATTGAAGTTGCGGCAGCGCCCCGTGCTGCCATTCCTGCTCGATGGCAGTGCCTTGGTCACCGCCTGGCTGCTGGCGTTGGCCTTGCCGCCACTGGCGCCTTGGTGGCTGATCGTCGTCGGCACCTTGTTCGCGATCGTGGTCGCCAAGCAACTCTATGGCGGGCTTGGCTATAACCCATTCAACCCGGCGATGGTCGGTTATGCCGTGCTGCTGATCTCGTTCCCGTTGCTGATGACGCAATGGCCTGCGCCCGCCGTGCTGGCCCAGGCACATCTGGGCTTTATGGATCAGCTGGCCTATATCTTCGGCCGCCACCTGCCGGCTGGCGTGGCGCTGGACGCCATCAGTTCGGCGACGCCGCTCGACTACCTGAAGACGCAACTCATGCTGCAGCATCCCGTGGCCGACATCACGCAATCGTCGATCTTCGGCTTCATGG
>CAMLMA010000155.1 GCA_946481065.1 uncultured Nitrosomonadales bacterium
GGCTCCACCAGCAAGACGAATTCGCCGCGCTGCTGATTGGGATCGCTTTCGAGCCAGGCCACAGCCTCCGACAGCGGGCAGCGGTGGAAGGTCTCGAAGGTCTTGGTCAGCTCCCGCGCGATCGTCAGCCGGCGCTCGCCACCCAGCACCTTGGCCATATCCGCGACACTCTCCAGCACACGATGCGGAGCCTCATAGAACACGAGCGTCTGCGGCATGGCTTTGAATGATTCGAGCACCTTGCGTCGTTGTGCGCCACTGGCCGGCAGGAAGCCATGAAAGGTGAAGCCGTTCACGGCGATACCGGCCGCGGACAAGGCCGCGATGACGGCGCTCGCTCCAGGAATAGGCACGACGACAATGCCCGCGTCGCGCAGATGATCGACCACGACGGCTCCCGGATCGCTGATGCCTGGTGTGCCGGCGTCGGTGACCAAGGCGATCGACTCGCCTGCTTGCAGCCGCTGCAACAAGGCCTCCGCCGCTTTGTGCTCGTTATGTTCATGCACCGCGACCAGTTTCTTCTGGATGGCGAAATGCGATAACAGACCGGCCGTGTGGCGCGTGTCTTCGGCAGCGATGACGTCCACCGCCTTCAGCACCTCCAGCGCGCGCAGCGTGATGTCCTGCAGGTTTCCAATCGGCGTGGCTACCACATATAATGTGCCGCTATGACTCAACGTCTACTTGCCTTTCTATTGCTGCAATTCGTCTTCTTGACCGGCCTCCATGCAGCAGAGGCCGCCAACACCAAAGCCCCGCCGGGCAAAAAATCGCCCGAGGCTTCCTTCATGGAGGGGCAGGCCTGCCTGCAGCGCACCGACCTCGATTGTGCAAGACTGGCCCTGAACCGCATCCCCGCGCCATCGGCCTATGCCAAACTACTGCAAGGCAATATCGCGGCGGCACAAGGCGACTTTGACCAGACATTCCGACTGTTGTTGCCCCTGCAGGCCGACCAGACCCTGAGCAAGCCGGCCACCGCAAGTTTACACGCAAGCCTAGGCCTAGCCTACGAGAACCAGCCGGATACCTTACGGGCGCTTGAGCAGTATGTCGAGACTGCCGACTACCTCGGCGATGCCGCCGCACGTGCGGAGAATGACCAGCGCATCTGGCACCTGCTGAGCCAACCCAGCCGCAGCGAATTGATCGATATCCGTGGCGAAAGTTACGACAGCACCATCCAGGGCTGGATCGACCTGGCATTGGCAGCGCAATCGCTGGACAGCGACCCAACGGCGATCCGCGGCTGGCGCGCGGCCTATCCGGACCACGTCGCCCGCGCCTTCGCCAAACGTCAGTTCGGCGAAGGCTCCGCAGAATCAGCCAGCAGCATCGGCACGGGGGCCAAGCCGGCATCGCTGACACAGCCGCCTTCTGCCCCGCCAACCAAGCTGCAAGGGCCGGTCGCCGTGTTGCTGCCATTTGGCGTTGGAGCGTTCTATCCGGTCTCGGATGCCATCGAACGTGGTTTCGTCACTGCACAGGGCCTGCATCAGGACAGTAACGACATCCGGCTGTATCCGACCGACGGCAGCAAAGAATCCATCGAAGCCGTCTATGCCCAGGCTATCGGCGATGGCGCCGCTTACGTGCTGGGGCCACTGACGCGCGATGAAGCCACGGCCCTCGCCAGCCAGGACAGACCCGTGCCCACGCTGGAACTCAACCAGCCCGAGACCGCGGCCACCGGCAGGAACGTCTTCAGCTTTGGACTCTCCATCGAGTCCGAAGTCAGCCAGATCGTGCGTCTTGCGCGCAATGCGGGGATGCAAACAGCCACCATCGTTTCCAGCGGCAGTCCGGTCGCTGGTCGCGCGGCCAATGCTTTCCGTGAAGCCTGGCTCGCCGATGGCGGCGAAATCCTGTTGCAGACCGGTCCAGACCAGACAACGACTCTGGGCGATATGCATGAGCGCATCAAGGCGCAACCTACAGACATGATCTTCTTCGCCGCCAGCCCGGAGGAAGCCCGAGCCATTCGACCCTTCCTCGATTCCGGTACACCGACCTTCGGCATCTCGCACCTCTACTCCGGCTTGCCGTTCGATCCGTCCGATCATGTCATGAATGCGGTGCGTTTCGTCGAGTTGCCGTGGGTGCTCGATAATGACAACGCAGACTTCAAGGCGTATCGGGATGCGGCGGCCGAATTGCCGCCGGGCGAGATGCAACGCTGGTTCGCCCTCGGGGCGGACGCCTATGCGCTCTTGCTACAACTCAGCGTTTCGCCGCTGCAGGCCACCACGATCGACGGCCTCACTGGCAAGCTGCGGATCTCCGCCACCGGCAAGATCAGTCGCGAGCTAGCCTTGGGGCGGTTCTCCGCAGATGGCGTCGTTCTGGAAAAAGCGCCTTGAACCCTGCGGGTCAGATGGCGGAAGCACTGGCCGCCGAATATCTGCAACAAAAGGGCTTGAAACTACTATCACGCAACTATCGCTGCCGCTTTGGCGAGATCGACCTGATCATGCAGGACGGCCCAACCCTGGTGTTCGTCGAGGTGCGCATGCGCAGCAACCGTCATTTTGGCAGTGCCGCAGAGAGCATCACCCAGACCAAGCAAAGGAAACTCATGATCACGGCCCAACATTACCTGCAACAGCATGGTGAGAAGAACAGCCGTTTCGATGCGGTGATCATGAGCAGCCTGACGTCTCAGGATATCCAGTGGCTCAGGGATGCTTTTTGATCCGGGCCTTGTCGAGCAAACACCCATGGAAGAACTGAACTTCTGCCACGGCAAGTTATCCATAGAATACTCATCCATCGGGCAGGGTCATCCACATGGACTATCGATTCTGATCCATCGATGCGTTATTCTGCGCAGCAACCCGAATACCCTCAATCGATAACGCAGGAGCATACAGATGCATATCAATTTCAAAATGGCCCTGACCCAGTCGGCCCTGGTCCTCATCATGGCGACCCAACTCACCGCCTGCCTGCCGGCGGTTGTCGGCGGCGCCGCTGCTGGCGGCATGATGGCTGCGGACCGTCGCACTTCAGGGATCTACATCGAAGATGAAGGCATCGAGATCAAGGCGGAGAAGAATATCGCGGATCAGCTCGGCGACAAGATCCATGTCAACGTCACCAGCTATAACCGTAATGTGCTGATCACCGGCGAAGCCGAGGACGAAGCGACCAAGGCCAAAGCCGAAGCCATCGTCAAGGCCGTGGATAACGTGCGCAGCGTCACCAATGAATTGGCGGTCGACATGAAGAGCACCATCGCCAACCGCAACAACGACGCCTACGTCACCTCCAAGGTCAAGGCCCGGATGCTGAAGGAAGGACGCTTCCCGGCCAATTACGTCAAGGTTGTCACCGAGTCTTCGGTGGTCTACCTGCTCGGCCTCGTCACCCATAAGGAAGCAGAAGACGCCGTGGAGATCGCCAGCAGCACCGATGGTGTCTATCGTGTGGTGAAGGTGTTCGAATATATCGACTGACGCCCTGCTATAATTTTATCCAACCTATCGGACACCCCAGAAGAGCAGATCATGAGCAACGACACACCTCCCGCGGTCAATGAGATCATCATCGAAGGCCTGACCCGGGCCGGCAAACCTTTCCGCCCCAGCGACTGGGTGGACCGCATGTGCAGCACCTACGCCAGCTTCGGC
>CAMLMA010000156.1 GCA_946481065.1 uncultured Nitrosomonadales bacterium
GCGAGGATGGTCTCAAGTTCGGCGGCTACGCCAATGCCGTCTACCGCCGCCTGCCCGACAGCAACAAGGAACTGTCGCTCGATGAGCTGAGCATGATCGTGCGCTGGGACGGCAACAGCCGCTTCCGCTTCTTTGGCGAATTCGAGCTTGAGCGCGGGTTCCTCTGGCAGGAGGGCCGCGATTTCTCGCACAGCGACAGCAAGATCGACCTCGAACGCCTGTATGTCGATTACAACTGGTCAGATACCGTCAACGTGCGCGGTGGCCGCTTCCTGACGCCCGTCGGACGCTGGAACCTGATCCACGCCGCACCGCTGGTATGGACCACCTTGCGGCCGCTGTCCACCAGCCGCTTGTTCCCGACTTCGGTCAACGGCGCCATGCTCTACGGCGCTGCGCCGCTCGGCGATCGCGCCTTCGAATACAGCTTCTACATGGAAGGCCTGCAGGATCAGGATCACGATCGTGACGAGATCCAGTTCAAGGACGTCAAGGGCGCCCGCTTCAACCTGACCGGCAAGGTCAACTGGGGCCTGTCGCTGGCGGAATTCACCGAAGACGTGCCGGGCACGCCCAAATACCGCATGCTGGGGCTGGATTTCATGACTCGGCAACACGACTGGGAATTCAGCGGCGAACTGTTCCAGCGCTACAACACCGCCAATGGCGATGGCGGTAACGGCGGCTATCTGCAAGCAGTCGCGCCACTCGGCAAGGGCTGGTACGGGGTCGGCCGCGTCGAGAACTTCAAGCGCCCGCTGGAAGGCTCCGCCGAGCGCTGGGTGCTGGGCACGGCCTGGCGCATCACGCCCAAGCGCGTGCTGAAGATGGAGTATGTGGGCGGTGACGAGAACCGCGTCGATGCACCCAAAGGCTTCCAGGCCTCTTTCGCGATCCTGTTCTGATGCGGCGTCTGTTCACGATCCTCTGTTGTCTGTTGGCGCCCATGCTGGCATTGGCGCCGGCATCCGCCCTGCCGGCGGAAGGCGAGGTGATCGCCGTCATCGTGCCGCATAGCATGAACATCTCCAGCATCAGCCCGGTCGAGCTGTCGCTCATCTTCTGGCGCAAGAAGCTCTACTGGGCCGACGGCAAGCGCATGCATCCGCTCAACCTGCCGACGGATAACCCATTGCGGCGCCAGTTCTCGCAGCGCATCCTCGGCAGCCTGCCGGAGGCGCAGACCGATTACTGGAACGACCAGTACTACCACGGCAATTCGCCACCCCATGTCGTCAACTCGCAGGAAGCCATGCTGCGTTACGTCACCGAATCCCCGGGCGGTATCGGCTATGTGCATGCCTGCAAGGTCGATAGCCGGGTCAAGGCGATCCTCTGGATACGCGCCGACGGCAGTATCGCCAACAGCGCGCCGGCACTGGACTGTCCGGCCGAGTGAACGCCGGACCCTGCAAGATTTGCAGGGTATCGCCGCGTTTGACGGCCTATCCTGCAAGGATTGTCTGAAACTTGCATGCCTACGCTGCGCACATGCCGCGACCTTTGCCCCCACATCGCTAGTGATATCCGCTGAAATAATCAATTAAGTTATTGATTATCATGATATTTACAGATAGCTCCTGATCGACCGCCCACGGCCTGCGGTCAACTGGCATGGGCTTTGCCATATAGAGAGGGACCATTCCATGGAGTCCCCGAATATGCTGTGCCAGACCGTACCCACCCTGCAAGCCATGTCTGCCGACGCAGACGGCGTTATCCGCACCGACGCTGTCGTGCGGCTGCACAGCGACACGCAGCCGACCACGGCGCTCTCCGGCCCCAATGCCGCCGATCGCGCTGAACTCGAATCCTTCATCCACCAGGTGTTCGCACATGCCTACGGTGCCGATATCAAGCATTACCTGCCGCAGCTTCTGAGCCTGCGCGGCAAGGCAGGTGAACTGCTGGCGGTCTGTGGCTTCCGTCGCGGCACCGACAAGCCCCTGTTCCTGGAGCAGTACCTGGGCAAGCCGGTGGAGCAGGCGATCCAGGAAACGCTCGGTGTCACCGTGGATCGCGAGCAGCTGATCGAGGTCGGTAACCTCGCCATCGGCAATCCGCGCCATGCCCGCAGCCTCCTGGCGGCGGTCAGTCTCTATCTGCACACGCAGACCGAATGGGCGGTGTTCACTGGTACGCCCAGCCTGTGCAACGGCTTGGCCAAACTCAATCTTGAATTGTTCCAGCTCGGTGTCGCCAGTATCGATAGCATCCCTGTCGAAGAGCGTGGCGACTGGGGCAGTTATTACGCCGAGCGACCGGTGGTGATGGCGATCCGCAATCGCCATGCCGGAGCCTGAGGCGCGCATGCAGCCAGTCACGCCTGATCTGATCGAAACCATCGCTGCCCATGCACAGGCGACGCCGACGCGTTGCGCGCTGGTGGGGAGTCGTGGCGAGATCAGCTATGCCACGCTGCTGAAGGAGATCGAGGCACTGGCCGGCAAATTGCGCCAGCGCGGTCCTGGCGTGCTCGGCCTGGCACTGGACAACGATCCGGCCTGGGCCGTGGCTGATATCGCCGCCATGCGTATGGCGTTGCCGCTGGTGCCGCTACCCGGGTTCTTTTCCGCGGCGCAGACCCTGCATGCCATCCAGGATAGCGGTATCGACCATCTGCTATGCGACCAGCCGATCCGCATCCAGGAGACCCTGAACGCAGCCGGCGTCGCGATCACCAACACCGAACAGATCCTCGTGGCCGGCAAGCACCTGGCCATGATCACGCTGGCGCCCGCGGCAACGCGTCGCTTGCCGGCGGGGACCGCCAAGCTCACCTATACCTCCGGCACCACCGGCAACCCCAAGGGTGTCTGCCTCGACACGGTAGCCCAGATGCAGGTCGCGAATGCGCTGTTGCACGCGACCGGAGCCGATGCCGAAGAACGGCACCTGAGCATCCTGCCGCTGGCGACCCTGCTCGAGAACATCGCCGGCATCTACGTCCCATTGCTCGCTGGTGCCCGCACCACATTGCTGCCCGCGGCCCAGGTCGGCCTCAGCGGCTCCTCCGGGCTCGATGTGGCGCGCCTGATGCAGACCCTCGCCCAGCATCAGCCGACGACGCTGGTGCTGACGCCGGAACTGCTGCAAGTCATGGTAGTGGCGCTGGAACGCGGTTCTCCGCCGCTACCCAGTCTGCGCTTCGTCGCCGTCGGCGGCGCCCCGGTCTCGCCGCAATTGCTCGCGCGCGCAGGCCAGCTTGGCCTGCCTGTGTTCGAAGGTTACGGCCTGTCGGAATGCGCTTCGGTGGTCGCCGTCAACCGGCCGGATGCCTGCCGTTCCGGCAGTGTCGGCCAGCCCTTGCCGCATGTGCGGCTGCATTTTGCCGACGACGGCGAGATCAGCGTCGAAGGCGCGACCCTGCTCGGCTACAGCGGTGACGACCAACCCCGCCCCGCCCGCTGGGCTACGGGCGATATCGGCCATCTCGACGCCGAAGGCTACCTGCATATCACCGGCCGCAAGAAGAACATGTTCATCACCTCCTATGGCCGCAATGTGGCGCCGGA
>CAMLMA010000157.1 GCA_946481065.1 uncultured Nitrosomonadales bacterium
GCGGCGATGGCATGAACATCTTCAACGTCTCCACCGCGGCGGCTTTCGTCGTTGCGGCGGCGGGCGGCAAGGTGGCCAAGCACGGCAATCGTGCGGTGTCCGGCAAGAGCGGCAGCGCCGATCTGCTCGAGGCGGCCGGCGCCTACCTGGGGCTCAAGCCCGAGCAGGTGGCACGCTGTGTCGAAAGCGTCGGGGTCGGCTTCATGTTCGCCCCGTCTCATCATGGCGCGATGAAGCATGCCATTGGCCCGCGCCGCGAGCTGGGCCTGCGCACCATCTTCAACATGCTCGGCCCGATGACCAATCCGGCTGGTGCCAAGCATCAGGTTATCGGCGTATTCAGCCAGGCGCTGTGCCGGCCCATGGCTGAAGTGCTGCAGCGTCTGGGCAGCGAGCACGTGCTGGTGGTACATGCGCAGGACGGTCTGGACGAGATCAGCCTGGCCGCGCCGACCTTCGTCGCCGAGCTCAAGGACGGCAAGGTCAGCGAGTACCGCATCCAGCCCGAGGATTTCGGTATCAAGAGCCAGAGCCTGATCGGTCTGACCGTCGACAATGCCGAGCAATCGCTGGAGCTGATCCGCGATGCCCTGGGCCGACGCAAGACCGACAACGGCCAGAAGGCTGCCGACATGATCGTGCTCAATGCTGGCGCCGCACTCTATGCTGCCGACCATGCCAGCAGCCTGCGCGAAGGTATCCAGCTGGCGCATGACGCCCTGCACACCGGCCTGGCGCGTGAGAAGCTGGAAGAGCTGGTGTCCTTTACCGCGGTATTCAAACAGGAGAACGAAGGGTGAGCGTACCAACCGTACTGGAGAAGATCGTCGCCCGTAAGTTCGAGGAAGTGGCGGCGCGTCGCGCCCAGGTCAGCCTGGCCGAGGTCGAGGCTGCTGCGCGCAGTGCCGACGCACCGCGAGGCTTTGCCCGCGCGCTGCTGGAACAGGCTGCACGCAAGCAGCCGGCGGTGATTGCCGAGATCAAGAAGGCCTCGCCGAGCAAGGGCGTGCTGCGCGCCGACTTCGTCCCGGCCGATATCGCCCGCAGCTACGAGGCCGGTGGCGCCACCTGTCTGTCGGTGCTGACCGATATCGATTTCTTCCAGGGCGCCGACCAGTACCTGCAGCAAGCCCGTGCGGCCTGTGCGCTGCCGGTGATCCGCAAGGACTTCATGGTCGATCCGTACCAGATCGTCGAGGCCCGTGCGCTCGGCGCCGATTGCGTGCTGCTGATCGTCTCCTGCCTGGATGACGTGCGCATGGCCGAATTGGCCTCGGTGGCCAAGGAGGTCGGCCTCGACGTGCTGGTCGAGGTGCATGATGGCGCCGAGCTGGAGCGGGCGCTGAAGACCCTCGATACGCCACTTGTGGGCATCAACAACCGCAACCTGCACACCTTCGATGTCAGTCTGGAGACCACCCTCGACCTGCTGCCGCGCATTCCGCGTGATCGCCTGGTGGTCACCGAGAGCGGCATTCTCAATCGCGCCGATGTCGAGCTGATGGAGATCAACGAGGTCTATGCCTTCTTGGTCGGCGAAGCCTTCATGCGCGCGGAAAGTCCGGGTAGCGAATTGCAGCGCCTGTTCTTTCCCGAGCGTGGTCGACCTGCCGTGATCGGCATCGATCCCGAATAACGTGCATAAAAAAGCCGGCGATCAAGCCGGCTTTTTATTTGGCGGGTTTCAGCGGGTGCCGAAGACCACCATGGTCTTGCCTTTGACGTGCACCAGGCCCTGTTCTTCCAGGGACTTGAGCACGCGGCCGACCATCTCGCGCGAGCAGCCGACGATGCGGCCGATTTCCTGGCGGGTGATCTTGATCTGCATGCCATCCGGGTGAGTCATTGCATCCGGCTGCTTGCACAGGTCGAGCAGGGTGCGTGCGACGCGGCCAGTCACGTCGAGGAAGGCCAGGTCGCCGACCTTGCGCGTGGTATTGCGCAGGCGCTCGGCCATCTGGCTGCCCAGGGCGAACAGGATGTCCGGATCCTGCTGGGTCAGCTCGCGGAATTTGGCGTAGCTGATTTCCGCGACCTCGCACTCGGTCTTGGCGCGAACCCAGGCGCTGCGCTCCTTCTCCGTGCCTTCCTTTTCGAACAGGCCCATCTCGCCGAAGAAATCGCCGGCATTGAGGTAGGCGATGATCATTTCACGGCCGTCGTCATCCTCGATAAGGATGGTGACCGAGCCTTTGACGATGAAGAAGAGTGTTTCGCAGCGATCACCTGCGTAGATGATCGTGCTCTTGGCGGTGTAGCGACGGCGGTGACAGTGCGCGAGAAGCTTGTCGAGATTCTTGATTTTAGGTGTAAGGGTAATAGCAACCATGCCCGAGTCCCGAATATGAAAAGATGAAGGCCTTTGTCCAACGGCAATTTCTTATTAGTTATCCGGCCAAGTGTGCCAGCAATCCGACGTCAGCTTAACAGACACGCTATGAGTGGGGGCTTTTTTGCGATCTGGGTAACATAACCCGGCGGAACTTTAGCGTGTTTGACGCGCATCGGACTGCCCCCCGGCTGTGCTAATCTGCCGGCCTTTTCCACTTTGGGAGCCAATATCGATGAAAGCGCGTGTGCAATGGGCCGGTGAAGCTCTGTTCCTCGGCGAGTCCGGTAGTGGCCATGCCGTGGTGATGGACGGTCCGCCCGATGCCGGTGGTCGTAACCTCGGTATTCGGCCGATGGAGATGTTGCTGATCGGCCTCGGTGGCTGCAGCAACTTCGATGTGGTCAGCATTCTGCGCAAGGGCCGCCAGCCGGTAGAAAGCTGCGAAGTGTTCCTTGATGCCGAGCGTGCAGACGAGGAGCCCAAGGTGTTTACCAAGATCCACCTGCACTTCGTGGTCAAGGGGCGAGGGCTGAAAGAGGCTCAGGTGAAGCGGGCGGTGGAGTTGTCGGCGGAGAAGTACTGTTCGGCCTCGATCATGCTGGGCCGTGCCGGTGTGGACATCAGCCACGACTACGAAATCGTCGAACTGGGCTGAATCCCGCTGGAAATGACAAGGGCGCCGATTGGCGCCCTCGTTCGTTTCAGATGCGGTAGGTGCTCTTGGTCATGACCTTCGACAGCAAGGTCATGCCGAACTTCACCGGTGCCGGGAAGCGTACGCCGCCAGCTGCCAGGGCGCTGTTGGCATGTTGTTGCTCGTCGACGCGCATCTGCTCGAGAATGGCGCGTGATTTGGCGTCATGCTCGGGCAGTTGCTCCAGGTGTTCATCCAGGTGCTTGCATACCTGATCTTCGGTGGCAGCGACGAATCCCAGACTGACGCGATCACTGACCAGTCCCGCTACCGCGCCCACGCCGAAGGACAGGCCATAGAACAGCGGGTTGAGCACGCTCGGGTGGCTACCCAGTTCGCGGATGCGCTGCTCGCACCAGGCCAGGTGGTCGATTTCCTCGTCGGCTGCATGCTCCATGGC
>CAMLMA010000158.1 GCA_946481065.1 uncultured Nitrosomonadales bacterium
GCAGCCTGCTGCGCCAGTTCCAGCGCGATTTGCATGTATTCCTGATCGGTCATGGTCGTGTCTTTTTGAATGTGGCATGTGCCGCTGGCATGGCCATCGACTGCTAGAACGCCTTGATCATGCGGCGCAAGGCCGCCAGCGCCTCGGCGCTGATGTTACTGCGATAACGGATACCGGTATAGGCCTGCGTGATGGCTTCGATCTCCTTGGCGCGATCCGGCAGGCGCTGCGCCGCGCGGTGGCCGAAATCCTGCGGGCCTTCGTGCGCCAGGCGCTTGAGCCCCACACGTTCGAGCTTGCGCAGGAACTGCACATAGAGCCGTTGCACCGGATCCAGTATGCGGCGTTTGCCGCGCAGCAAGAAGGCGCTGAGGATCAGGCCAACGGTCGCGAGGCTGAGCACGAGGCCGATCACCAGGTCCTGCCAGCTGAGATCGCTGCCGGTGAGGCGGTTGAGCAGCGCCATCTGCTTTTCCTGGTCATAGCCGAGGACCCATTGGTTCCAGCCGTTGTTGACCGCGTCCCAGTTGAGATACAGCTTGCGCAGCAGGGGATAATCCTTGCGCGCGAACACCGGGCCGAGCGCGTTATCCGGCAGCGCCGCGTCGATGCCGGCATTGACGCGTTGCGGCGCCACGGCGGCGGTCGGGTCGACCCGCGTCCAGCCCTTGCCCGCCAGCCACACTTCGGCCCAGGCGTGGGCATCGGATTGCCTGACGATCAGGTAATTGCCGACCGGATTGACCTCGCCGCCCTGGTAGCCGGTGACCACGCGGGCAGGGACGCCGGCTGCGCGCATCAGGTAGACGAAGCTGCTGGCGTAATGTTCGCAGAAGCCGCGCCGGGTGTTGAACAGGAAATCGTCGATCGGGTTGCTGCCCAATAGCGGTGGTGACAGCGTATAGAAGAAGCGTTCGTTACGGAACATCTGCAGGGCCGCGTCGATCATCGCCTGCGGCGATTTGCCCTCGTCGCGCCAGCGTTGCGCCAGGGCTGCAGTCTTCGGGTTCTCCCCGTCATGGATCTGCAAGGTCAGTTCCCGCGTCCGTTCAGGCAGTGTCTCGCCCAGCCGGTAATTGAAATAGGCGGTGCCGTCGTAGCGGATGCGGGTGCGTACCGGCCGTTTCGACAGCACCTGCATGTCGCGCGTCTGTACGGCGTTGGGGGGCAGCGCGCCCGGCATCTCCAGCATCAGCAGCCAGTTGCGGTTATGGGGCTCCAGCGTCAGGCTGTAACGCACCGGATCGCCCTGCAGGGTCAGCTGCTCCTGACCGATCGGCAGGTCCGGGCTACTCATGCTCCATTTGCGGCCGTCAAAATGCCAGAGCACCGGCCCGCGCCAGTAGAGCGCGTTGTTGGGCGGGATCTTGCCCTCGAACTGCACACGGAACGCCGTCTTGCCGGATTGGCTCAGCTGGCTGATGTTGCCCGGCTCCATCGAATCCGAGAGCCCGGTCATGCCTTCATAGGCGTCCTTGGGCACACCCCACAAGGGGCCGGGAATGCGTGGAAAGAGCAAGAACAGCAATAGCATCATCGGTACAGATTGCAGCAAGAGGTTGCGCGCCAGCTTGAATTTGAAGCGCCAGTCCAGCGTACCGGCAGGGTGGTTGATACCGATCAGCGTGATGGTGAGCGCCAGCAAGGGGAGCAGCAGGAAAGCGCCGATCAGCATGGTCTGGTCGAACAGGAAGGCGGTGATGGCGGTGAAGTAGCCGATGAACACCACCAGCGTGAAATCACGTTTGCTGCGCGTTTCCATGAGTTTCAGCGCGAGCATGATGACCAGTAGCGAGATGCTGGCGTCGCGACCGATGAAGCCACGATAAGTGATCATGACGCCGATGCCGCCGAGCACGGTGATCGGCAGCAGCAGCCAAAGCGAAGGCAGGTGCCAGGCGTTGCGCTCGACCAGGTAGCGCCAGCCGAAGAACACGGCGATGAAGACCGCGATCCAGGGCGACAGGTAGGGCAGCACCAGCGCCATGACCAGGCCGACGGAGACCAGCAGCCAGTGCAGATCCTGGGCGTTGGGAGGCAGCGCGACCTGGCTCACTGCAGCTCCATCAGTGCCAGTGCTTCCAGGCATCGGTGGTAATGGGCCTCGCTATTGCCCGGACTGATGCTCACGGCAGGCAGGCGGAGACCGTAGCTTTTGTGGGCAGCCTGCGCGTCCACTACCCAGCGCGTCAGTTGGCGGATGCGTTGCTCGCCGTCTGCGCCCGCGGTCTGTGCCCAGTCGAGCCACAGCGTGCTCTGGCCTTCGCCCTGGAACTGTTTGGTGAGCAGGCCTTGTTCGCGTGAGGAGGCTTTCCAGTCGACGCGCCGTGGCGAGTCGCCGAGCTGGTAGTTGCGGTGGCCGGCGAAGTCGTCATCACCGCTGGAGCGATCGAGCGAGCCGGTGGCACCCATGTCGGCCGATTCAGGCAGGGCTGCGGATACGCTGGCAGGATGCGGATAGACGAGGCAACGCATGTCGATCGTGACATACGACCAGACATGGAACAGCCCCAGCGGGAACTCGGTGAAGAAAGTGACGCGCCCGGCGTTGAGCCATCCGCGCTGCTTGCTGGGCAGAGCGAGCCGGATCGGCTGTTCGCTGCCGGCGGGGATGTCGATATGGACGGGCGGCATATCGTCGAAATGCGCGCCGATCGCATGCCGCGCGCGCAATTGCGGTTCGGCGACCATGAGCTCGAAGATCGCGGCTTCGCCAGCGAACACGGGGTCGGCGCGATGGTGGCGGATACGCAGGTTGGCCAGGTTGCGCCAGGTATGCAACATGGCGATGTTGCCCATGCCGGCGAGCAGGAAGGTCAGGAAGAAACCCAGGCTCAGCGTGTAGTTGATCGAGCCGATCAGCATGCCGATGAGGATGACGCCGTAGAGGAGACCATAGCGCGTCGGCAGGATGTAGATATGGCGGCGCGTCAGCACCGCGGGGGCATGATCGGCACGCGCGACACGCAGCCACTTGCGCCAGTCAGGGATGTTCAGGATGGCGGCCATGCCAGGCTCAAGCCATCAGGGGATGGCGACCGCACTCAGCAAGTGTGCCGATACGTCGCCTGTGCCTTCCATGCCGCTCGCGGCCTGCAGGCGGTGGCCGGCGATGCCCGGCAATATCGCTTGCACGTCCTCTGGCAGCGCATGATCGCGGCCCTGCATCATGGCCCAGGCTTGCGCGCATTGCTTGAGGGCGAGCCCGGCGCGTGGCGAAAGGCCTGCCGAGTAGCGGGCGGCGTTGCGTGAGTAGTCGAGCAGCGCCTGGATGTAATCGAGCAAGGCATCGGAGACATGGATACCGTCCACCGCCCGTTGCAGGGCGATGAGTCCGGCACCGTCGATGCAGGGTGGCAGATCGTCGATGGCGGCGCGGCCACC
>CAMLMA010000159.1 GCA_946481065.1 uncultured Nitrosomonadales bacterium
GGGTTCAAACCACCCGACGGTAGGTGACGTAACTGAAAGGCAGACCCTTGACGCTGGTGTGACGTTCACGTGCGACTTCTTGCCATTGTCGCCGATCCCACGCCGGGAACTCGGCATCGCCGGCGAAAGCCTGGTGCACTTCTGTCAGATACAGGGTATCCGCCAGCTTCAGGCCTTCTTCGTACAACTCCGCGCCGCCGATGAGGAATGCTTCCGGGTCCTTGGCACATAGCGCGACGGCCGCCGGCAGAGAATGCGCGACCAGCGCGCCTGGCACGTGATACGCCGGATTACGCGTAACGATGACCGTGGTGCGGTCCGGCAGGAGCCGGTTGAGGGACTCGTAGGTTTTGCGACCCATGATAATATGATGGCCGCTGGTCAATGCACGGAAGCGTTTGAGGTCTTCCGGCAGATGCCAGGGCAAGGTGTTATCAAGGCCAATGACACCATTTTGTGCGACAGCAGCGATCAGGGAGAGTCCGGACATGCCCGATATTATACTGGCGCCAAGGAATTAACGGCTTGCAGATTGTCTATCCAAAATCATTCCTGAAATTACTTTTGATCGGCTTCGCCCTGGCGATGCTGCCGCTGTTGTTCGCCTTCGGTAATGCCGCCGTCTACCTTGACCGCCTCGCGGACAAGAGCCGCGACACCGTGACCCAGGCGACCCAGACCACGCGTTTCAGTCGCTCGCTGCAGGAGCAGATCATGCTCATGGAGCGCAGTGCCCGTCAGTATTTCGTACTGAACGACGCCTTGCTGCTGGAGAACTACGGCAACGCCCATGAGAAGTTCACGCATGCCCTGCAGGAACTGCAGGCGCTGCCCATGGCCAAGCGCCAACGCGATATCCTCGATAGCCTTGAAAACCGCGAACGGGTCCTATACGACCAGGTGACCACCCCGCTGCCGGAATCGCGCTCGCCGCAGGATATCGTCAGCGGCTTCATCACCTTGTCCGGCGAGGCCGAGACGCTGCTCGCCGAAAACAACCAGATGATCGACCGCGAAGCCGCGGTACTGGCGGAAACCGCCGGGCGGACCCAGAAGATGTTGCTGTGGCAGACCTTGACCCTGGTACCCGTGGCTTTCCTGGTCGCCATCGCCATCACCTTCCTCGTGGCACAGCCGATCAAGCGCATGGATCTCGCTATCCGCCGGCTCGGTGAAGGCAACTATGCGGAACCGATCAGTATCGACGGGCCGGGCGACCTGCGTACGCTAGGCGAACGCCTCGACTGGCTACGCTCGCAGCTCGATGCGGTGGATAAGCAGAAGCAGCTGTTCCTGCGGCATGTCTCGCACGAACTGAAGACCCCACTGACTGCCATCCGCGAAGGCAGTGAGCTGCTGAGCGACGAGATCGGCGGTTCGCTCAACCAGCAGCAGAAGGAGATCGCCGGCATCCTGCGCGAAAGCAGCCTCCGCCTGCAGAAGATGATCGAGAATCTATTGAGCTACAGCGCGGTACAGTTCCAGAAGCCACACCTCAAGATCGAACGTATCCAGCTGGATAGCCTGATCAACGACATCCTCAGCAACTACGCGCTGACCTTGAGCACGAAGAACATTCGGATCCACCGCGAATTCAATGCGTTACAATTATTCGGCGATCATGAGAAGGTGCAGACCGTCATCGACAATCTGATCTCCAACGCCATCAAATTCACACCGGCTTCCGCGGCTATCCAGCTGCGCACCTACCAGGAAGCCGAGAATGTGTTCATCGAAGTCCACGACGGCGGCCCGGGCGTACTCACCGCCGACAAGGCGCGATTGTTCGATCCGTTCTACCAGGGCGACAGCGTCTACGACAGCCTGGTCAGCGGTAGCGGCCTCGGCCTCTCCATCGCCAAGGAATATGCAGACGCACACGGCGGCGAGATTCGCCTGCTCCCATCAGACCACGGCGCACATTTCAGTGTGCGCCTGCCATTCAAAGCGGAAAACCATGAATAGACCAGCCATCCCCTTGTTGTTCGCGTTGTGCCTGTTGAGCGCGTGCGCCCAATTGCCGGATTCGCAATCGAAAGTCCCTGTCACGCAATCCCCCACCATCAGCCGTCTCGATATGCTGGATTTTGCCGAAAGTTTCAGCGAACTCAGCCTTGAGGGTCAAAAGAAGGAACTGCAGCAGAACAGCCAAAACAGGAACGACATGACCAGCCGTATCAAGGTCGCGCTGATCTATGCGCTGCCCACCAGCAAGCTGCGCGATACGAACAAGGCACAAGCCTTGCTTGATGACTTGGCTAAGGACAAGTACCTCGATGGCGACCGCAAGACACTGACCTTGATCATGCGGGATTACATCGCCGAAATTAACCGATCGGGCAACAAGGCGCGCGAAGAACAGAAGCGCGCCGATGCCCTGCAACAGAAACTCGATGAGCTCAAGAACATCGAAAAATCGATGCTCGAACGTGAGCAAGGGAACCGTAAATGACTGAAGTAGTACAAAAAATCCTGACGGTCGACGACGATCCGGACATCCTCAAGCTGCTTGGCATGCGCCTCAAGGCGGCCGGCTACCAGGTCGTGGAAGCCAAGAGCGGTGAAGAAGCCCTGACACAGATCGCCGTCAGCCGACCGGTGTTGGTGATCAGCGACTTGCGTATGCCGGGCATGGATGGCATGGCTTTATTCGAGGCCATCCAACAGACTGACCCGGCCTTGCCCGTCATCATGCTGACCGCGCACGGCTCGATCCCCGAAGCGGTGGAAGCGACCCAGCGCGGCGTCTTCGGCTTTCTGACCAAGCCGTTCGACAGCAAACTGTTACTGCAACAAGTCGAGGCTGCCCTGCGCATCAGCAGTGGCAAGAACGCGCATGTCAGATCGAAGGCCGACGAGGACTGGCGACGCGACATCGTCACACGCAGTCCACAGATGGAGAACCTGCTGGGCCAGGCCAAGCTGATGGCGGTTTCCGACGCCAGCGTCTTCATCCAGGGTGAGAGCGGCACCGGTAAGGAACTGCTGGCGCGCGCCATCCATCGAGCCAGCCCAAGGCATGACAAGCCCTTCATCGCCATCAATTGCGGCGCCATCCCTGAGGCATTGCTCGAATCCGAACTGTTCGGCCACAGCAAAGGCGCCTTCACCGGCGCGCTGCGCGACCACAAGGGGCTATTCCAGACCGCAGACGGCGGCACCCTGCTGCTCGATGAGATCGGTGACATGCCGATGGCGCTCCAGGTCAAGCTGCTGCGCGCGCTGCAGGAGCGCGTCATTCGTCCGGTGGGTTCCAGCACCAGCATTCCCATCGACGTCCGCGTCATCTCGGCGACCCACCGCAACCTTGCGGAAGAAATGAAGGCCGGCCGGTTCCGCGAAGACCTGTATTACCGCATCAACGTCGTCGGACTCGAGATCCC
>CAMLMA010000160.1 GCA_946481065.1 uncultured Nitrosomonadales bacterium
GGCGCATCATGGTCACGGGATATTCGACCGGGTCTTCCAGGGTCATGATGTTGACCGACTCGGTGTTCTGGAACGACAGCAATGAGTAGAGCGTGGTGGTCTTGCCGCTACCGGTAGGACCGGTGACGATCATGATGCCCTCGGGGCGGGTCATCATCAGTTTCAGCTCATCCAGCGTCTCGTTGCGCAAGCCCATGCGCTCCAGCGGGATGATGGATTTTTCCCTATCCAGCACCCGCAGGACGATGTTCTCGCCGTGGATGGTCGGATGGCTGGCGACCCGGAAGTCGATCGGGCGGCCGACGAGGTTGATGTTGAGCCGGCCGTCCTGCGGCGAACGCGTCTCGGCGATATCCATGCCGCTGATGACCTTGAGGCGCACAGCGATGCCGGGCCAATAAGTCTTGTGCAGGCTGCGGATCTGCTGCAGCACGCCGTCGATACGGTAGCGCACGCGCAGAAAGGCATATTCCGGTTCGAAGTGGATATCGGAGGCGCCGCGTTTCACTGCGTCCATCAGCAGCGCGCCGACAAGACGCACGACCGGCTGGGTATATTCGTCGCCGCCGGCCTGAAGGCTCTGGTAATCGATCTCGCCAGTCTCGATCTCGCGCAGGATGCCGTCGACTGACAATTCATAGCCATAGAATTGGTCGATGTACTCTTCCAGCTGGGCTTCGGCCGCCAGCACGGGCTTGACCTGGATCTGCCCGCCGAGGATCGCGCGCAGCTGATCGAGCGCCACCACGTTGAACATGTCGGACATGGCGACGATGAGCGATTTGCTGAGGTCTTCGTAAGCGACCGGCAACAGATGATAACGACGGGCGAATTCCTCGGGGACGAGCTTCAATGCTTCGGCATCGGCGATGACCGTGGTGAGGTCGATACTTTCCTGACCGATGGTGTGCGCCACGAGGTCGCGCACCATGACTTCGGTGACGAAGCCGAGCCGCACCAGTTGGCGGCCGAGCGGGATATTGTTCTGCTCCTGCTCCATCAGCGCAATGCGCAACTGGTCCTGACTGATGAGGCCCTGTTGCACCATCAATTCGCCTAACCGCATTTTGCGCCGTTGCTCAGCCATCAGCCCACTCAACCTCTATTGGATTATTCTTGATTATTCAAAGACTATGTATCAGATTTAACCAGCCACCACAAGAAACAGGGCCTGAAGCCCGCATGCCTCACTGTAATTGCGAGATGCGCGTTTCCAATTGACGGCGATCAATGCTGGTACTGTTAGTGCGCTGGATCAGTTCCAGCGTCTTTTTATAGTATTCGAGTGCGAGCGTTGGCTTGCCCATTTGATCGAGGCTCACGGCCAGATTGAACGCATATTCCGGATTGCCCGGTTCGAGCCTGTGGGCTTCAAAGTAGGATTGTTGCGCTGAAGACCATTGTCCGCGTTCGGTATAGAGACTGCCCAAGGCGGCATGCAGGTTGGCGGCATTGGGTTGCTGGGCCAGCAGGTTCTTGAGCCGGCTCTCGGTGGCGACCGGATCCGTCTGGCCGACCGCGTTGACCATCGCCGCCTCGGCGATCGGATTGCGCGGCTCCACTTCCAGCACCTTGCCATACCAACCCATCGCGTCCTGCGCGCGGCCCTGCCGCTGGGCAATGGCAGCCATGCCGAGCAGAGCATCGACGTTGCGCAGATCGCCGCGCAGGACCTTGCGATAGAGTTCCTGGGCGCCTGCGTCGTCACCTGCCTTGAACGCCCGATAAGCGGCCATCAGGTCCGGGCTGACGCGCGGTCCCGGGCTGTTCTTGGTGATCTCGAGCGCAGCATCCTTGTGCTCGTTCACCGGCTCACCAAATACCATCGGTGCAGGCTTGGCTGGCGTGGACGTTTTACCGGAGGCTTTCGCGGACATCTGGGCAGAGGACTCGATAGGCAGTTCTGCCATCGCCGATTTGGACGAGGGCTGGGCCGCCGCAGGGGACGATGAAGCCGCCTGATCGGCGGACGCCGGTGCGCTCGCTGTGAGGGCGGCTTGCGCGGCATTGCCTGTCGCCGGCTGGCTTGTCTCAACGGGTGTCGCTGGCGCGGCTGGTGACGGCTCAGCGGTTTGTGTGCTATCCGTTTGAGTGCTGGCGCCTTGCGTGTTAGCAGGTTGCGGCGCCGCAGCTGCCACCGGTCGCGGCAGGATCAATTCAGGCTTGGACAGTGCCTGGATATAGTTGTAGACCTGAAAACCGATCAGCAATATCACGAACAGTGCAATCGCCGCTATCAGCAGGATCTTGTTCGATGCGCCGCCGGGCCGGGCCTGCGATTGCTTGGCTGCGAATACGGTCGATGCCGCCTGCTGGCGCATCTGGGGGCTATCAGCTAGGGTCTCCGCGGTGACGCCTTGTGGCTGAGCATCACCGATCGGTTCCAGCGAGAGTTCGCCGGACGAAGTCTGGGTTTCGCCCTTCTTGGCTTGTTCGGCCTTATCCAGCGCTTTGATCAGCAAGCTCATGGCGATTAATAACCATTGCCCTCAAGCATCTGATTAAGCTGTTGCTCCGGCAGGAAGCGCTTGTACGAACGCAACTCGTCGCTTTCCAGGCTTGCGCTCTTGATCACGGTCGGCCGCAGGAAGATCACCAACTCCGTCTTGCGGCTGACATCGTTGCGGCCAGTGAACAATCTGCCGATACCCGGGATATCGGACAAGCCTGGTACCTTGTCGGTATTGCGCTGGATCTGGTCCTGCATCAGGCCACCGAGCACGGCAGTGTTGCCGCTGCCGATCTGCAACATGGATTCCATCTCGCGTACCTGGATCTCGGGAATGCCGTTGTTGAGACCGACCGGAATCTGTGGATTGGGGTCAGGCACATAGCGGATCAGGCTCGAAATGGTGGGGCGCACGTTGATATTGACGTCACCGTCATCATTGATCTGGGGCGTGACGGTCATCACCACGCCGACGGGTACGGTATTGGGCGTGGTCGTCACCGATTGCAGGTTTCCGCCACCAGCGACCGTTGCCTGAGAGATCTGGGCCTGGATGGTGAAATACACCAGGTTATCGACCACCTTGAGCACCGCCGTCTGGTTATTCAGCACCATGAGCTTTGGGCTGGACAGTACCTTCGCATCGCCGAACTGCTTAAGTAAACTGATCGAAGCGGCAAAGTTGCTGGAAGCGTTGACGAAACCTGCGATCAGCCCGGGCGTTGCCAATGTATTGCTCGAACTCTGCGGGATCAGCGGCGTGAAAGACTGCTGGATCGTGAATCCGCTGTTGCCTGCGCTGTTGAGGCGACTCCAGTCGATGCCGGCCTGATAACCATCGCTTAGCCGCACCTCGACGATGGTGGCTTCGATCAGCACCTGACGCTTGGCGCTCGACATGACCTTGTCGAGGAACTCCTGCACCTTCT
>CAMLMA010000161.1 GCA_946481065.1 uncultured Nitrosomonadales bacterium
GGCGGGTGACGCTAGAGATGCGTTGCCAGCGTCAGGTCGATCACCTCGCCTGACGGCGTAACATTATCCGGCCCCATCAGGTAAAGGTAGGCGGGCATCAAGCGCTCTGCTTCCGGCCAGGCCTGGGGAACTTCGCCAGGATGCGATTTCAGGCGCTGCGGCGACTGTACCGGTCCGGGTACGACGATGTTCATCTGCAACTTGTTCGGTGTCTCCAATTCCTGCGCCCAGGTCTGCGCCATGTGCACCAGCGCGGCCTTGCTTACGCCATGCGCCCCCCAGAAGGCTTTGGCATGCTGTCCACTGGTCGATGACGTGAACAGCACGGTCGCCTGTGGCGCACGCCGAAGCAGCGGTAGGCAGGCCTTGGTGAGCGCGAACGGCGCGATCAGGTTGACCTTGAGCATGGTTTCAAACTGCGAGGCCTGCTGCAGTTCGAGCGGGCTGAGGTTATCGAAATGCGCGGCGTTATGCAGGATGCCGTCCAGCCTGCCCAACTGCTGGTAGATGCCTTCCGCCATGGCCTGATAGTCGGTTTCCTGCGCGTCTTTCAGGTTCAGAGGGAAGATCAGGGCCTCAGGATAGCCTGCTGCCGCGATCTCGTCGTAGACGCGTTCCAGCTTCCTTACGTCGCGTCCGAGCAGGATCACCGTCGCGCCATGCCTGGCGAAAGCCAGTGCGGCGGCCCGGCCGAGGCCCTGGCCAGCGCCTGTGACCAGGATCACGCGCGTGTGGAGTAGATCGGGTGGGGCTTGATAAGCTTGCATGGCCAGTCGTTTTAGCTAAAGAGGCGTGATTGTACCTGCATCGGGCGTTCACACGGTGGGCAGGATGGCGAACCCGACTACTTTGGGAGTCTCGCATTCGCGTATATCAACATGAACGACCTTGGCCAGCCCTGGCCCCTGATAAGTCCAGTCAATCACAGCCTGCACGCGGGTGTCATCACCGCTGAGGACAGCTTCGACCGTACCGTCTCGCCGGTTGCGCACCCAGCCGTCAAGGCCAGCGGCAGTCGCTGACGCTTGTAGCGATTGCCGGAAGCCGACGCCTTGCACGCGACCATGGATGCGCAGTTGTCTCGCGATCATCCGGGAGCCGTATCAGATATTCACGGTATGCATCGACGGCACCACGATCAGATGCGTGTTGCCCGGCAATACCCACTCCAGGAAGAAGCCGAAGATAGCGATGAAGATACTGGCGAAGAACGCTGTCCAGAAACCGGAGAGCTTGAATCCGTTGACCAGTTTGGCGGTGATCATGATGATCAAGGCGTTGATCACCAGCAGAAAGAGGCCAAAGGTCAGCAGTGTCAGCGGAAAAGTCAGGAAGAACAGGATCGGACGCAGGATCGCGTTGAGAAAGCCGAGTACCAGCGCTGAGACCAGCAAGGCGCCGCGGTTGCTGAACGAGATACCTTTGAAGATATGGCTCGCTACCCACAGGGCAAGACTCATGACGGCCCAATGGATCAGGAAATTGGTGAGTTGTACGCTCATGGTTGATGTCCTCGCTAGGATGTTGGTTGGGTGAGACGGGCAAGAATGTGGTCGGCACAGTAGAAGCCGCTGCGAACAGCACCTTCGATGGTCGCGGGATAGTCACCGGCGACATAGTCACCGGCCAGCAGGAGGCCTTTGTCGGCCGTGATCGCGGCGGGCCGTTTCAGCCCCGCAGTGCAGGCGAAGGTAGCGCGTTTCTCCGCGATCACCTTATGCCACCGCGCGGCTGGCAATAGTGGGAATTGGCGAGACAGCTCGGCGATGATCGTCTCGGCAAGCCTGGTTTGGGTAAGCTCTTGATGCGCACCCTCGGCGCTGATGACGACCGCCATCAGGCCATGCTGGCCGTAAAGCTGGCCGCGATCGAATACCCATTGGCCGATGCCATCGGTCAAACCCAGCATGGGGGCTGGTAGCCGGGTATCGGCGGCGTACTGGATATATATCGTGTAGATCGGCTGATACTGCAGCGCTGCCGCGGTGGCGCGGGTGGCCGCCTGGCTTGGTAGCCTCGCTAGGAGATCCGTTGTGCGGGCTGGATGGACGGCGCTGATGACCTCGCTGAAGTGGACGATGCCGTCCGTGGTGACAAGACGATAGCCGTCGTCATCGGCTTCGACCGCTTCCACCGCACAGCCTGGCTTGCATTGTCCGCCATGTTGCCGCAGATAGGCGATGGCAGGGTCTGCAAGCAAGGCTGAGAGGTCCTGCAGCGGCAACAGCATATCGCTGTCGGTCTTGCCGCGAGCGAAACTATCGCGTAACACATTGAGGAACACTTGCGCGCTGGCCGTGTCGAGGGGAGTGTTCAGCGCCGCCAGACATAGCGGTTCCCATAGCCAGCGGATGACTGGTTCCGGCTGGCGCCGGCGGGCCAGCAGATCGGCCAGCGGTAGATCCTGCGGCAGCTGAAAATCGATGCTCTTAAGCCAGACCATGAAACGGATCGCCTGCCAGCGCTCGCCCCAGCGCAGGCCGCTGGCGGTAAGTAACCCGACCAGGATATGCAGTGGCGCGGGCAGCCAGGGGCAGGCCCGGAGCTTGAAGTGTCCCTGGATCTCAAGTTGCAGCGGTAGCCGCAGCAGGGCTTGTTCGCAATCGACGCCGACCAGTCGCAAGAGCGCCAGGGTGTCTCGATACGCGCCGAGCAGGATGTGCTGACCGTTGTCGAGCGCTTCACCCTGCCAGCGTACGCGCCGTGCGCGGCCACCAAAATGCGGGCTGGCTTCGAACAAGGTCACACGAACGCCTTGCGATGCTAGTCTTGCCGCGGCCGCGAGACCGGCACAGCCGCCGCCGATGACGGCGACATGGTTGCTGCCGGCGGGATTCAGGCGCGCAGCCATGTCAGCCATGCCAGCCAGAGTTTGCGCAGCGGCGTCAGCGAAGTGCGCGAATTCAGCACTTGCTGGGCACCATCGGCCTTGATCTCTTCGAGCAGGGTGCGGTAGATCGCAGTCATGATGAGGCCGGTGCGCTGGGCCTTGCGGTCTTCGACCGGCAGCGCGTTGAGCGCGCGGTCATAGAAATCCGAAGCGCGCGCGATCTGGAAATCGAGTAGTTGCTGGACACGGTCTGATTCGCGGCCTTGCAGGATGTCGCGCTCAGTGACACCGAATTGCGCGAGCTCGTCCAGCGGCAGGTAGATGCGGTCCCGCCGCGCATCCTCACCGACGTCACGGATGATATTGGTGAGCTGGAAAGCCAGCCCCAGGTCATGGGCGTATTTGAGTGTATTGCGGTTGGTATAGCCGAAGATCGCGACCGAGAGGATGCCGACGACACTGGCGACGCGGTAGCAGTAGAGCTGCAGCTGCTTGAAATCGGCATAGCGGTTCTGGTCGAGATCCATCTCCATGCCGTCGATGAT
>CAMLMA010000162.1 GCA_946481065.1 uncultured Nitrosomonadales bacterium
TCCATCTTGAACGCCTGTCCCGGCGTCGGTAATGGGTTGAGTGCTGACATGTTGTTTCCTTCCGTTAAGTCTGATTATTCGTGATCCGTATCGCTGCTGCCACTGGCGAGATAGCCGATCAGGGCACCTGCGCCGACGGCGATGGAGAGGGCGAGCAGGGTACGCTTGTGAACGAAGCGGCGCGACTTGATCTTGCCGCTCTTGTAGGCATGGGTGACCTCGTTCTGGGCGACATCCTTCCAGTCGGCGACATGGTCGATCACCGTCTCGGTCAGTTGCTCCAGGCGGGACGTGGTCTCCCGCGGGTCAAGGATCTCGCGCAGGGTGTCGAGCAGGGCTGCTGCCTCCTTGCGCGTCTGCTTACCGGCGCTGCCGGCACGTCGACCGATCTTGCCGGCGGCGGACCTCGCCTCTTTCGCCGCGTCCTTGGCGACACGGGTGACGCGGGTCTTGGCGTTGTCCGCCAGTTGCTCGGCGTTTTCCTTGATTTCGGGATTCTTGGTCGAATTAAACATGTTATGCTCCATTTCCTTGAATTGGTTTCGGTTGAATAATGACTACGCTGGACGTCTAGGTTGGACGGCTAGGTTATTTGACGAACCAGATACCCGCGATCAGCGATATCACGGTCACTACCAGAAATATAAAGAACAGGATCTTGGCGATCTCGGCTGCCCCGGCAGCGATACCGCTGAATCCGAAGAACGCCGCGATCAGGGCGATGACGAAGAATACGGCTGAATAGTGCAGCATGATGCTCCCTTCGTTGATTGACGCTACAGTGGCTACTTTATGGGGAAACTGGCGGGACGTTCAGCGGCAAATGGCTGAAAGGCCTGTCAGACAACACCTACATCCTGAGAAAAATCACGAATGAAGATCAGAGACTGGCTGTTCTGGAATTGGATCGAAAGTTTCACCGAGCGACTGGGTGGCCGCGTCATCCTCACGCTTTCTGCTGCCATGGTGATCACCCTGCTGGCTGTCATGTTCACCGATCGCTGGATCGCTTCGATCGGCGAGCAGGATATGAAGGTGCGCTGGATCCGTCACAACATCAATATGCTCAACGAGCTGCGGACCAATCTGCTGATGGCGGAGAGCGCCGAGCGCGGTTACCTGCTGACCCAGCGCGATGTCTATGTCGCGCCGTTCAACGATGCCATCCAGCATGCGCGCGACAACGTCAAGGCGATCCAGGGGCTGGTGACGGAGAAGACCCGGACCATGCAGCAGGATAACCAGCAGGCATGGCTGCTGGCCGTCGCGGCACGGCTGGAAGCCAAGGCCAACCAGATGGAGACGACCCTGCGCCTGACCCGGCTGGGCAAGTTCGATGAGGCCTGGCAGGTCCTGCAGCTCGACCAGGGACTGGTCGAGATGAGTAAGTTCCTTGAATACACGCAGACCCTGCTGGATACGCAGAATGAAGCCTTGCGGGTACTGCTGGTCGATCGCGAAAGCAGTATCGTGCTGGCGCGGGTGGCCTTGTTCGGTAGTGTCACCATCCTTTTTCTGGTGGTGCTGATGGTGGTGCGACAACTGTTCGCGGAAATGGCGTTGCGCGACCGGCTGCGGCTGCAACTCGCGCAGGAGCTGCAAAACTATGAGACCCAGCTGGAAGCGACAAAGGACCTGCTCGGCACATTGGCCCTGGATTACCAGTCGGATGTGGAGCGCGAACGACAGAAGCTGGCGCGTGAGCTGCATGACGAGCTGGGGTCGATCCTGACTGCGACCAAGATGGATGTGTCCTGGGTCATCCGCAAATGCAAGGACACCCTGCCCGAGATCACCGACAAGCTGAAGAAGACCATGCGCTATCTCGACCAGGGGATCCAGTTCAAGCGTCAGGTGGTGCAGGACCTGCATCCGTCCATGATCAGCACCTTTGGCCTGTGGCCAGCGCTACGCATGCTGATCGAAGACATGGCCGAGCGCAATCAGTGGCAGGTCGATATCCTGTTGCCGGAAGAGACGCGCGCGCAAGTGAGCGATACGATCGGGCTCGTCGCCTATCGGCTGGTGCAGGAGACGCTCAACAATTGCAGCAAGTACGCCAAGGCCGGCAAGGTCAGCGTGCACATCATGGTCGAGCTGAACTTTCTCAAGATCGAGATCGAGGACGACGGCGTCGGCATGGACCTGCATACCATCGACGGCACCACCCACGGGCTTTCTGGCATGCGTCACCGCGTGATGGCGATCGGCGGCAAGATGGAGCTGGTGAGCGAACCTGGCCAGGGCGTCATCACGCAGGCGATGATCCCGCTGAAGACGGCCGCGCAGGCTGAACCGCCGGCTGCGGTGTAGGCGGATTCTGACAAGATAACCAGACGCGCGCGGACTGCTCAGCGCGCGCCGCGTGTTTAACATGGCTCCATCTTTGTCGTGGAACGGTTCATTCAAGGACCGGATGGGAGCCCACATGTACGCAACAACAAAAAATCACTGGCTGACCAATCTGGCGGCCATCTGCGTGATCATCTTCAGCCTCACTGGCAGCGCACTCTTCGTCACCGCATTGCTGCACCTATATCAACCAGCCTTGCCGGGCAAAGTCCTGTTGCCGGCGCCACCTGAAGGGATCTCGGCAGAGCCGTTATTGCCCATGCAGGTGGACCCCATGGCCTCTGACCCGCTATTGTCCGATCCGATCTCGGCGGATCCCGAGGAAGCCGAGCCGATGCGACCGAGCCGGATCGGCGTCGAACCCATGCCAGAGACCCGCGAACGGTTCGAACGCGCCCGCATCATGGCGAGCTACAAGGCCATGCATTCCATCCTGTGACCGGCGTCAGCAGCCGGGCTGCAGGGTTAGCTATAGAGTCATTTCAAATAGAGTCATTGCATCACTGGTATATCACCGAGCGGCCTCCCGACAGGGAGTGCTGTCCAACCCGAGGAGAAAGCATATGCGTTTCAAGATCGATCTCAGCAAGACATGCGTCACCACCATCGCGCTATTGGGCCTGGGTGGCTTCAGCCTGATGGCATCGGCCAATCCGGACGATCTCAACCAAAGCCCGTACATGACCGAATTCAATCAGCTGGACATCGACGGCAGCGGCTCGCTCAGCAAGACCGAAGCCAGCAAGGACAAGTCCTTCAGCAAGTCGAGCTTCCAGGCTGCGGATGTCGATAGCAATGAGGCGCTGACGCAATCCGAATACGCCGATTACAAATCGCGCATGCAGAGCAAGGAAGTCAATCGCCTGGTCGACGACAGTACGATCACGGCCAAGATCAAGGCCAACATCATCAAGGAAGAAGGCCTGAAGGGCTTACAGATCA
>CAMLMA010000163.1 GCA_946481065.1 uncultured Nitrosomonadales bacterium
TTCGCCCTGTTCGATCAATACCAGATCGATCTTATCGTGCTGGCGCGTTACATGCAGATCCTGTCGCCGGATTTCGTACAGCGCTATCCGCGTCGCATCATCAACATCCATCACTCGTTCCTGCCGGCGTTCATCGGCGCACGACCCTATCACCGTGCCTACGAACGCGGCGTCAAACTGATCGGTGCCACCAGCCACTATGTCACGGAGGTGCTGGACGAAGGCCCGATCATCGAGCAGGACATCGCCCGTATCTCGCATCGCGACCAGGTGGAAGACCTGATCCAGAAGGGGCGTGACCTCGAACGTATCGTGCTATCGCGTGCGGTGCGTTGGCACATCGAGAACCGCATCCTGCCTTACGCCAACAAGACCGTCATCTTCGATTGATCGTCGCGGGCTGATAGCCTCTGTCAGATCGCGCCGTGCGCGCGATCGTTCAGGCGAGTGTCTTTTCCAATGCGAACAGCTGATCCACGGTCTCGCGTTGCCGAATCAAGTGGCAGGTGTCGCCATCGACCATCACCTCGGCCGCACGCGGACGCGTGTTGTAGTTGGAGCTCATGCTCATGCCGTAGGCTCCGGCTGACAGGATGGCGAGCAGGTCGCCTTCTCGTAGTGCAAGCTTGCGGTCGTGCCCGAGGAAATCCCCGCTCTCGCAGACTGGCCCGACGATCTCGTAAACCTCCGGCGTGCCCGTATGCGGCGTCACCGCCTGGATGTCGTGGTATGCGTCATACAGTGCGGGGCGCATCAGGTCGTTCATCGCCGCATCGACAATGGCGAAATTCTTGGCCTCGGTATGCTTGAGATATTCCACCTTGGTCAGCAGCAGGCCGGCATTGCCGACGAGCGCGCGCCCCGGTTCGAACACCAGTTTAAGGTTGCGGTCGCCCAGCTTTGCACGCATGGCCGCGGCGTAAGCAGAAAAGTCAGGTGGCGTCTCGTCGCTGTAGCAGATGCCGATCCCACCGCCGGCATCGATATGACGGATGTCGATGCCGACCGCTTTTAGCTGATCGACCAATACCAGCACGCGATCGAAGGCGTCTAGGAAGGGCGATAGCTCGGTGATCTGTGAGCCGATATGACAATCGACGCCATGGATCGCGATATTGGGCATGCCGGCCGCGCGCTGATAGAGCGCGAGCGCATCTTCATAAGCCACGCCGAACTTGTTGTTCTTGAGCCCGGTGGAGATGTAGGGATGCGTCTTGGCGTCCACGTTCGGGTTGATGCGGAGGGATACCGGCGCCGTCTTGCCCAGCTCGCCGGCGACAGCATTCAACCGGTCCAGCTCGGCCGCGGACTCGACGTTAAAGCAAAAGATGCCGGCCGTCAGGGCCGCACGCATCTCTGTCACTGTCTTGCCGACCCCGGAGAACACCACCTTGGCAGGATCGCCGCCGGCGGCCAGCACTCGCGCCAATTCGCCCCCGGACACGATATCGAATCCCGCGCCCATTCTCGCGAAGAGGTTGAGGATCGCGAGGCTGGGGTTGGCCTTGACGGCAAAACAGATCAGATGGTCACTGCCGACGAAGCCGGACTGGAAAGCCGCGAAACTCGCTTCAAGCGCCTTCCGGGAATACACGTAGGTCGGCGTTTCATAGCGTGCCGCGATGTCGGGCAAGGCGGCCGTTTCGGCGTGCAGCACACCGTTCTTGAGATGGAATGGGTTCACGGATGATGATTTCGGAATGGTGGTTTATTCATAGGTATCGTGTTTGGGATCGCTTTTGGGAGCGTCCTGCTGATCCTGCGGGTACTGTTTCTCTGGCAAGTACAGCGGCCCCTTGGTGCCACAGGCAGTCAAGATCAAACATAGTATGATGCTGGTCAGGATAGCGCGCACCATGGGCCTCACGATTCGTTCAGATTGCGATGCCGGATTTTAACATAAGGGTTGCCGCAACCGATTTTGTCGAGCGATGCCGTCCATAACCTGAATCTCACCGATTATCGGCAAGATGTGGATGTTGGCGTCAAACTTGTTCAATATTCATAGACCTTAAAGGGAGTCATCATGCGTGCACGGTTAGCTCAACATTCCAGCGGATTCACACTCATCGAGTTGATGATCGTGGTAGCGATCATTGGCATATTGACGACGATCGCCATGCCGGCCTACCAGGATTATGTGACCCGAGGCAAGATTCCGGACGCGACATCTGGCCTGGCGCTCAAGCGCAACCAGATGGAACAGTTCTTCCAGGATAACCGGACTTATGCCGGCAGCGATGTCGCGCCATTCCCTTGCGCCAACGATACGAGCACCAGTCGCTATTTCAATTTTTCTTGCGCTGCGGCGCCGACGGCGACCACCTACACCTTGCAGGCAGTCGGCAAGGATTCCATGGCTGGGTTCACTTATACCGTCAACCAGAGCAATGCCAAATCTTCCACGATCACAGCCAGTGGCTGGACCGGCAACGCCGGATGCTGGGTGACCAAGAAGGGCGGGCAGTGCTGAACGTTTCCACCAACCGCAGTTTATATAAGCAGCGCGGCGTCAATCTGACCGAGTTGCTGATCGGTATCGCCATCATCGCGCTGTTACTAGCGATCGCGGCGCCCAGCATGGCGAGCTGGCTGCAGAACGTGCAGATCCGTAACGCAGCCGAAACCGTGCAGAACGGACTGCAACAGGCCAGGGTCGAGGCGGCGAGACGTAACGTGGGGGTGCAATTCATCTTGGGTACCGGCACTAGCTGGCGAGTAGGTTGTGTCACCGTGGTTGCGGATACCGATGCGGACGGCATCGATGAATGCCCGGCTACGATAGAGAGTCGTGCCGCCGCCGAAGGCTCTGCCAACGTCACTGTCGCGACTGCGCAAACCACGGTCGTCTTCAATGGCTTGGGTCGGGTAACGCCTGTGCCAGCCAGCGATATCAGTTTCCAATTCAGCAACCCGGTCGGGGGTAGTTGCATGCCAGCGGGACCGATGCGTTGCTTGCGCGTGGTTGTGACGCGTGGCGGGCAGGTTCGCATGTGCGACCCGAACCACGCGGCACCCGATCCGAGAGCATGCTAGTCATCATGAGGGATAGGCACTTATGACACCGAAAAGCCCAGCCTCGCTGAAACACCAGTCGGGCTCCATGATCCTGGAGGCGTTGATCTCCATCCTGAT
>CAMLMA010000164.1 GCA_946481065.1 uncultured Nitrosomonadales bacterium
ACCAAGGTGGTTTGTCTGGGCAACATCGCCCAGATCGACACGCCTTACCTGACAGAAGGCAGCTCGGGCTTGACCTATGTCGTTGATCGATTCAAGGGTTGGCCGCACAATGGCCATGTCACGCTGGTCCGCGGGGAGCGTTCAAGACTGGCTGATTTTGCCGCTGAAGCTTTGTAACAATCCACACATACAATAACGGGCTGGCTCGACTAGCCCACAGGAGCGAGAACCCGGCAAGCCGTCTCTGCCGCGAACACCGTAATGAACCTTGGTTTCTATATCATTCTGCTGGCGCAGTTTATTTCTGCGCTGGCAGACAATGCATTACTGTTCGCCGCCATTGCGCTCCTGCAGCAAATGAGCGCTCCGGATTGGCACGAGCCGCTACTGCTGCAGTTCTTCGTCATCTCCTACATACTGCTCGCCCCGTTCGTCGGTTCGATCGCTGACGCTTTCCCCAAGGGGCGGGTGATGTTTGTCTCGAATGCGATCAAATTCGTCGGTAGCCTGTGCATGGTATTCGGCATGCCGCCGCTCTATGCCTACGGCATCGTCGGCATCGGTGCCGCCGCGTACTCGCCTGCAAAATACGGCATCCTCACCGAATACCTGCCGCCACACATGCTAGTGAAAGCCAACGGCTGGATGGAAGGCTCTACCGTGATGGCGATCATTCTCGGAGCGATCATTGGCGGCAAGATGGCGGCCATCGACCCTCATACCGCCATTATCATCATCACCGTACTTTACCTGGCGGCAGCCGGTTTCAACATGTATATCCCGCAGTTGCCGATCGACCATAAACTGCCGAAGAAGAACCCTATCTATATCTTCAAGGATTTCTGGCATTCGTTCAAAGTACTCTGGCGTGATGCGCAGGGACAAGTCTCGCTAGCGGTAACGACCCTGTTCTGGGGCGCCGGTGCGACATTGAGGCTGGTGGTGCTGGCATGGGCCGCCTTCGCACTCGATTTCGGCATCGAGCACGCAACCCAACTCACTGCCACCGTTGCGATCGGCATCGCTGTCGGTTCAGTCATCGCTGCGCGATACATCCGGCTGGAGCAATCGGTCAAGGTGTTGCCTGCGGGGATCCTGATGGGCTTTCTCGTCATCTCCATGGTATGGATCCATGACTGGCGGATCGCCTGCGGGCTGTTGTTCCTGATCGGCGTACTGAGTGGCTATTTCGTCGTTCCGCTGAATGCCCTGTTGCAGCATCGTGGCCATATCCTGATCGGCGCCGGCCACTCCATCGCGGTACAGAACTTCAATGAGAATCTCGGCATCCTGCTCCTGAGCGGCGCGTATACCTTAATGGTACGGGCCGAGCTTCCAATCAATTACATCGTCGTTGCGTTCGGCTTGTTCGTAAGCTTGAGCATGAGTGGCATCTACCGGCTCTACCGCAAGCAGATCGAAGCGTCCTGACGAACATTCGCATGCAAATCCGATGGTTCTCTGGAAAATAAAAAAGCCCCTGATCGGGGCTTTTTTATTTTGGGCATTACGTCATCAATGCAGCTTGACGTGGGCTTCCGTCCGTCGCGTGATGATACGCGCCAAGGTCTGTAACATCACCGTAAAGAACCCATGTAATGTCATCAGGTGCATCTTGTACAAAGACTGATACATGAAGCTTGCGATCAGGCCTTCAATGAACATACTACCGCCGGTGACCGCACCCATCAGGTTGCCGACCGTGGTATAGCGACCAAGATTGACCAATGAGCCGTAGTCACGGTAGACATATTCAGGCAGAGGCTTGTTCGCGATCCGACGTTTCACTGTCTTGACCAGCATCGAGGCTTGCTGGTGGGCAGCCTGCGCGCGCGGCGGAACATTTTCGACATGGCCGGGCCACGGACAGGCCGCGCAATCGCCGAACGCGAAGATGTTCTCGTCAATCGTGGTTTGCAGCGTGCTGGTCACCACCAGCTGATTCAAGCGGTTGGTTTCAAGGCCATCCAGCTGAGCCAGGAAATCCGGGGCCTTGATGCCCGCCGCCCAGACCACCAGTTCGGAGGGGATGAAGCGCCCACTATGGGTATAGACGCCCTTTTCCGTCACCTCAGTCACGCGTTCACCGTTATAGAGATGTACCTTGAGCTTGCGCAGCTCGTTATCGACCTTCTTCGACAGGCGTGGTGGCAGCGCCGGCAATACACGGTCACTGGCCTCGATAAGCGAGATACGCACATCACGATCCGGATCGATCTTATCAAGGCCATAAGCGGTCAGCTCACGTGTCGTGTTATGCAATTCGGCAGCGAGTTCGACACCTGTTGCACCGGCGCCGACGATCACGACTTCCAGCTGGCCAGCCTGTACCGGCTCCACCTGCGTCTGTGCACGCACCAAGGCGTTATGCAAACGACGATGGAAGCGTTCGGCCTGGCCTTGCGTATCAAGGGCGATCGAATACTCACTGGCGCCGGCGATACCGAAATCATTGGTTGTGCTGCCGACCGCAACGATCAACGTGTCATAACGGAAGGTGCGGCGTGGGATCACTTCCACACCGTCCTCGTCATGATATGGCGCGACGTAGACCTCTTTCTTGCTACGGTCGATACCATCCATATTCCCCAGACGGAAATAGAAATGGTGCCAGTGGGCTTGCGCCAGGTACTCCAGTTCATGCTTGTCAGGATTCATGCTGCCTGCGGCGATTTCATGCAACAGAGGTTTCCAGACATGGGTCCGGTTGCGGTCGATGAGCGTGATATGTGCCTTGCCCTTCCGCCCGAGGGAGTCCCCCAGGCGCGTGGCTAGCTCAAGGCCGCCGGCACCGCCACCGACGATGACGACGTGATGCAAAGACGAATTCGACGTTGAATCCAAAGACATAAACTGATTTTTCCTGATACTAGAATTGGTTACTCGTT
>CAMLMA010000165.1 GCA_946481065.1 uncultured Nitrosomonadales bacterium
TCGTGCTCTTCATCATGGGCGGCGTGTTCGTCATGGAGACGCTGTCGGTGGCGGCACAGGTCAGTTACTTCCGCTACACCAAGAAGAAATACGGGGTGGGCAAGCGCATCTTCCTCATGGCGCCGCTGCACCACCATTACGAACAGAAGGGCTGGAAAGAGACGCAAGTCGTGGTGAGGTTCTGGATCATCACGATGATGCTGGTGCTGGTCGGGCTTTCGACGTTGAAGCTGAGATAAGCCGCTGACGAGAAAAGCCATAGATAACAAGCCACAGATGAACGAGCGATCGAGACAGGGATGAAGTTGCAATTAAAGGACAAACGGGTATTGGTGCTGGGACTGGGTGACACCGGTCTTTCGGCGCTGCGCTGGCTCAATCGCCGCGGTGCCCTGCTGTCCGTCGCCGATACGCGGGATGCCCCCCCGGGGCTGGAGACCCTGCGGGCGGAGTTGCCGCGCGTCAAGACCCATCTCGGTCCATTCCAGGAGGCGGTCTTCAACACGGCTGAACTCATCGTCATCAGTCCCGGTGTACCCATGGCGACAACGCAGGTGCAAGCCGCGATCGCGCGCGGGATCCCCGTGATCGGCGATGTCGAGCTATTCGCACAACACAAGCCGGCGCGGTCGAAAGTGATCGCCATCACTGGCGCCAACGGCAAGAGCACGGTCACCACCCTGGTCGGCGAGATGTGCAAGGCGGCCGGCTTGAGCACAGTGGTCGCCGGCAATATCGGCCTGCCGGTACTGGAGGCGCTCGACGCCGAAACACCCGATGTCTATGTCCTCGAGCTGTCCAGTTTCCAACTGGAGACGACAGCCACACTCTCTGCCGATGCGGCGGTGGTGCTCAACCTGACCGAGGATCACATGGACCGATACAGCGGCATGCAGGCTTACGCCGCAGCCAAGGCCCGTATCTTCCAGGGCGCTGGCGTGCAGGTACTCAACCGCGGTGACCGCTGGAGCCGTGCAATGGCGATCGCAGGCCGCACCCAGGTGACCTTCGGTGCCGATACACCGCCCGCGCCCGGCGATTATGGCCTGTTACGACGCGACCATCACACCTGGCTGATGCAGGGCGAGCAAGCCCTGCTCGATAGTGCCGAGATGCACGTCAAGGGCCTGCACAATGCAGAGAACGCGCTCGCGGCCCTGGCGCTGTGTCGGGCCATCGGCCTGGAATTGCCGCCCCTGCTGGCAGCGCTGCGCGCGTTCCGTGGTTTGTCGCACCGGGTCCAGTGGGTCACGCGTATCCACGAGATCGATTTCTATGACGATTCAAAGGGCACCAACGTCGGCGCCACTTGCGCTGCGCTGGCTGGCATGCCGCACAAGGTCGTGCTGATCGCCGGCGGCGATGGCAAGGGCCAGGATTTCTCGCCGCTACGCGAGCCGGTGGCGCATAACGCCCGTGCCGTGGTGCTGATCGGGCGTGACGCACCTCGCATCGCCGAGGTCCTGCAGGGTATCGATGTGCCTGTGGTGCGGCTCATGACCATGGAAGAGGCCGTCACCGAAGCTTTCCGCATCGCCAGGCCGAATGACGCGGTCCTGTTGTCGCCAGCCTGCGCCAGCTTCGACATGTTCCGCAATTATGCCCATCGTGCCGATGCATTCGTCAGCGCAGTGCGAAAACTGGAGGCCAGCGCATGATGTACATGCTCTCCAATCGTGACAAGCTGATCTCCTCGAGTTATGACCAGGCCTTGCTCTGGGTCAGCCTGATCCTGCTCGGTATCGGGCTTGTCATGGTGTATTCGGCATCGATCGCACTGGCCGAGGCCGACAAGGCGACAGGGCACCAAAGCACCTATTTCCTGGTGCGGCAGGCGGTGTATCTGGCCATCGGTCTGGTCGCCGCCTTCGTCACTTTCCAGGTGCCGACCCACCTCTGGCAGCGCTTCGCGCCATGGCTGTTCATCGGCGGTATCCTGTTGCTGATCCTGGTGCTGATCCCCGGGGTCGGCCGCAACGTCAACGGCAGCCAGCGCTGGCTATCGCTGTTCGTCATCAACCTGCAGCCGTCGGAATTCATGAAGCTGTTCGCCGCCATCTACGTGGCGGATTACACCATCCGCAAATCGGCCGTGATGGATAGCCTGACGCGCGGTTTTCTGCCCATGGTGGCGGTCATGGTGATCGTCGGCTGGCTGCTGCTGCGCGAACCTGACTTTGGCGCCTTTGCCGTGATCGCCGCCATCTCCATCTCCATTCTTTGGCTTGGCGGCATCAACGGCAAGATCTTCGCCGGTTTGCTGACCTTGCTGCCGATCGCGATCGTCGGCCTCATCTGGAGTTCGCCTTACCGCCTGCAGCGCGTGATCGGTTTCATGGATCCATGGGCCGACCCGTTCGGCAAGGGCTACCAGCTGTCACATGCGCTGATCGCCTTTGGTCGCGGCGAATGGTTCGGCGTCGGCCTCGGCGCCAGCGTCGAGAAGCTCTTATACCTACCGGAAGCACATACCGATTTCCTGCTCGCCGTGATCGCCGAAGAACTCGGATTCGTCGGCGTACTGACCGTCGTCGCGCTCTTTGCCTGGCTCGTGCTGCGGGCCTTCCGCATCGGCAAGGAGGCCGTCGCCAACGAGCGTTACTTCTCGGCTTTGCTGGCACAGGGGATCGGCGTCTGGATCGGTGCACAGGGCATCATCAACATGGGGGTCAACATGGGGGTGCTGCCGACCAAGGGGCTGACCCTGCCGCTGCTTTCGTTCGGCGGCAGCGGCATCCTCGCCAACTGCATCGCG
>CAMLMA010000166.1 GCA_946481065.1 uncultured Nitrosomonadales bacterium
AGATGTTTCGGCAGCACCTCGCAGCTATCCATGTGCGCGACATAGCTGCTGGCCTTTTCGTTGAAGCCCACCAGCACGCCGCCTTTTTTCGGCACATTGCGCACTCTCAGACGCGCCTTGTGGCGATAACCCCATGCCGGGCCGTAGATCGGCGGCAGGATGGTCTCAGGATGCACGCGGCCGATATGCCACAGATCGTTCTCCAATAGCCGTTGCTTGGCCGCCACCTGCGCGGAGAACTCCAGATGCTGCATGGCGCAGCCGCCGCAATAGCCGAAATGCTTGCATTGCGGCTTCACGCGCTGGATCGACGGCTTGAGCACATCGACCACATCGGCGACTTCATAGCTCTTCTTGTTGCGGTGGGTCTTGTAGGTGACTTCCTCGCCCGGCAACGCGCCGTCGATGAAGATGGTCTTGCCCTCGACATGGGCGACGCCGCGGCCTTCCTGGTCGAGCGATTCGATATGGGCGATGGGCAATGGTGCTTGTGGTGCTGAATTTTTCATGGCCGCGATTTTACAGGACTTTTCCGCCGCCTTCCGTCCCCAGCGCAACGGGGACTCGGACGGCAGGATGAAAAAACCCGCTGTGATCCGGGCCATCCATAGTAAAATCAGGGACTTGAAACGTTGAGACAACGGTAATCCCAAGCAATGAACCAGATTCAAAAATTCGCCACTGACGACGTCCGCATCAAGGAAATCAAGGAGTTGCGTCCGCCGTCCGAGCTGCTCGACAGCCTGCAGGCCAGCACGTCCGCCACCGAGAACATCCTGGCGACGCGTTCTGCCATCCACGGCATCCTGCATAGCGCGGACGATCGCCTGCTGGTCATCATCGGCCCCTGCTCCATCCACGATTACGATGCCGGCGTGGAATACGCCCGCAAGCTGCTGGCCGAACGCGAACGCCTGTCGCGCGACCTGTTGATCGTCATGCGCGTGTATTTCGAAAAACCGCGCACCACCGTCGGCTGGAAAGGCCTGATCAACGACCCGCACCTGGACGGCAGTTTCGATATCAACGCCGGGCTGGCGCTTGCCCGCAAGTTCCTGCTCGAAGTGAACGAACTCGGCATGCCCGCCGGCACCGAGTTCCTCGATACCATCACGCCGCAATACACCGCAGACCTCGTGAGCTGGGGCGCCATCGGCGCGCGCACCACCGAATCGCAAGTGCACCGCGAGCTGGCTTCCGGCCTCTCGTGCCCGGTCGGCTTCAAGAACGGCACGGACGGCAACATCCGCATCGCGGTCGATGCGATCAAGGCCGCCAGCAGCCCGCACCATTTCCTGTCGGTGACCAAGGCTGGGCACTCCGCCATCATCTCCACCAGCGGCAATGAAGACTGCCACGTCATCCTGCGCGGCGGCAAAACGCCGAACTACGATGCTGCGCATGTGGACAAGGCCGCCAAGGAACTCGCCAGCGGCGGGCTCAACGCCAAGGTGATGATCGACTGCTCGCACGCCAACAGCCGCAAGGAATACAAGCTGCAGATGGAAGTCGCCGCCGATGTCGCCGGGCAACTGGCGCATGGCGATGACCGCATCATGGGCGTCATGGTCGAATCGCACCTCAACGAAGGCAAGCAGGACCATACCCCCGGCTGCACGCTGGAATACGGCAAATCCATCACCGACCCCTGCCTCGGCTGGGAAGACACCGTAAAACTGCTGGACACCCTGGCCGAAGGCGTCAGGGCAAGACGCCAGCGCGACGAAGAAGTGGAATAGAAAGCACCATGAAAAGACTGTTTTATATCGACTACCCGCAAGAATCCTACGAAGGCCAGATGCACCGCTACCGCTGCGCCTTCTGCAAGGAAGAGACGACCAAGATCAACGGCAAGCTTGAAGGCCACCTGCCCACCTGCGAATACCGCATCAAGATGGAACAGGAAGGCCACGACTGCGCCGGCAAATCGGTCGAGCCCGCCTCGCACGACACGGATGACTATGATTGAGTGAGCACGATTGAGCGACTGTGATCGAGTAAGCACGGTCGAGCGATCACGCACTTAGCATCGACAACATCAAAAAAGCCCGGCATTGCCGGGCTTTTTCATGACTGCAGCTGCATCACTGGATGGTCGTGGTCGTCATCCAGTCGATCATGGCCTGGTCGCCGGGGCGATCCACATGCACCTTGCCGCCTTCCAGCGACGTCACCCAACCAATGGGGATGTAATGGTGCTGCTGGGTGTTGTCCTTCTCCAGCTTGATATGCTCCGGGCCTTCCATGTGATCCACGGTGGCGAACTGGCCGCCCTCGGAACAAACGACGGGCATGCCCGGCTTGATTTGGGAAGTATCGATCATGGCTATCACTCCTTGTCAGGTCAGTGGTGTTAAAGATTAACCAGGACGATCGAGACAGCCTATCGGCCAAGTGCGGATATCGTTGTAGGAGAGCGTGAAGCGAACCAACGCTGGATATGATGCTGACCGGATGAATCATTACCTGGCGCGTGGGTCATAGAAGCACCCCGAAACCCAACGAGCCAACCACCATGACCTTGCTGCGCCAATCAGGCCTTTTCGCCGCCCTACTCTCACTATCATTCGCGGCACATGCCGAGCCAGCCAGCTTCAGTGCCGGGCAACCCTATCCGGAAGTCAAAGCCGAACTCATCAAACAAGGCTGGCAACCGGTCAAGAACCCCAAGATCGGCAACAGCAGCCTCTACGCGCA
>CAMLMA010000167.1 GCA_946481065.1 uncultured Nitrosomonadales bacterium
TTATTGGAACGGGTCGCCCCATGTCACTGAGCACTTCCGACGTCAAGCGCATCGCTCACCTCGCACGCATCGAAATCAGCGATGCCGAGGCCGAAGCGACCTTGCACAAACTTTCCGGTATCCTCGGCCTCATCGAGCAGATGCAGGCGGTGGACACCACCGGCATCACGCCCATGTCGCATTCGCAGGACGTCACGCAGCGCCTGCGTGAAGACGTGGTGACGGCCAGCAACCAGCGCGAATTGTTCCAGTCGGTCGCGCCCGCGATCGGCAACGGTTCGGACGCACAAGCGGTCGAGCACGGGCTCTACCTCGTTCCCAAAGTCATCGAATAAACGTCAGCACATGATCAACGACAGCCTCAAAGCGCTGGGGGCGATGCTTGCCAGCAAACAGATCTCCAGTGTGGAGATGACCACTGAATTCCTGCAGCGTATCGCGCGTCACAACCCGGATATCAACGCCTACATCACGGTCGATGCCGAAAAAAGCCTGGCCCAGGCCAGGGCAGCGGACGAACGTATCGCAAGCGGCACGGCATCGGCCTTGACCGGCATTCCCATCGCACAGAAGGACATCTTCGTCGCCAAGGGTTGGAAGACCACCTGCGGTTCGAAGATGCTCGATAACTTCATCGGGCCTTACGATGCCGGTGTCATCGAGCGCTTCGACGCCGCTGGCGCCGTCAATCTCGGCAAGACCAACATGGACGAGTTCGCCATGGGCTCGTCGAACGAGACCTCGTATTTCGGCGGCGTGAAGAACCCATGGGACCGCACGCGCGTGCCCGGCGGCAGTTCCGGCGGTAGCGCCGCAGCGGTCGCCGCGCGACTATGCGCCGCTGCCACCGGTACCGATACCGGCGGTTCCATCCGCCAGCCGGCTTCGCTTTGTGGCTTCTCTGGCCTCAAGCCGACCTATGGCCTGGTATCGCGTTACGGCATGATCGCGTTCGCCTCCAGCCTTGACCAGGCAGGCCCGATGGCCAAGTCCTGCGAAGACATGGCGCTGATGATGAACGTCATGACCGGCTTCGACGAGCGTGATTCGACCAGTCTGCAGCGCGAAAAGGAAGACTACACCCGTGGTCTCTACGCCATGGATCCGGCCAAGCCACTCGCCGGGCTGCGCGTCGGACTGCCCCGCGAATACTTCGCCGAGGGTCTGGATGCCAAGGTCGCCGCTGTCGTCCAAGCGGCGATCGAGCAGTACCGCAAGCTCGGCGCAGAGATCGTCGATATCAGCCTGCCCAACAACAATCTGTCCATCCCGGTCTATTACGTACTGGCGCCGGCCGAGGCGTCGAGCAACCTCTCACGTTACGACGGCGTGCGCTACGGCCATCGCGCTGCCGAGTACACCGACCTCATGGACATGTACTGCAAGAGCCGCGCCGAAGGCTTCGGCGCCGAGGTCAAGCGCCGCATCCTCATCGGTACCTATGTACTGAGCGCGGGCTACTATGACGCTTACTACTTGAAAGCACAGCAGATCCGCCGCCTGATCGCCGAGGACTTTGCCCGGGCGTTCGAGCAGTGCGACGTCATCATGGGCCCGGCCGCGCCGTCGACCGCGTTCCGCACTGGCGAGAAGACCAGCGATCCGGTTGCCATGTACCTTGAGGACCTCTACACCATCGCCGTCAACCTCGCCGGCCTGCCCGGCATGAGCATCCCCGCTGGTTTCGCCGAAGTCGACGGCAAGCAGTTGCCGGTAGGCCTGCAGGTCATCGGCAATTATTTCGACGAAGCACGCATGCTCGATATCGGCCATGCCTATCAACAAGTGACAGATTGGCATACCCGTATGCCGGAGGGTGTTTAAGGTGGAATGGGAAGTCGTCATCGGGCTGGAGACCCATACCCAGCTGCAAACCAGATCCAAGATCTTTTCCGGGGCCTCGACCACTTACGGCGCTGAGCCGAACACCCAGGCCTGCGAAGTGAGCCTGGCCCTGCCGGGTGTGCTGCCGGTGCTGAACAAGGAAGCCGTCAAGTGCGCCATCAAGTTCGGCCTCGCGATCGATGCCGAGATCGCACCGCGCTCGGTGTTCGCGCGCAAGAACTACTTCTACCCCGACCTGCCCAAGGGCTACCAGATCAGCCAGTACGAGCTGCCGGTCGTCGGCAAGGGCAAGCTGACCATCCAGGTCGGCGATACCGAAAAGACCATCAACATCACGCGTGCCCATCTGGAAGAAGATGCGGGCAAGTCGGTACACGGCGCCAGCGAGGGCATGTCCGGCATCGACCTCAATCGTGCCGGCACCCCGCTGCTGGAGATCGTTACCGAGCCTGACATGCGCTCGGCGGCCGAAGCGGTGGCCTATGCCAAGAAGCTGCACGAACTGGTGCAGTGGATCGGCATCTGCGACGGCAACATGCAGGAAGGCAGTTTCCGCTGCGACGTCAACGTGTCGGTGCGTCCCAAGGGTTCCGACAAGCTCGGTACCCGCCGCGAGATCAAGAACCTCAACTCCTTCCGCTTCATGCAGCAGGCCATCGAATACGAGACACGCTGGCAGATCGAGACCCTGGAAGACGGCGGCACCATCCAGCAGGCGACCGTGCTGTTCAACCCGGACACCG
>CAMLMA010000168.1 GCA_946481065.1 uncultured Nitrosomonadales bacterium
GCGCCCAGCATGCCGGCGACGACCGCGGTGGAGGCGACCTTCACCAATACGACATGGTCCAGCCCGACGCGATTGAAACTGTTCTCCAGCGCCAGCACGCCCTGGATCTCATGCGCCTTGATCATGGCGGTGAGCACGTCGCGCATGGTCAGCGGTGCCTTGCCTTCCGCGACGCGGGTGCGCGACAGCCAGTCGGCCGTAGCGAGGATGCCGCCGAGGTTATCGGACGGGTGACCCCATTCGGCGGCGAGCCAGGTGTCGTTGAAATCCAGCCAGCGGATCATGGCGCCGATGTTGAACGCGCCGAGTACCGGGTCGAGCTGGTAGCTGGTGCCGGGTACCTTGCTGCCGTTGGGCACGATGGTGCCAGGCACGATAGGCCCGAGCAGTTTGGTGCAGGCTGGGTATTCGAGGGCTTCAAGACCGCAGCCCAAGGTATCCATCAGGCAGTTGCGGGCGGTGTCGTAGGCCTCATGGCTGTCGATGACGTAATCGTGGACATAGTTGGCGATATCGACCAGCACCTGGTCAGGATCAGGACGGACATTAGAGATATGGGCGGACATAAGGACTCTCGACTCTGGGTGGATAGGGATATTTCGGCATAAAAATCCCGCCTGCCAAATGGCAGAAAAATGCAGGCGGGGGTTAAGCCGGTTATTGACGTTGTGTTATCGGTACATAGGCACGATCTTCCGGCCCTGTGTATTCCGCGTTGGGGCGGATGATCTTGTTGTCGACACGCTGCTCGATGACATGCGCGACCCAGCCGGTGGTGCGGCTGATGACGAAGATCGGTGTGAACATCCCGGTGGGGATGCCCATCATGTGATAGCTCGACGCGCTGTACCAGTCGAGGTTGGGGAACATCTTCTTCTCGCGCCACATCACGGTCTCGAGGCGGTCGGAGATGTCGAACAGATGCATGTCGCCGGCATCCTGGCACAGGCTGCGCGAGACTTCCTTGATGGCGACGTTGCGCGGATCGGCGATGGTATAGACCGGGTGGCCGAAGCCGATGACGATCTCCTTGTTGGCGATGCGACGCACGATATCGGCTTCGGCTTCGTCCGGTGTCTTGTAGCGTTCGATGATCTCCATCGCCGCTTCGTTGGCGCCGCCATGCTTGGGCCCGCGCAGGGCGCCGATGGCACCCGTGATGCAGGAGTACATATCGGACAGCGTGCCGGCGATCACCCGTGCGGTGAAGGTCGAGGCGTTGAACTCGTGTTCGGCATACAGCACGAGCGAGGTGTTCATGGCCTTGATATGCAGCTCGGATGGCTTCTTGCCGTGCAGCACATGCAGGAAGTGCGCGGCGATGGAATCGTCATCGGTGACGACCTCGACGCGTTTGCCGTTGTGGCTGTAGTGGTACCAATACAGCAGGATGGAGCCGAAGCAGGAGATGAGCCGGTCGCCCAGATCCTTTGAACCCTGGATATTGCGGTCGGCCGCTTCCGGTTCCAGCGTGCCTAGCATGGCACAGCCGGTGCGCATGACGTCCATCGGATGCGCCGATGCGGGGATCTGCTCCAGCACCTTCTTCAACGCCTCGGGCAGTGCGCGCAGCTGCTTGAGCTTCTTGTGGTAGTCCGCCAGTTGCTGCCGGTTGGGCAGCTCGCCGTGGATCAACAGGTAGGCCACCTCTTCGAAAGTGGCGTGCTTCGCCAGCTCCAGGATGTCATAGCCGCGATAATGCAGGTCGTTGCCGCTATGGCCGACGGTGCAGATGGCGGTGGTTCCGGCGGCGACGCCGGCAAGCGCCACGCCTTTCTTGCGTTTGGGTTCAACGACTGCGTTCATGCCTTATTCCTCCGTGCCTTGCTGGCTCGCGAACAGCTGGTCCAGCTTCTCTTCGTATGCGTGGTAATCCAGGTATTTGTAGAGGTCCATGCGCGTCTGCATGGTGTCGACCACGTTCTTTTGCGTGCCGTCACGGCGCACGGCCTGATAGACCTTGAGCGCGGCGGCGTTCATGGCGCGGAACGCCGACAGCGGATACAGCACCATGCCGACGTTGACGCTCGCCAGCTCCTGTACCGTGAATAGCGGCGTCGAACCGAACTCGGTGATGTTGGCCAGCACCGGCACCTTCACCGCTTCGGCGAATTGCTTGTACATCTGCAGGCTGGTGATGGCCTCGGGGAAGATCATGTCGGCCCCGGCTTCGACACAGGCGCAGGCGCGGTCGATGGCGGATTGCAGGCCCTCCACGGCAAGCGCGTCGGTGCGCGCCATGATGACGAAGTCAGGGTCGGTCTTGGCGTCGACAGCGGCCTTGATGCGGTCGACCATCTCGACCTGGCTGACGATGGCCTTGTTCGGGCGATGGCCGCAGCGCTTGCTCTGTACCTGGTCTTCGATATGCACGGCCGCGGCGCCGGCCTTGGTCATGGCCTTGATGGTGCGCGCGATGTTGAAGGCGCCGCCGAAGCCGGTATCGATATCGACCAGCAGTGGGGTCTCGACGTTGTCGGTGATGCGGCGCACGTCGATCAGCACGTCCTCCAGCGTCGAGATGCCGAGATCCGGCAAGCCGAGCGAACCGGCTGCGACACCGCCGCC